>NZ_JACNDE010000013.1:0-173956 GCF_017351415.1 Pseudomonas sp. FW305-25 | reverse complement strand
GTTCTTCGCGGTCCTCGCCATGGGCCTGTTGTTCACCGCCTACAGCCTGATGCACGACGTGCACGAGCTGGGCACCACGGTCACCACCTGGACCCCGTTCCTGCTGCTCGGCGTGGCGCTGCTGATCGCCCTGGGCTTCGAGTTCGTCAATGGCTTCCACGACACCGCCAACGCCGTGGCCACGGTGATCTATACCCACTCGCTGCCGCCGCATTTCGCGGTGGTCTGGTCGGGTTTCTTCAATTTCCTCGGCGTGCTGCTGTCCAGCGGCGCGGTGGCCTTCGGCATCATCGCCCTGCTGCCGGTGGAGCTGATCCTGCAGGTCGGCTCGTCGGCCGGCTTCGCCATGATCTTCGCCCTGCTGATCGCCGCCATCCTGTGGAACCTCGGCACCTGGTGGCTGGGCCTGCCGGCGTCGTCGTCCCACACCCTGATCGGCTCGATCATCGGCGTCGGCGTGGCCAACGCCCTGATGCACGGCCGCGACGGCACCAGCGGCGTGGACTGGAGCCAGGCCACCAAGGTCGGCTACGCCCTGCTGTTCTCGCCGCTGATCGGCTTCGCCTTCGCCGCCCTGCTGCTCCTGGCCCTGCACCTGTTCGTCAAGAACCGCGCGCTGTACAAGGCGCCCAAGGACAATACCCCGCCGCCGTGGTGGATTCGCGGCATGCTGATCGTCACCTGCACCGGCGTGTCCTTCGCCCACGGCTCCAACGACGGCCAGAAAGGCATGGGCCTGATCATGCTGATCCTGGTCGGCACCCTGCCCATGGCCTACGCGCTGAACCGCACCATGCCGGCCGACCAGGCCCTGCAATTTGCCGCGGTGGCCGAAGTCACCCAGCAAGCCCTGGTGAAAAACGCCCCGCAACCGGCCCCCGCCGACCCGCGCGCGGTGCTTTCCGACTATGTGCGCAGCAAGGAAGCCACGCCGCAGCTGGTCCCGGCCCTGGCCGCCCTGACCGGTCATATCGGTGACGAAGTGAAGGGCTACGGCTCATTGGCCAAGGTGCCGGCCGAAGCCATGGGCAACGTGCGCAACGACATGTACCTGAGCAGCGAAACCATCCGCCTGATGGACAAGTACCAGGTCGGCGACTTCGACGCCGACACCCAGGGCAAGCTGCAACTGTTCAAGCAGCAGATCGACAACGCCACGCGCTTCATTCCGCTGTGGGTGAAGATCGCCGTGGCCATCGCCCTGGGGCTGGGCACCATGGTCGGCTGGAAACGCATCGTGGTCACCGTCGGCGAAAAGATCGGCAAGACCCACCTGACCTACGCCCAGGGTGCCTCGGCGGAAACCGTGGCGATGCTGACCATCGGCGCCGCCGATCTGTTCGGCCTGCCGGTGTCCACCACCCACGTATTGTCTTCAGGTGTGGCCGGGACCATGGTCGCCAACGGCGGCGGCCTGCAGATGCAGACCATCCGCAACCTGCTGATGGCCTGGGTACTGACCCTGCCGGCGGCGATCCTGCTGTCCGGCAGCCTGTACTGGCTGTTCACCCAATTGTTCTGAGCCCGCCTCTTCGGCTGAATCGGCGGTGTGGCTGCTGACGCCATCGCGAGCAAGCTCGCTCCTACAGGGGCGGGATTGCCCTTCGGTATATGGCCCCTGTAGCCGCTGCCGCAGGCTGCGATCGGACGGTACGGCCGCTGCGTACTGAAGATCGCTGAAGGCCTGCGGCCTTATCGCAGCCTACGGCAGCGGCTACAAGAGCCGGGTCAGGGGCAGCGCATGGCAGGGTTTTGCGCCCAGCGTTTGGCGGTGCCGGCAATGCGCTTGGCCAGCTCGTCGATGGCCCGCTGGTGGGCCTGGACCAGGCTTGACAGCTCGACGCTGGCCGGTTGGCTGATGCGGCTGCTGCAGGTCAGACTGCGGCGCTCGACGCCATCGCCGCGCAGGCGCAGGTTCCACACCACGTCGATCAGCGCATAACGCCCTGGCACCGATTCGAAGCGGCGCACATCAGTCTGCAACGACAGGATCGGCTGCCCCGCGGACTTGGGCAGGCCTTCCAGGTTGCGCGTACCCAATTGCTGCTCCATCTGGCTGGCCAGGGCGTCGTGGAACTCGTCCACCAGCGGCGCGCTCCAGCGCGCGGTTTCCAGGATCGCCAGGGTGCCGCCGTCCTGGCGCACCACGACTTGCGGCTGGTCGACCTGCATCGGAATGCGCACCCCGGCCATCTCGAACTGCAGGCCCGACGCCGCGCCGCCAGCCGCCGCCGGCTCGGGCGCCGGCGGCATCAGGGTGTAGTAATGGGTCGGCGCCGAGCTGCAGGCCGCCAGGCCCAGGGACGCGATCAGCAACACTAGAGTTTTTTTCATGGCTGGACTTCCGATTCAGGCTCACGAGAAGACGAGGTCGAGGATTTGTAGGCGTCCGGCTGATTGTCCTTGAGCCGCCCACGGATCAGTGCTTCGGGATGACGACTGAGGAAGTCGGTGAGCACCCGCACCGAACGGGCGGTGCGCTGCACTTCGTCCATCGCCTGGCCCAGTTGCAGTCGCTGCGGCGAGTCCTCGGCGAAGCTGTCGTTGGCCGTGGTCAGGGTTTTCTTGGTCTGCTCCAGGGTGTCGCGCATCTCCGGCAATACCTTGCCGTTGACGTTCTGCAAGGTCTTCTGCATCTCGGTCAGGCTGCCATTGAGGTTGTTGGCGATAGCATCGATCGGCAACTTGCTGATCTTCTCCACCACTCGCTGCAACTGCTCCTGCAACTTGTCGAGCCCGCCCGGCACGGTGGGAATTTCCAGCGGCCGCGCGGTCGCATCGAAAGCCACCGGCTTGGCGTTGGGGATGAAGTCCATGGAGATATACAGCTGGCCGGTCAGCAGGTTGCCGCTGCGCGCCTGGGCCCGCAGGCCGTGCTGGACGAAGGCACCGATCAGGTAGCCTGCGCGACTTTCGTCGGCACCGCTGAGCTTCTCCAGTTGCTGATGGACCTTGCCCAGGCGTGCCGGGTAGATCACCACGCCGACCACGGTGGAGAAGGTCTTTTTCTGCTCGTCGTAATCCAGGTCCATCGACACCACCCGGCCGATGTTCACCCCCAGGAACTCCACCGGCGCATTGAGCGCCAGCCCGCGCAGGGTCTGGTCGAAACGCATGCGCATGTAGTACGGGTCGCCATCGGGCGGCGCCAGCGCGGTGTCCTGGTCGGCGAACAGCTGGTAGCTGGCGTTTTCCTCGGCCGGCTTGGCGTTGGGGCTGTACTTGGGTTCGACGAAGGCGATGCCGCCGGCGAGGATCGACGACATGGATTCGGTGTTGACCTTCAGGCCGTTGGCGCCCAGGGTCACGTCCACGCCGCTGGCGTTCCAGAAACGCGAGTCGGTGGTGACGAACTGGTCGTTGGGCGCGTTGACGAAGATCCGCACGTCCACGCCCTTGCCGTTTTCCGACAGTTTGTAGGAAATCACCTGGCCCACCTCGATGCGCCGGTAATAGACCGGCGAACCGACGTCCAGCGAGCCCAGGTCATCGGTGCGCAGGGTGAAGCGCTTGCCCTTTTGCCCGTAAGTCACCGGGGGCGGCGTTTCCAGGCCGACGAAGCTCTTCTTGCGTTTTTCTTCCTGGCCGGCGTCGGCGCCGATAAAGGCCCCCGACAGCAGGGTGTCGACCCCGGACACACCGCCCGCGCCAATGCGCGGGCGCACCACCCAGAACATCGAGTCGGCGGCGGTGAAGGACTCCGCCGACTGGTCCAGCTCGACCTTGGCGATCACCTTGCTGCGGTTCTTGCTCAAGGCGATGGAGGTGACCTTGCCGATCACCACGTTCTTGTATTTGACCTGGGTCTTGTTGGCTTCCAGGCCTTCGGCGGTCTGGAAGCTGATGGAGATCTCGGGCCCGGCCGACAGCGATTTGTGCACCAGCATCGACAGGCCGACCAGGGCCGCGACTATGGGCACGATCCACACCAGCGAGATATTGAACCGGCGCGTCCTGACCGCGGGGGTGCCCGGCCTCGCTGGCGTGCTTGAAGCGTTGGAACCTGGATGATCAGACATCTTCAACCTCTACATCCCAGATAAGCCGGGGATCGAAACTCATGGCCGCGAACATCGTCAGGACCACGACCAAACCAAAAAACAGGATGCCCATGCGCGGCTCGATCGAGCTCAGGGCGTGGAATTGCACCAGCGCCGCCACCAGGGCGACCACCAGCACGTCGAGCATCGACCAGTAGCCGATCACCTCGATAAAGCGGTACAGCTTGGCGCGCTCGCGCATCGCCCAATGGCTGCGGCGCTGGCAGGTGATCAGCAGCATCCCCAGGACCAGGAACTTGCTGCACGGCACCACCACGCTGGCGATGAAGATCAACAGGGCAATGTCCCAGGAGCCGTGCTGCCAGAACTCCAGCACGCCGCTGAGAATGGTGTTTTCGCTGCCGCTGCCGAAGATCTGGGTATACATCACCGGCAGCACGTTGGCCGGGATGTAGAGAATCAGGCTGGCCACGAGAAAGGCCCAGGTACGGCTCAGGCTGTTGGGTTTGCGCGCATGCACCACAGCCTCGCAGCGCGGGCAGTAGTGAACGTCCTGGGGGCAGGTCTGGCCGCAGGTGTGGCACAGCATCAGGCCCAGGTCGCGGGCGTAGGGAGGCTGGTTCATCAGTAGCGGCCCTCCAGGTCGTCCCAGAGGCGGCGGATGCCCTTGCCGGAAATCAGGATGATCAGCACCGTCAGCATCGCCAGCGACCACAGCCCCAGGCCCGGGTGCACGTCGAGCATGCCGGCCAGCTTGACGATGGCCACCAGGATGCCCAGCAGGCACACCTCCAGCATGCTCCACGGCCGCAGGTGTTCCAGGGCCCGCATGCAGGCCTTGAAGCCCGGCGCCGCGCGCCCGATGTTGGCAAAGCCCAGCACCCAGCACAGCAGGGCAATCTGCAGGCCGGGGGCAAGGATGATGGCCAGGCCGGTGACGGCGGCGATCAGGCTGATGCGGCCCTGGGCCAGGGCTTCGACCGACTGCCAGAGGGTGGCTTCGTTGCTCAGGCCTTCGAGGCTGATGCCGATCACCGGAAAGGCGTTGGCGAACACGAACAGCAGCGCCGCGGTGATCGACAGGGCCAGCAGCTGCTGCACGTTCAGGTGCCGGGCGCGCTCCAGCACCGCCCCGCAGCGCGAGCACTGGGAGGTCTGGCCTTTTGCAAGCGGCACGGACTCGTACAACGAATCGCAATGCTCGCAGATGATCCAGTTGGGAGAGAGTGTCATGGTCTTCGAGTCAGGTGGGACAGCGGAGGGCGCTGATCCATGGCGCGTATTCTCTGCAAAAGTAGAGGATGGTGTCTAGTTTTACCTGAGGACTGCAATCGCCCTGGTGCGCCATAATGTATGCCCCTTGCTGCCTCTCAGACCATGAACGATTCAAAAATGCTCCCGGCCAAAAACCCGCGCTCGCCGAAACAGACTCGTGGCCATGAACGGGTCACGGCGATTCTCGATGCCTGCGCCCACCTGCTGGTCAGCCAGGGAGTGGCCAGCCTGACCATGCATGGCCTCGCGCGCGAAGCCGGCACCTCCATCGGTTCGCTGTACCACTTCTTCAGCGACAAGCAGAGCGTGCTCGACGCCCTGGGCCAGCGCCATATCGACGCCTTCGAACAGATCACCGCCAACCTCCTGGCCATCGACCCGGCCACCTGGGTCGAGTCGAGCAGCCAGGAGGTGATCGACCGGATGATCATGCCGATCATGGAATACCTCGAGACCCATCCCGACCTGCTGCAGATGATCAGCCCCACCTTCACGCCCTGCCAGCTCCAGGCCCCGACCATCCAGGCACGAATCCAGGAAACCTACGACCGCATGCTCGCCCTGCGCTTGCCCACCGCCAGCGCCGCGGAACGCGACGCCTACGTGACGGCCATGCGCGGATTGCCCATCGGCCTGTTCCAGGTTGCTCTGGAGAATAGTCAGCTCAAGAGCATCCTGCTGTTGCAGGAAGTCCCCCGGGCGATGAAAGCCTACCTGGAGGCCATCGAGCGGCACCACGCCGCCCGCTGACCCCTCGGTTTTCAACTGGCGCGATCGAGCGGGCGACGCAGCATCAAGCGTTCCCGCACCAGGTCGTAACCCCAGTGATAGACATAGGTGTACGGCAGGAAGAACAGCAGCACGCCGATGTCGAGAATCAACGCCTGCATCAGGCTGACCTGCAGCCACCAGGCGATCAGCGGCACGCTTACCGCCACCAGGCCACCTTCGAACAGCAGCGCATGGGCGACCCGGGTCCAGCCGCTGGGCGCCAGGGCCAGGCGCTTGAGCAGACGGTCGAACAGGCCATTGAAGACCACGTTCCAGGCCAGGGCGATCAGGCCGATGGCGATAGTTGCCACGCCCATGTCGACAAAAGGTTTGTCCATGATCCAGGCCAGCAGCGGCGTACACAGCGCGAACGCCAGCAGCTCGAAGCCCACGGCCTGGAAAACCCGTTCGGTCAAGGATTTAGTGTTGCTCATGGTCCGGCTCCCGCCAGTGAATGTGGTTGCCATGATCACCTTGCCTGTCGATACTTCATAATCATCAACCATCGAGCAAGGCGATAGTTCATGGCCTCACACGAAGTACTGCTGGCCTTTGTCCAGGCGGCCACCCAAGGCTCGTTTTCCGCGGCCGCGCGCAAGCTCGGCAAGAGCCAGTCGACCATCAGCGCGGCGGTGGCAAGCCTGGAGATCGACCTCGACCTGCAGCTGTTCGACCGCAGCAGCCGCAAGCCCACCCTCACCCCGCAAGGCCACGTCATGCTGCAACGGGCCGAAGACATCCTGGCCGCCACCAGCCGCCTGGAAATGGCCGCCAGCCAGCTGGCCCAGGGCGTGGAAGCCAAGCTCACGGTGGCCCTGTCCGACACCTATCAGTCGGATCGTTTCGAGACCTCGCTGAGCGCCTTCGAACAACGCTACCCGGACCTGGAGCTGGAATGCCTGATCGCCGAATGCGACGACCTGATCGAGCTGGTCCAGCGCGGTCGGGCGCAGATCGCCTTTGCCGAGATGCAGCCCGAATACCCGGCGGACCTCGACCATTCGACGGTGGACGAGCGCACCGAAATCGCCCTGTTCGTGTCGCGCAACCACCCCTTGGCGGCGCTGAAAAATATCGATCAGGCACACCTGCAACAGCACCGCGAGCTGCGCCTGGCGACCATCGTCAACCCCTACGACAGCCGGGCCCGGGGCCGGGTGTGGTCGGCGCCGAGCTACCTGATGCTGCTGGAAATGGCCCAGGGCGGCTTTGGCTGGGCGCCCCTGCCGCGCTGGCTGGTGGAACGTTTCGGCGCCGACAGCCTGGTGGAACTCGATGCCCGTGGCTGGCCGCGCAACGTGGCGGTCGATGCCCTGTGGTCGCGCCTGCATCCGCCAGGTCCGGCGGGCAGCTGGTTGCTGGGGCGGATGCTGGAATAAGCGTTTTTTGCAGAGGCTCGCCCCGCTGGCGGCCGCTCCGCGCCCGATCGCAGCCTGCGGCAGCGGCTACAGGGCTCGGCTGATCTGGAGAACAGCGCATCGTTGCGACGTTTCCGAGGTCGCTCCCGGCCCCTGCTCGCGCCACAATCCCTGTAGCCGCTGCCGTAGGCTGCGATAAGGCCGCAGGCCTTCAACGATCGCCAATAGACCACGACCAGTCTTCGGATCGGCAAGAGTTCAGAGGGTTTTCAGGGCCTCGAGCTTGTTCTCGATAAAACGCCGTTCCGGTTCCTGCCGGGTCAGTTCCAGGGCGCGCAGATAAGCCTGGCGCGCCGGCTCAACCCGGCCCAATTGCCGGCAGAACTCGGCCCGCGCCGAATGGGCCAGGTGGTAATCCTGCAACTCGCCCCGGGCGAGGATCGCCTCGACCCGCTCCAGGCCGGCCAGCGGTCCGTCCCGCTGGGCGATGGCGACCGCGCGGTTCAGTTCGATCACCGGCGAGGGCATGGCGCGCAACAGCACGTCATACAGGCCGACGATCTGCTGCCAGTCGGTTTCCCCGGCCGTCGCCGCCTCGGCATGCACCGCGGCGATCGCCGCTTGCAGGCAGTACGGGCCGAAACGGCGGGTGCCCAGGGCGTGTTCCACCAGGGCGCAACCTTCGGCGATCAGTTCGCGGTCCCACAGCGAGCGGTCCTGCTCATCCAGCAGCACCAGCTCCCCGGTGGCCGAGGTCCGCGCCAGGCGCCGCGACTCATGCAACAGCATCAAGGCCAGCAGGCCCATCACTTCAGGCTCCGGCAGCAGTTCCAGCAACAGACGGCCGAGGCGGATCGCCTCATGGGTCAGGTCTTCGCGGGTCAGCTCGGCGCCCATCGACGCCGAATAGCCTTCGTTGAATACCAGGTAAATCACCCGTAACACGCTGTCCAGGCGCTCGGGCAGTTCGCTCAGGGACGGCACCTGATAAGGAATCCGTGCATCGCGGATCTTGGCCTTGGCGCGCACGATGCGCTGGGCGATGGTGGCCGGCGTCGAGAGAAAGGCCCGGGCGATTTCCTCGGTGGTCAGGTCGCAGATCTCCCGCAACGTCAGCGGCACCTGGGCGTCCGCCGCCAGCGCCGGGTGGCAGCAGGTGAAGATCAGGCGCAGGCGGTCGTCTTCCAGGTCCTCCTCGCTCCAGTCTGTCTGCTCCAGCTCTTCGAGCTGGCTGACCAGCGCCGCCTGGGACGCGGCGAAACGCGCCCGCCGACGCAAACCGTCGATGGCCTTGAAACGCCCGGCCGACACCAGCCAGGCCCGCGGGTTGTCCGGTACGCCATCGCGCTGCCAGCGTTCGACCGCGACGAAGAACGCTTCGTGCAAGGCTTCCTCGGCAAGGTCGAAATCCCCCAGCAGGCGAATCAGGGTCGCCAGGATCCGCCGCGACTCGTTGCGGTAGACCGTCTCCACCAGCGCCTTGACGCTGTCTTGCGTTGCCGTCGGCATCAGTCCGGCATGCCTCGGGTCACCAGGCTTTCCAGGCGATCCAGGCTCTGCCCCCAGCCCTCGTGAAAGCCCATGGCTTCATGGGCCTGGCGATCCTCTTCGCTCCAGTGCATGGCGCGAGCGGTATAGAGGGTCTTGCCGTCCAGGTCGTCGAAGGTCACCTCGGCGCTCATGAAGGCCTTGCCCGAAGGAATCCAGCCCGGCAGGAAGGCATCGGTGAACACCAGCCGCCGCGGCGCGACGATCTCCAGGAACACGCCCATGGTCGGGTATTCGTTGCCGTCCGGGGCGCGCATCAGGGTGCGAAACTGGCCGCCGACCCACAGGTCCATTTCGCACTCCGGGGTGGTCATGCCGTGGGGTCCCCACCATTGCACCAGCAACTGCGGTTCGGTCCAGGCACGGAACAGCTTGCCGGGCGGCGCATCGATCAGGCGGCTGATGGACAACTCATATTGGGCGGGCGCACGGCCCACGCTGTGCTCGGTCATGGCGAAACTCCTGCTTATGCTTGTTTTTTCAGGGCTCGTTTTTCCAGGGTGGCGATCAGGGATTCAACTCGCGCACCGGGCGTACCTCGACGCTGCCGACCCGGGCCGCCGGAATGTTGCCGGCGACCTGGATGGCTTCGTTGAGGTCCTTGGCATCGATCAGGTAGAACCCGGCCAACTGTTCCTTGGTTTCGGCGAACGGGCCGTCGGTGATCGACAGCCGGCCGCCGCGCATGCGCACCGTGGTCGCGGTCTGCACCGACTCCAGGGCCTCGGCGGCGAGCATCCGGCCGCTGCCTTGCACCGACTCGGCGTACGCCATGCACTCGGCGTCTTTCGGGCTCTCCGGCAGGCTGTGCAACAGCTGTTCGTCGCTGTAGACCAGGCATAGGTATTTCATGGGGCTCTCCTCGATCGGGCTGATCAACTATGGCTGCTGTTTCAGGCTTTGGCGAAAAACCCGACGATCAGGGTTGCAGGTCAAACAAGGCGCTGCCGCTCTGCATGTCGAAGGGCGCCGACCAGTGTTCGTGCACCACTTTCCACTGGCCGCCCAGGCGCTGGTAACCGGCGGTCACGCGCATCCAGCAGGCCTTGGTCTCGCCCTTGTCGTCGGTGCCGCCGCAGTGGGCCAGCCAGTGGGCGAAGGCGCTGTCGCTGGCGCCGACTATGTGCAGTTGTTCGAAGTCGAAGATGCCAGGGCCGGGGCAGAACTCCATGCAGGCCTTCCAGTGCTCGCGGTAGGCTTGCTTGCCCTTGAATTGCAACGCGGCCACGGCGTCGAACGCGGTGATGTCGTCGGCGTAATAGCTGACGATGCGCTCGATGTCCTTGGCCATCACGGCCTGGCGCCAGGCGTCGATCAGGCTGCGGATTTCGCTTTCGGTGGTTTGGGCGTTCATGGCGATTCTCCCTGCGATTGAGTGATATGGGCTCAAGGTGGCCGCCACAGGCGACCGTTAAATCGTGAAGACACCCTTAGTCGTCTGGCCGCCCGGTAAATCGACAGGGCCCGGAAAAAAAACCGGGACCCTGGGCAAAATCGCTAGAATCGCCACTCACCCAGCCCACCCTCAGTGCCCGGATATGGACAGCCCAGTGACCACCCGACTCGTGCCCTACGAACAGCTCGACGCCAGGCAATTGCAGCAGCTCGACGCGCTCGAAGTGCACCCGCGGCAGAAGAATTATTCCGGCGATATCTACACCGCGCTGCATACCCTGCTCAAGGCGCCGGAGCCCGGGATCAAGGGCTTCGCCCTGCTGGCCGACGAGGTCCCGGTGGCGTTCCTGCTGCTCAAGCGCCCGCCGTTCCTGCCCCATTGGGCCGACCCCGACACCGCCACCCTGCATGCCTTGCAGGTCGATCAGCGGGTCCAGGGCCAGGGCTACGGCCGGGCCTGCCTGCAAGCCCTGCCCGCCGCCGCGCGCCAGGCGTGGCCAGAGATCAAGGGGCTGATGCTGTCGGTGGACGCGGACAACGCAGCGGCCTTCAGCCTCTATCTGAAGCAAGGCTGGGTCGACAGCGGCGAGGCCTACAGGGGCCGCATCGGCTATGAACGCCGTCTGGTCCTGATGTTCTGACATTACCCAGGAGAAGCATGATGCTGACCACCCTCGAGCAACTGGAGGCAATCTACGGCCAGCCCATTGAGCGGGCCGTGCGCAAGGAAATCCCCTTCCTCAACCCGGACTACCAGGCCATGGTGCGCGCCTCGCCGCTGGTGATCCTGAGTACCGTCGGCCCAGGCGGGATGGACGGCTCGCCCCGCGGCGATACCCCGGGTTTCGTGCGGATCATCGACGAGCACACCCTGGCCCTGCCCGACCGCCCGGGCAACAACCGCATCGACAGCCTGCGCAATATCGTCAGCGACCCGCGGGTGGCCCTGCTGTTCATCATTCCCGGCATCGGCGAGACCCTGCGGGTCAATGGCCGGGCGCGGATCTCGGCCGAGCCGGCGCTGCTGGACAGCTTCGCGGTGAATGGCAAGCCGGCGCGCACAGTGATCCTGGTGGACGTCGAGGCGGCCTACTTCCACTGCTCCAAGGCCATCGTGCGTTCCGACCTGTGGAACCCCGAGCACTACCTGGAACGCTCGGCCCTGCCCTCGGCCGGCGCCATCCTCAAGCGCCTCTGCGACGGCCAGTTCGACGCCGACCGCTACGACCGGGAAATGCCGGAACGGGTGCGCAACAGCCTGTATTGAATGCTTCTGCAGGAGCGAAGCTTGCTCGCGATAAAGGTTAACGCGGTACATCAGCCAGACCGCGGCGCCCTTATCGCGGGCAAGCCTCGCTCCTACGCCGTGGCGTTACGACCTGCGTTACGACCTCACAACTCCAGCACCATCTCGTGCCAGGCCATGCCGCCATGGTCCGACGCCGAAGCCTTGAGGTAGACGAAGCCGAAGCGCTCGTACAAGGGCACATGCCGCTCCTTGCACATCAGGTTGATGCTGGCCTTGCCCAGGCCGCGCATGCGCTCGATAAAGGCCTCCAGCAGACGCCGGGAAACACCCTGGCCCTGATAGTCCGGATGCACCACCACCGACATGATCACCACATGGGGCCCGGCCGGGTCGTGGCCGATCAGTTCCTTGAAGGCCTCGTCGGCCATCTCCACCTCGAAGGCCGCTCCGGAATTGATGAAGCCGGCCACCACGCCCTCCACTTCGGCGACGATGAAGCCCTCGGGCCAGGTGGCGATGCGGGTGGCGATCTTCTCCCGGGTGGCGGCTTCGTCGCCTTCGTAGGCCAGGGTTTCGATGGCGAAGCAGCGGTCCAGGTCAGCGGCGGCGACCTGACGGATCAACAGGCTGGATAAGGTCATGGGGAACAGATCGGCTATGGGAAATGCCGCCGATCATAAAGTAATAAGGCTTGCATATCGAATGACGGCAAGCCCGTAAAACCTGCGTAGAGTCGCTGTCATCCGCGCGCCGACCGGGTTATTTATCAGGCCTCAATCAATCCCATCCTGGTCGAGTACGGAAGTCGCCATGAGCAATGTTCAGATCGGTTTGCTGGTGCTGTTCGGTATCAGTGCGTTCGGTTTTGTCACCCTGTCCATCGACCTGTGGCGCGCCCGCCGGCCGAACAAAGGCAAATGACCGGGCCCACCGCGGGCCCGGCCTGTGCTCGCGGCGCGGCTCACTACTCCTTGAGCGGCAGCCAGATTTCCAGCACGCCCTGGCCGGTGTCAGGGTTGAAGTCGGCGCTGTAGCGTTCGAATTCCGGCGCATCGGCGGCTTCGCGCCCGGACTGTGGCAGCCAGGTTTTCCAGATGTACTGGAAGGTCTGCGGCAGGCTCGCAAGCGGCCCCTGGTGCTCGAACACCGCGTAGTGCTGCGGCGGCACCTCGACCCAGCGGTACAGCTCGGGCAAATCGTCGAGTTTGCTGATTTCGACCCCGGCGATGTATTCGAACCCGCCCTTGCCGTCGGGGTTGCAGCAGAGGCCGTAGGTCTCCTCCCCGACCTGGCCGGGAACCTTGCCGATATGGGGAATGAAGCGTTCCCAGAGTTCAGGAATGCCCTGCGTCGTCTCGGGAGTGAAACGCCCGCCCAGACCGGCGATCAGCAGAAAGCGCCCCTTCTCGAAACGCGGCACCGGCCCGCCGACCTGTTTTTGCTCATCCATGATGCGACTCCTGCCTGAAAAATGGGTTCGGCAGGGAGTATAGAGGCCAAACCCGAATCGCTGGGTCAGAGCGCGGGAAGCTCCGCGACCGCCGCGCCGACGATGAACTCCTGGTAACCGGACAGGATCACGTAGACCGCGAAATAGCAGAAGATCGCCGCAGATGCCAGGTAGGAGTAGCGCAACAATTTGTCGCCCAGCAGCTTGCCGCCCTGGGTCGCGGCAAAGCACAGGCCCACGACCCAGGCCAGCCCGGCGCAGAAGAAGCCGCTGAGGAACAGCCCGGAACTGAGCAGGTCACCACCACCGGAACGGGCAATCAGGGTACCGCCCACCGCGGCGAACCAGAGGATCGCGCTGGGAGACGACATGGCCAGGAAAATGCCGCGGAAAAACTCCTTGCGCGGCGAACCGTTGTCCACCTCCCCGGCCTCGGCCAGCACCGCGCTGTGGTGGATCGCCGAATAGATCATCTTCGCCGCGAAGTACACCAGCAGCGCCGATCCGCCGATCCACAGCACCCAGCGCACCGCTTCGTACTGCAGCAGCACGGTCATGCCGGCCAGCGCCAGCACGGCGTAGACCAGGTCACCGACACAGGTGCCCAGGCCCAGGCAGAAACCCTGGAAATAACCACGCTGCATGGCCAGGGTAATCATCGCGATATTGGCCACGCCTATGTCCAGGCACAGCGAAAGGCTCAGCAGAAAGCCGCTGGTAAACTCCATCATTCATCCTGTTCGATGCGGTTGTTCGAGTGGGGGGTATTTAACGCGGGAGGGCCCGGCAAACACAATGCGCGGGCTGCGAATCCAGCCTGCATGATGCAAATCCCTGTCCAGGCAACGCCGCTGCCGGCAAAAAATAGTTGCCGCGCCCCTCTGGACAGCCTGGCGCCACAGCCCTTATCGTCTGCCCCCAGGCCACCGCAGTGGCCGACGTCGCTCGGACGGTTCCGGGCGCTCACGTACTCGAGGCAACAATGGCCGAACAAGGTTCGCCGCGCCGCTTTGCGCGCATAGATCGACTCCCCCCTTACGTATTCAATATCACTGCCGAGCTGAAGATGGCTGCGCGTCGGCGCGGCGAAGACATCATCGACTTGAGCATGGGTAACCCCGACGGTGCGACTCCGCCGCACATCGTCGAGAAACTGGTCACCGTCGCCCAGCGCGAAGACACCCACGGCTACTCCACCTCCAAGGGTATTCCGCGTCTGCGCCGAGCCATTTCGCGCTGGTACAAGGATCGCTACGAGGTCGATATCGACCCGGAAAGCGAAGCCATCGTCACCATCGGCTCCAAGGAAGGCCTGGCGCACCTGATGCTCGCCACCCTGGACCAGGGCGACACCGTGCTGGTGCCCAACCCCAGCTACCCGATTCACATCTACGGTGCAGTGATCGCCGGCGCCCAGGTGCGTTCGGTGCCGCTGGTGCCGGGCGTGGACTTCTTCGACGAGCTGGAGCGGGCCATCCGCGGCTCGATCCCGAAACCGAAGATGATGATCCTCGGCTTCCCATCCAACCCTACCGCGCAGTGCGTCGAGCTGGACTTCTTCGAACGGGTGATCGCCCTGGCCAAGCAGTACGACGTGCTGGTGATCCACGACCTGGCCTACGCCGACATCGTCTACGACGGCTGGAAAGCCCCGTCGATCATGCAGGTGCCGGGCGCCAAGGACATCGCGGTGGAGTTTTTCACCCTGTCCAAGAGCTACAACATGGCCGGCTGGCGCATCGGCTTCATGGTCGGCAACCCGGAGCTGGTCAGCGCCCTGGCGCGGATCAAGAGCTACCACGACTACGGCACTTTCACCCCGTTGCAGGTGGCGGCCATTGCTGCGCTGGAAGGCGACCAGCAGTGCGTGAAAGACATCGCCGAGCAGTACCGCCAGCGCCGCAATGTGCTGGTCAAGGGCCTGCATGAGCTGGGCTGGATGGTCGAGAACCCCAAGGCCTCGATGTACGTATGGGCGAAGATTCCCGAGGCCTACGCGCACCTGGGCTCGCTGGAGTTCGCCAAGAAGCTGCTGGCCGAGGCCAAGGTCTGCGTCTCGCCAGGGGTGGGTTTCGGTGAGTATGGCGACGACCATGTGCGCTTCGCCCTGATCGAAAACCAGGACCGCATCCGCCAGGCCGTGCGCGGCATCCGCGGCATGTTCCGCGCCGATGGCCTGGTGCAGAAAGGCTGATCCGCGTCGCCCTATAAGCAGGCACAAAAAAACCGCAGCGATGCGGTTTTTTTGTGCCTGTCTGTCGCCCCTGTAGCCGCTGCCGCAGGCTGCGATCGGCCGGCACGGCCGTAGCGATCTTGCAATCGCTGAAGGCTCTTCGAGCCTTATCGCAGCCTTCGGCAGCGGCTACAGGGTTCGGGTCAGACCACCAGCGACAGCAGCAGGATGAAGATCAGGCCCACCACCGAGAGGATGGTTTCCATCGCGGTCCAGGTCTTGAAGGTTTCCGCCACGGTCATGTTGAAGTACTGCTTCACCAGCCAGAAACCGGCGTCGTTGACGTGGGACAGGATCAGCGAGCCGGCGCCGGTGGCCAGCACCAGCAGCTCGCGGTTGACCCCAGGGATCATGCCGACCACCGGTACCACGATGCCTGCGCCGGTGATGGTCGCCACGGTCGCCGAACCGGTGGCGATCCGGATCACCGCCGCCACCAGCCACGCCAACAGGATCGGCGAGATCTGCGCGTTGACCGCCATGTGGCCGATCACGTCACCCACGCCGCTGGTCACCAGCATCTGCTTGAAGCCACCGCCGGCACCGATGATCAGGATGATCGCCGCGGTCGGCGCCAGGCTGGCGTCGAGCAGCTTGAGGATCTGCTTGGAGCCGATGCCCTGGCGCGAACCGAAGGTATAGAGCGACAGCAGCAAGGCCAGCAGCAGCGCGCTGATCGGGTGACCGATCATGTCCATCCAGATGCGGAAGAAATGCCCGTCCGGGAAGGCCACGTCGGCGAAGGTCTTGAGCAGCATCAGGAACACCGGCAGCAGCACCGTCAGCAGGGTCACGCTGAAGCTCGGCAGGTTGGCCGAGGTGTTTTCGCGCGCCAGCTGGTCCACCAGTTCCTGGTTCGGATGACCCGGGATGTGCTTGGCGATGAAGGTACCGTAGATCGGACCGGCGATGATCGCGGTCGGCAGGGCCACGATCAGGCCGTAGAGAATGGTCTTGCCGATGTCGGCGCCGAACACGCCAATGGCCAGCAGCGGGCCCGGATGCGGCGGCACCAGGCCGTGCACCGCGGACAGGCCGGCCAGCAGCGGGATACCGATCTTGATGATCGACACGCCGGTGCGCCGGGCGACGATGAACACCAGCGGGATCAGCAGCACGAAGCCGATCTCGAAGAACAGCGGGATACCCACCAGGAAGGCGGCGAACATCATCGCCCACTGCACCCGCTCCTTGCCGAACGAGCGGATCAGGGTCTGGGCGATCTGATCCGCGCCGCCGGATTCGGCCATCATTTTGCCGAGCATGGTGCCCAGCGCGAGGATGATCCCGACGAAACCGAGTACCCCACCGAAGCCGTCCTGGAACGCCTTGATGATCTTGTCCACCGGCATGCCCGACGTCAGGCCGAGGAAACCCGCGGCGATGGTCAGGGCGATGAAGGGATGCAGCTTGAATCGAGTGATCAGCACGATCAGCCCGATAATGGTGACCACTGCGTCTACCAGCAGATAGGTCTCTTGGGACATGCCAAACATGGGGTTGCCTCCGGTTTGTTGTTTTTATTCAAGCGTTAAAAACGTGAGCCGAGTGGGATAGCGCTATCTGTGTGAACCGAAGCTTATCGGGGTGAGTCCAGCCCGTGCTCCAGCCACCAGCCATGGGCCTGTTCGGCCAGCCGGTCAACGCTGTGGATGGTGGCGTCCAATGCCAGGGTCAGGGGTTCGCCCACGGGAGATTCGAGGGTCGCGAACTGACTGTCGATCAGGGTCGAAGGCATGAAATGCCCCGGACGGTGGGCCACGCGATCAGCGGCCACCTGTGGTGTCAATTGCAGGAAAACGAAGCCCAGGCCGGGCGTGGCGCTGCGCAGGCGGTCGCGGTACTTGCGCTTGAGCGCCGAGCAGGTCAGCACCGGACGTTGTCCGGCGGCCAGGGCGCGACGCAACTCGTCGCACAGGCTGTCGAGCCAGCCGGCACGGTCGTCGTCGTTCAGGGGAATACCGGCACTCATCTTGGCGATATTGGCGGCAGGGTGGAACGTATCGCCTTCAATGGCCGTGGCGCCGCTGCGCTGGCACAGCGCTTCACTGACGCTGGACTTGCCGCAGCCGGCAACGCCCATGATGACCAGGGCGGTGATGGGTTGACTCATGAAACACCTCAGCGCGCAGACAGCGCTACCTTCGCTCTTCGAAACTCTAGTGCAAAAATAGTTTCTGCCGACGCCTTCTTGTCATTTTTGTGGGTTGCCGCGTATATAGGCCGCGAAACCAAAGAGTGCGGGTCAGGCCGACCGCGCTCACGCATTGCAGCTGTTTCGAGACAGCGCTACCTTAGTGACTTGAATTTTGTTTGGCAAGCCGTCTGATGACCTCCTCCAAGAACGATAAAAATACCCGCACCACGGGGCGCCCTACCCTCAACGAAGTCGCGCGCCTGGCCGGCGTCAGCCCGATCACCGCCTCGCGAGCGCTGCGCGGCATCGACACGGTGGCCACCGAACTGGTGGAAAAGGTGCAGAAGGCCGCCCGCGAACTCAACTACGTGGTCAACCCCGCCGCCCGCGCCCTGGCCTCGGCCCAGAGCCATTCGGTGGTGGTGCTGGTGCCGTCGCTGTCCAACCTGCTGTTCATCGATACCCTGGAAGCCATTCATCAGGTTCTGCGCCCCAAGGGCTTCGAAGTGCTGATCGGCAACTTCCACTATTCCCCCGACGAAGAAGAAAACCTGCTGCGCAACTACATGGCCTACCAGCCCCGCGGCCTGCTGCTGACCGGCTTCGACCGGACCGAAAGCGCCCGACGGATGGTCGAAGCCAGCAACGTTCCCTGCGTCTACATGATGGACCTCAACCCCGAGGCCGGCCTGAACTGCGTGGGTTTCTCCCAGCACAACGCCGGGGAAACCGCCGCCGAGCACCTGATCTCCCGCGGCCGCAAGCGCCTGGCCTATATCGGTGCCCAGCTCGACCAGCGCACCCTGATGCGCGGCGAAGGTTTCCGCCGCGGCCTGGAGAAAGCCGGCCTCTACGACCCGAAACTGGAAGTCCTCACCCCGCGCCCCTCGTCGGTGGGCCTGGGCGGCGAACTCTTCCTGCAGTTGATGCACAGCCACCCGGACGTGGACGCGATCTTCTTCGGCAACGACGACCTGGCCCACGGCGCCCTGCTGGAAGCCATGCGCTGCGGCATCAGAATCCCCGAGCAAGTGGCGGTGATGGGCTTCAACGACCTGCCCGCCTCGGCGCACATGGTGCCGCGCCTGAGCAGCATTAGCACCCCGCGCGAAGCCATCGGCCGCCGCGCCGCGGAACAGCTGCTGACCCTGATGGCCGGCAACAGCGTGGCCAAGCCGGTGGTGGACATGGGCTTCGAGCTGATGGTGCGCGAGAGCACCTGAGCCGCGTTCAGGAACGTAGGCTCAGGGCGCTGAGCAGCACGCCGAAGCCCACCAGCAGAACGCCGAACAACTGGTCGATACGCCGTTTGTAAGCCATGAGCCGGGCCCGGATGCCCGGCGCCGAAAAGAACAGCGCCACCGCCACGAACCACAGCACATGGGCCAGGACAATGATCGCGCCATAGCCGATCTGCACACCCGGCGCGGTACCTGGCTGCATCACCTGCATGAACAGGCTGACCACGAAAATCATGGTCTTGGGGTTCAGCGCATTGGTCAAAAACCCCGTACGCAATGCCACCCACGCCGAGACCCGCGGCGCATCGACCGCTACCTCTTCCTCGACCGCGCGGCTGCGCAGCATGCCGATACCGAGATAAACCAGGTACAGCGCCCCGGCGATTTTCAGCACGCTGAACAGCAGCAGCGATTCCTTGACCAGCAGGCCGACGCCCAACAGCGTGTAGCCGATATGCAGCATCACTCCGAGCCCGATCCCCAGCGCCGTGAACACCCCATGCCGACGCGACAGCACCAGGCTGTTACGCGTGACCATGGCGAAATCCGGCCCCGGGCTGAGCACCGCGAGGATGGTGATGGTGATTACTACTAACAGTTCAGTCATTTTCAAGCGCCTTCGCTATAGAATCCGGCCCATACTTTATGGGCACGAACCGTCACAGAGCGAACGATGAAAACTGACATTCCCGGTGATAAAAACTCACAGATAACCCATCGCCGCCTGCCACCCCTGAGCGCCCTGCGCTGTTTCGAGGCCGCCGCTCGCCTGGAAAGCTTCACCCGCGCCGGCGAAGCCCTGCACCTGACCCACGGCGCCATCAGCCGTGCCGTCCGCACCCTGGAAGAAGACCTCGGCACACGGCTGTTCGAGCGTCGCAGCCATCGGGTCTTTCTCACCGAAGCTGGCCGCGAATTGCTGCACAGCGTGGAGCATGCCTTCGACCTGATCGACGCCGCCGCCCGCAAACTGCGAACGCCCGACAAGGCTGCGGCCCTGGTGCTGTCCTGCGAACCGACCCTGCTGATGCGCTGGCTGATTCCACGGATCCCGGCCTTCTTCGCCGCTCATCCGGATATCCCCCTGCAACTGGTGGCCGGCGGCGGGCCCTTTGCCTTTGCTCAAGGCATCGACCTGGCGATCCGCCGCAACGACTTTCCCTGGCCGCCCCACACCCATGCGCAGTGGCTGTTCGATGAAGCCATCGGCCCGGTGTGTCGCCCGGACCAGGCCGTCGGCTGGACCCGCGATGCAAGCGGCAGAGTACGGCTATCGGATACGGCGCCACGCCTGCACAGCGCGACCCGGGCAGCGGCCTGGGAGCAATGGTTGACCCTCAAGGGAATGCAACAGGCGCCGGGCACGGAGCAGGTCTTCGAGCATTTCTACTTCAGCCTGCAAGCGGCGGTGGCTGGGTTGGGGCTGGCCATCGCGCCCTGGCAACTGGTGCGCGACGACCTGGAGTCGGGCCTGCTGGTCGCGCCTTTCGGTTTTATCGCCGACGGCAGCGCCTACTACCTGTTGTCGCCCGAGGCTGTCGACCCGGACTCGCCCGTTGCCCGCTTGCTCGACTGGCTGCGTCACCAGGCGCTGGGCAGCGAGCAGCACGACGCCACCCGCCCGGCCCCATAAGCGGACAGGCTTACGGCCTCACCTCGGCATGAACCTCAGGGGCCAGCGCCGGGTCCTGCCCACCCAGCAACTGCACAAAAGCCTGGGCGGCCTTTTGCAGGGGCTGGTTCTTCAGCCATACCGCGTGCACCGGCAGCAGCAGGCCGTTGTCGATGTTCTTGAAGGTCAGGCGCTTGAGCCGCCCGGCCTTGAGCAAGGGCGCGATCACCGACAGCGGGAAATTGCCCCAGCCAATGCCGGACTCGACCATGTCCAGGGCCATGGCCAGGCTGTCGGTGCGCCAGTAGGACTCGGCGATCAGTGGCCGGGTGTCGCGGATCGGCAGGTCGCGGCTGGCAACCACCACCTGACGCACGTTGACCAGCTCTTCCAGATAGAGGGTGGCATCCGGCGCCTCGGGTAATGGATGGCGCGCGGAAATGCAGGCGATCATCCGCTCGCTGCCGACGTACTGGAAATACTCCAGCACGTTCAGGCTCAGCCCGGCGAAGGCCACGCCGACCGCGATCCGGCCAGTGTGCAGCAGTTGCAACAGATCGTCCTGGGGCGCGCTCAGTACCTCGATGTCGAGCAACGGATGACGCTCGGCGATCCGCTTGATCGCCGCCAGCACCCGGGACTTGTCGATGTCCTCGACCACGCCGATGGACAGCCGGCTTTCCAACCCCAGGGACAACTCCACCGCATGCACCTGCAGGTGCTTGAGCTGCTCGGCGATCAGCCGCGCGTGGGGCGCCAGGGCATTGGCCATGGCAGTGGGCACCGGCTCGCGATGGCTGCGATCGAACAGGGGATAGCCCAGCTCCGCCTCAAGGTTGGCGATACCCATGCTCACCGCCGAAGGCACCTTGCCCAGGGCCCGGGCCGCCGCGGAAAACGAACCGCGCTCGAGCACGGCGAGAAACAACTGGATGCTGTCGCTGGAGAAATTCATGCAGACGCCTATCTAGGATGTCGACCTATCAGTAAACCTGAAAGCTACTGACTTTTTCTGTCAGGCACATTGAAGCTATCTTGCGCCGCATTCGCCAGCCCTTCCTGCAAAAGGAGCGGCCCGGGCCAACGAACGCGGAGGAAAAAAAGCATGCAAGGCATCAAGCGCAAACTGGTTTACGTGTCACTGTTCGAGGTGTTCGGCATGACCTTCTCGGCCCTGGGCCTGGCCTTGCTGTCCGGCACCTCGCCGAGCAGCACCGGCCCGCTGGCGGTGGTGATCACCAGCATCGCGGTGACCTGGAACTTCATCTACACCAGCCTGTTCGAGCGTTGGGAAAGCCGCCAGGTCTCGCGGACCCGCACGGTCAAGCGGCGGATCGCCCATGCCGTGGGTTTCCAGCTGACGCTGATCCTGTTCCTGATCCCGCTGATCGCCTGGTGGATGCACATCAGCCTGGTGCAGGCCTTCCTGCTGGACCTGGCGCTGATCCTGTTCATCCCCTGCTACACCTTCGTCTTCAACTGGCTGTTCGACCGGGTCTTTGGTCTGCCGGCGTCGGCGCTGCCGGACCCGGTCTGAGGCCACAGTGCAAATCGGCATCGCCCAAGAGCGGCGCCGCTGTTAGATTTCCAGGGCCCTCCACCCGCCAAGGAAAGCTTGCATGGGAACCCTGAGAATTCTCGGTAAAGCCTCGTCGATCAACGTCCGAAAAGTGCTGTGGACCTGCGAGGAACTGGGCCTGCCCTACGAACGCGAGGATTGGGGCAGCGGCTTCCAGTCGACCCACACACCGGAGTTTCTCAGGCTCAACCCCAACGCCCAGGTGCCGGTGCTGGTCGATGACGCTGGCGCGCTGTGGGAATCCAACAGTATTTGCCGGTACCTGACCGGCAAGGTCGCCGGGCAACGGCTGCTGCCCGGCGAGCCTCGGGCCCGGGCGCTGGTGGAGCAATGGATGGACTGGCAGGCCACGGAGCTCAATCCGGCGTGGAGCTACGCCTTCGTCGCCCTGGTCCGGCAGAACCCGGACTTTCAGGACCCACAGCGGATCGCCGCCGGCCTTCGCGGCTGGAACGCCAAGATGGCCCTGCTCGAGCAGCAACTGGCGAGCAGCGGCGACTATGTGCTCGGCGAGCAGTTCAGCCTGGCCGATATCGTCCTCGGGCTGTCGGTGCATCGCTGGATGATGACGCCCATGGAGCGCCCCGACTTCCCCGCCATCGCCGCCTATTACGCACGGCTCAGCGAACGCCCGGCCTTCCTGCTGCATGGACGCAATGGCATTCCCTGAATCGTCTTTTTCTTCTGCAGGAGCGAGGCTTGCCCGCGATAAGGCCATGACAGGCGCCACCCAACTCGATCCCTGAACCGGTGTTGCAATCAAGGGCGCTTTCGCGGGCAAGCCTCGCTCCTACGGAAGCTGGATGCCGCTTCGGCTGCGGCAGCGGCATAAAACCGCAAGATGTAACGAAATACGACAATAAATCAGCGCACAGCCCGACTTCCGAGCCCGCATTCACAATCATTGATTTCCGTTAGCCAGCTAAGATTCCTCCTCACCGAAACCTGGAATCCCGCCCATGTCGTCCCTCGCCCCCACTGTCGCCACCGACGGCCTCGACCCGGTCCGCGCCGCCAATATCTCCGCCCGCATCGATCGCCTGCCCGCCGTCGCCACCGTCTGGCGCCTGGTGGCGCTGCTGTCGATTGGCGGTTTCTTCGAGCTGTATGACCTGTTCCAGACCGCCTATATCAGCCCCGGCCTGATCCGCGACGGGATCTTCGCCACCGGCAGCCAGGGTGTGTTCGGTTTTTCCGACCAGGCGGCCTTCGCCTCGGCGACCTTTCTCGGCCTATTCCTCGGCGCCAGCCTGCTGAGCCCGATCGCCGACCGCTTCGGGCGCCGGGCGATCTTCACCTTCGCCCTGATTTGGTACACCGTGGCCACGGTACTGATGGGCGTGCAGACCTCGGCCCTGGGGATCATCGGCATGCGCTTTCTGGTGGGCATCGGCCTGGGCATCGAGTTGGTGACCATCGACGCCTACCTCTCCGAGCTGGTGCCCAAGCACATGCGCAGCTCGGCCTTCGCCTTTGCCTTTTTTGTGCAGTTTCTCTCGGTACCGGCGGTGGCGCTGATGTCCTGGTGGCTGGTGCCGCAGGACCCGTTCGGCATCGCCGGCTGGCGCTGGGTGGTATTGGCCAGCGCAGTGTTCGCGCTGTTTATCTGGTGGTTGCGTTCACGCCTGCCCGAGTCGCCGCGCTGGCTGGCCCAGCATGGGCGCTTCGCCGAGGCCGAGCGGATCATGGACAACATCGAGGCGCGCTGCGCCAAGGACCACGGCAAACCGCTGGACACCCCGCAACCCGAGGCCCTCGGTGTCCAGGGCTCGGGGCGTTTCGCCGATATCTGGCAACCGCCCTATCGGCGCCGGGCACTGATGCTGATCGTGTTCCATGTATTCCAGGCCATCGGTTTCTTCGGCTTCGGCAACTGGCTGCCGGCGCTGCTCTCGGGCCAGGGCGTGAGCGTCACCCACAGCCTGATGTACGCCTTTATCATCACCCTCGCCTATCCGCTGGGGCCGCTGCTGTTCGTCAAGTTCGCCAACCGCTTCGAGAACAAGTGGCAGATCGTCGGCTCGGCCCTCGGCGCCATGACCTTCGGCACCCTGTTCGCCTGGCAGAGCACGGCCCTGGGGCTGATCGTCTGCGGGGTAATGATCACCTTCTGCAACGCCTGGCTGAGCTTCAGTTACCACTCCTATCAAAGCGAGTTGTTCCCTACCAATATCCGCGCCCGGGCGGTGGGTTTCTGCTACTCGTTCAGCCGCCTGTCGACGGTGTTCAGCAGCCTGCTGATCGGCTTTTTCCTCGATCACTTCGGCACGCCCGGGGTCCTGGCGTTCATTGTCGGCAGCATGCTGATCGTGATGTTCACCATCGGCCGTTTCGGCCCGCGTACCCGCAACCTGGCCCTGGAGAACATCGCCCAGCGTTGACCGGTCGCCGCTGGCCGCAAGCGGCAAGGCTTGTCCGCCGCGTGCCGCCAGCCTTGCCGGGCAATCGGCGCAAAGCCCTGGCAAAGAGCCCCGTCCCAGGATCCTCCAGCGCGGCGGCATGCAAATTGCTGCGCAGCCTTGGACAGCCCTTACACACAGGTACCCAATCATGTTGGTCAGTGCCCAGAAAACCACGGCGATCCAGCCCTCCCAGCGGTCCGACATGGACCCGAGCACCGCGGCCGCCAGCGCGCTGTACAGCAGTTTGATGCAGAACGTGCAGAACACCGCGACCCTGCAAGCGTCCCAGGCCGTGCAGCAGGCCAGCAACACGGTCAGCGACAATGTCGCCGCGGCCTTCGCCAAGACCCGCGTGCTGTTGCAGGCCACCCCGCCGACCGCCAGTACCGCGCAGGCCAACAGCGCCACCCAGGGCTCGGCCCTGGATGAGTTCAAGGACTACATGAGCAAGTCCCCTGAACAGCGCATGCGCGACCGCATCCTCGAAGAGATGGGCATTACCGAGGAAGACCTGAAAAACCTGCCGCCGGAGAAACAGCAGGCGGTGGCTCAGGAAATTGCCCAGCGGGTTCAGGACAAACTGAAGCTGGCGCAAGTCGAGAAGGACGCCAGCGGCGTCGAGAAACAAGTCACCGACAAGTTCCTCGCGGCGCTTTAAAAGCGGCCAGCCGAAACAGGGTTCCCCACGGGAACCCTTTTTTATGAGTTGACTTGAGCGGCTGCGCTCAGCCCTGGGCCAGCATATCGAGCAAGGCCCGCAGCGCCGGCGACGGCTCGCTGCTCTCGGCCAGCACCAGGGCAAAGGTGCGCGGGATCGGCTCGCTCAATGGCAGTACGCACAACCCGTGGCGTTGCTCCGGCAAGGTCATCTGCGGCACCAGGGTCACCCCCACTTGCTCGCGAACCAGGGTGAAGGCGCTGCTCCACTCCCGTACCTCGACCCGCACATCCACCAGCTCCAGGCCGGCATCCGCCGCCAGGCTGCGGGCATTCACCGAACAGCCGCCGGTGGCCAGCACGAAGGGTTGGTTCACCAGTTCCTGCAAGGTCACCCCCTGCTCCTGACCGCGGCGCGCCAGGGCATGCCCCGTCGGCAGCACCGCCACCCAGGCATCGCGCCCCAGCAGGCCGACGCTGCGCTCGGGCGCAGGGTTGAGCAGTACCCCGACATCGATCAATCGCGCTTCGAGCAAGGCCTCGACCTCGTCGTCGCTGACCTCCAGCGCCACCACCTGGATGCCCGGATACAACTGCTTGAAACGGCGCAGCAAGGGCGGCAGGAAAGTCGCCAGCACCATGGGGAAACTCGCCAGGCGAATGGTGCCGCGCTGAATGTCCCGGCAGGCGTCCGCGGTGTCGCGGATGTTCTGCAACGCCGCGAGCATCAGCCGCGCCTGTTCGACCACCTGTTCGCCAATGGCGGTGGGCAGGGTCTGGCGGTTCTCCCGGGTGAACAGTTGCACACCCAGGTTGTCTTCGAGCAGCGCCAGGGCCTGGCTGGCGCCGGACTGGGTCATGCCGACCCGCTCGGCGGCGCGGGTGATGTTGCCGGTATCCGCCACGGCCACCAGCATGCGCCAGTGCATCAGGTTCATCATGGCAGTAGCTGTCCTTATGGGGTTTTTCTGAAAGATTAATTTTACTGAGAGCAGCGCGGACTATGACACTGATCTCCCCCTTCTGGAGAGCCCTCGATGAACCTGTATTTCTCGCCCCACGCCTGCTCGCTGGCCCCGCACATCGTGCTGCGCGAACTGGCCCTGCCGTTCACCCTGGTCCGGGTCGACAACCGCAACAAGACCACGGCCGACGGCGGCGACTTCCTGGCGATCAACCCCAAGGGTTATGTGGCGGCGCTGGAGCTGGACGACGGCCAGGTGCTGACCGAAGGCCCGGCGATTCTGCAATACCTGGCCGACCTCAAGCCGCAGGCGGGCCTGGCGCCGGCCAATGGCAGCTGGCAACGGGTGCGGTTGCAGGAGATGCTCAACTTCGTCTCCAGCGAGATCCATGGCGGCCTCGGCTGGCTGTTCAACCCCGAGTTTCCCGAAGCGACCCAGGCGCTGATCCGGCAGAAACTGTTCAAGCGCCTGGCGCTGCTGGACCGCACGCTGGAGCAGCAGAGTTACCTGCTGGGCGAATCCTTCGGTGTCGCCGACGCCTACCTGTTCACCGTGCTGCGCTGGACCGCCGGCTTCGCCATCGACCTGGAACAGTGGCCGGCGCTGGCAGGCTTCCAGGCGCGAATCGCCCAGCGCGAAGCGGTGCAAGCGGCACTGGCGGCCGAGATTGTTCTGTAGGAGCGGCCGATCGACGCTCGATTGCCCGCGTCGCCAGCAAGCTTCTGTAGGAGCGAGCGGGCGGCGATCCGACTTGCCCGCGAAAGCGGTGCCCCTGACACACCGCGCCGCCCGCATCGCCAGCAAGCTTGGCTCCTACAGAAACCGCTCACCTGCTCAGCCCAGCCCTCCCCGTTGAATAAATTCAGTCAGGGCCAGCACATCCACCGAGCCCGGCCGATCCTGATCGAGAAACCCCACCTGGCTGCGCACCGCGCGGTGGATGCGGGCGCTGCCGACACCCAGCTGCAAGGGCCCGCGCAGGTCGATGGCCTGGGCCGCGACTATCAGCTCGATGCTCGCCAGCCAGGCCAGGCGCTGGGTCAGTTGCCGGGTTTTCTCGATCACCGCCAGGGCCTGGCCGGCGTAGTCTTCGACCCGATCGGCCACCGGCACGCAGACCGCCGGCAGCGGATTGGCCAGATGGCCAATCTCCGCCAGCAGCGCCGCGGCACTGCGTTGCAAGGCGGCCATGCCGACATGCCCGGGCCGCTCGATGAGAAAGCGCGGCAGTTCGCTGGAGGTTGGAGACAGCAGCTTGGCGATACGCTCGGCGCAACAGGCCGCGACCCGGCTCAGGGCCAACCCCAGGCCTTCCCCGGCGAGCGCCAGGTGCGTGCTGTCGAAATTGGCGGTGGCCAGGACCTGGCGCTGCTCGTCGATCAAGGCCGGGTTGTCGGCGCCGCTGGTCAGCTCCAGTTGCAGATGTTCGCGCAGTTGTGCCCAGGCCTGTCGCGCCACGCCCTGCACCACGCCGGCACAGCGAAAGCTCAAGGGATCCTGCAAGCGCCGGGCACTGCCGGGCTGGCGCAACTGGCCGCCCTCCAGCAACTCCAGCAGCGCCGCCGATTGCTCGGCCTGGCCCGCCGCCGGCCGCAAGCGCGACGCCCAGGGCTGGAAGGGGCTGAGGTTGGCCCGATAACCTTCGCAAGACAGCGCCAGCGCCGCCAGCAAACTGTCCAGGGCCTGGTCGGCCTCAGCCAGCAACAAGGCCCCCAGGCCAAGGCTCGCGGCATTCGCCGAGACCAGCGCCAGACCGTCCTTGTCCAGCAGCCGCGCCGGTTGCAGGCCATTGCGCTGCAAGGCTTGCCGCGCCGGCAGCCGCTCGCCGCGCCAGCGCACCCAGCCCTCGCCGATCAGCGCCAGGCTCAGGTGCGCCAATGGCGCCAGGTCGCTTTCTCCCAGGGAGCCAAGCAACGGCACCTCGGGTTCGATCCCGGCGTTGAGCAAGGCCAGCAGGCTGTCGGCACTGGCCAGGGAAATACCCGAGCGGCCCTGGGCCAGCCCGGCCAGGCGCGCGGCAATCATCGCCCGCAGTTCAGGCCGCGTGGCCAGGCGCCCAAGCCCAACGGCCCGGCCCAGGGGAATGCGCCGTTGCAGGTCGTCATCCGGCTGGGTCAGGGCCACATCCACCGCCGCGCCCAGGCCCGTGGTCACGCCGTAGATGGCGTCGCCCGCGGCCATCCGTTCCCGCAACAGCCCATGGCCGGCGGCGATCCGTTGCCGGGCGGCCGGGGTGAATTGCAGCGCCGCCTCCTCGCGGGCAACGCGCAGCAGGTCAGTCAGCGCCAGGCCTTCCGGGCCCAGGCCGATCATGCGAAACGCAGCCGCTGGCCGATGCCCAGGCGCCGGGCTTTTTGCAGCAGGGCGTGGCCCAGGGCGATATCGCTGAGGCTCAGGCCGCGGTGCCAGAACAGGATGTTCTCCTCGGCGTGCTGCCGGCCGCTTCTATGGCCTGCGACTATCTGCCCAAGCTCGGCGTGCAGGGTCTGCTCACTGAGTTTGCCGGCCTCGACATGGGCCCGCAGCGAACCGAACAGGCCGCCCTTGCACTGGCCCCAGTCGTCCACCACCAGCTTGTCCATGATATCGGTCAGCGACAGCTCCACCGCGCTCATGGTGCCGTAGGGCACGACAAAGGCGCCGGGCTTGATCCATTCGGTGCGCAGCAAAGGTTCGGGCTGGTTCAGCCGCGAGGCCTCGACCACGATGTCCGCGCCGCGCACCGCGCTCTCCCAGTCGTGGGTGACAATCACCGGCTTGCCCAGGTCGCGGCGCAGGCGTTCGGCAAAGGCCTCGCGGCTGTCCTCGCGGCGCGAGTGCACGCGGATTTCCTCGAAGTCGAACAGGTGGTCCAGCAGCCGCACGTTCCAGTACGCCGTGCCGCGGGCGCCGATATGCGCCAGCACCTTGCTGTCCGGGCGCGCCAGGTACTTGGCGCCGATGGCGGTGATCGCGCCGGTGCGCATATCGGTGATCGCCGAGGCGTCGAGGATCGCCTGGGGTACGCCGGTGGCCGGGTCCAGCAGGTTGAGGATCGCCAGTTCCGAGGGCAGGCCCTGGCAGTAGTTGTCGACGAAGTCACCCACCACCTTGACCCCGGCGTGACCGATGTCGCCCCCCAGCACCCCGCGCAGCACGTTGAAATGGCCGTTGATTGCGCCCCCGGGAATCAGGTGGGTGCGCGGCTCGATCACCGCCTCGCCACGGCCCTGGAGCGCCAGGCCGGCTTCGATGGCGGCGAGGATTTCGTCGTTGCTCAGGGCCAGCTCGGCGATGTCCAGGCCGTTGAGAAAATCGATATAGATAGGTTGCATGGGGCTCACTCGCTCTTGAACACGATCTGCTCGATCCGCACGGCCTTGGGGATCAAGTGGTTGGCGAGGAACAGGTCGGCGGTGCGCTGCTGGCTGGCCACGACCCGGGCATCGATGCCCTGCAGCGGCGAGCGCGAACGATGGCTGAAGTAGCTTTCCACCACCGGCCGTTGCAGGCCGAGGATGCGCGCCATGCTGTCAATGCTGGCGTCGCGCTGGTCGAAGGACAGCTGCTGGGCCGCGCCGAAGGCCTTGAGGATGGGGGCGACGGCAGCGCCGTGCTGGCGCACGAAGGCACCGCTGGCGATGTAGAAGCTGCCGCCGGAATCCAGGCCCTGGCCATCGCTGAGCAGGCGGGCGCTGCCGTCGAGCAGGGCCGCCGAATAGTAAGGGTCCCAGATCACCCAGGCGTCCAGCTTGTCCTGCTCGAACGCCGCGCGGGCGTCGGCCGGCGACAGGTACACCAGGTTCAGGTCACTGAGTTTCAGCCCGGCGCGCTGCAGGCTCTTGAGGAAAAAATTATGCGCGCTGGAGCCCTTGAGCAACGCCACCCGCTTGCCCTTGAGGTCGGCCAGGCTCTGCGCCTGGCTGTTCCTCGGTAGCAGGATGGCTTCGGTCTTGCCGTCGCTGGGCTCGACGCCGATGTACTGCAAGTCGATCCCAGCGGCCTGGGCGAAGATCGGCGGGATGTCGCCGATATTGCCCACATCGACGCTGCCGCCGTTCAGCGCCTCGATCAGTTGCGGGCCGCCGGGGAACTCGATCCATTGCACCTGGGTGCCCGGCAAGGCTTTCTCCAGCAACTGGTGCTCGCGGGCCAGGACCATGCTCACCGAGCTTTTCTGATAGCCGATACGCAATTGCCCAGGCTCGGCGGCCAGTGCCAGCGAAGCGCAGAGCGTGAAACACAGGGTGACGATAAAACCTTTGAACATCGGTGACTCCCAAACCAATTAAAAACACAGTCCCCTGTAGGAGCGAGCTTGCTCGCGAAAGCGGTCTCCCTGGCACTGCGTGGTGGCCGCATCGCCAACAAGCCTGGCTCCTACGGAAGCCAGAAATGCCGCCGGCCAATGTAGGCAGGCCGCAAGCGGGATCGGCTTACAGCGCGGCGCTGACGCGGCTGGCGACTTCGCTCGGCACCCAGCCTTGCCAGACCTGCGGCTGCTCGCGCAGGAAAGCCTCGGCGACCTGGCGCGGTGGCTGGCGGGTTTCGCTCATCCGACCCAGGGTGCGGTTCAGCAGGTCGATCGGCAGGTCGACCTTTTCAAAGAAACTCACCAGTTCCGGGTACTGCGCCTTGAACGGCGCGGACACGCCGATGGCCAGGTGCGCCGGCATTGAGCGGGTGCCCCGCGGATGGGGGTTGTTGGCATCGGCCAGGGTCTTCCAGGCCTCGGCATCGAAGGCCGGTTCTTCGAGCTTCACCAGCTTGAACTTGCCCAGCAGCGGCGTCGGCGACCAGTAGTAGAACAGCACCGGTTTGCCGCGGCGGATCGACGAGCTGACCTCGGCATCCAGGGCCGCGCCGGAACCGGTGCGGAAGTTCACGAAGCTGTCGCTCAGCCCATAGGCCTTGAGCTTCTGGCTGTTGACGATTTCCGAGGTCCAGCCGGTGGGGCTGTTGAGAAAGCGCCCACGGCCCGGGTCTTCCGGATCGCGGAACACCTCCTTGTAGCGCGCCAGGTCGGCCACCGATTTCAGCTCCGGCGCCAGCGGCTTGATACCGCGCTCGGCGTCGCCCTTGATCACGTACTCCGGCACCCACCAGCCTTCGGTGGCGCCCTTGACCGTATCGCCCAGGCCGAACACCTTGCCCTCGGCTTCGGCCTTGACCCAGGCCGGACTGCGCCCGGCCCACTCTTCGCCGATCACCTGGATATCGTTCTTGGCCAGCGCCGCTTCGAGGCTGACGGTGCTGCCGGGCAGGGTCTCGGTCGGATAGCCGTAGCCCTTCTCGACGATCAGCCGCAGCACCTCGGTGATCAGGCTGCCGCTTTCCCAGGTGATGTCGCCGAAGTGGATCGGCGCCGCCCGGCCCGCCGCCGGTGCCTGCTGGGCCAGCAGGCTGAAGGTCAGCAGCGAGGTGCCGAGCAGGTGTTTGATGATCTTCATGGTGAACCTCTTGCTGGTTGTTCGTGGGTTTCAAGACCGCCGGGAAGGTCCTGCGGACCTTGGCGCAGCCTTCTGCAGCGGCTACAGGGTTAAAAGTCGTAGCTGAGCTTGGTGTAATAGAACGCCCCCTCCGGCGCCGACGGCGACAGGTAGCTGTACTGCTGCCCCGGGGTCTGGCGCAGGCGGCTGTTGAAGTCGTCGGGCTTGCTGTCGAACAGGTTGTTGGCGCCCACCGACAGGCGCAGTTGCCGGGTGAAGGCGTAGTTGACGTCCAGGTCGGTGTTCCACTGCGCGGAGAAGGTCTGGTCGTACTGCGCGTTGGCCGCCGACGCCGCGTATTTGCGGTACTCGCCGTAGCGGGTCTCGGACAGCGCGATGGTCCAGGGGCCGTAGCGATGGATCGCCCCCAGCACCAGCTTGTCCTCGGGGTAGCCATGTTCGAGGAAACCCTGGGCTTCGCGGGTCAGCACGTCGAAGCCGAACGGGTTGGAATGGATCTTCTCGATGGTGGTGCGCGCCTTGGTGTAGCCGGCCGACAGGCTCAGGGCGCCGTAGCGTTGCAGGTCGAGGTTGTACTTGCCGACGATGTCGACGCCGCGGGTGCGGGTGTCGGCGGCGTTGGTCATGAACTGCGCCCAGGTGTACTGGCCGAACCCGGCCTCGCTGAGAATCCGCTCGGCGTCCGGCCCGGAAATCCCGCCGCTGTAGAGCAGGCGGTCGCGGATGGAGATCTGGTAGGCGTCGATGGTCAGCGACGCCTGCTCGCTCGGCCGCAGCACCAGGCCCAGGGAATAGTTGGTGGACTTCTCCGGCTTCAGCGACTGCGCGCCCAGGGCGCGGGCTGCCGGGTGGTCGGCCGGGAGCATGCGGGTCAGCACCGGGTTGCCGTTGATATCGACGTTGGTGGTGGTGGTCCAGGAAGTGCCGATCTGCCCCAGGGTCGGCGCGCGATAGGCGTTGTTGACCGTGGCCCGCAAGCCTACCTGCGGGGTGAAGTCGTAGCGCGCCGAGAGCTTGCCGGTGGTGGCCGAGCCGAAGTCGGAATAGTGCTCGGTGCGCCCGGCAAGGCCGAGCTGGAACTTGTCGGTGACCTGGTTTTCCAGGCCGAAATACACCCCGCCGACATGCCGCTTGTAGGTCCCGGCATCGTCCGGGGTCAGGCCGGATGCCTGCACCGCGCCGACCTGCACGCCATCGATGCCGCCGAAGGAATAGGAGGCATAGTCGCCCTCCTCCAGCCGGTACTGCTCGTCGCGATAGGCCACCCCCGCCGAGACGGTGAGCGGATGCTCCGACCAGGCGACGTCCAGGTCCTTGGCGTAATCCAGGGTCAGGTTGGTCTGTTCGTTGACCAGCGTCGCCACGTCGAACTTGGTCGGGCTGTTGGCGCCGTAGCTCGGGTTGACCGTGTTGAAGGCCAGTTCGTCGTGCTTGTCGCGGCCGTAGGTGGCGCTGAGGTCGAAGCGCCCGATGCGCTCGTCCTCGTAGCGGCTGCCCACGGTCAGCGCGCCATCCTCATAGCGGTAGCGGTACTTGGGAATGGTGCCGTTGGGGTAGATCGAGGCGACGTTGTTGGGGTTGCTGGCCAGCAGCGGCGGCGTGTTATTGACCGACTTGTCCTGGCCGAAGGTGGCAAAGCTGTAGAGCCGCCATTGATCGCTGAGGCCGACTTCGGCGTTGGCCGCCAGGTTGTATTTGTCGCGACTGGCGCCGCCCCAGCGCGGGTCCTGCAACTGGCCGCCGGCTTCATATTTGTCGCCGATGTCGGTGGGCTTGTTGTTCAGCCCGTTGAAGCTCAGGGTCAGGAAACCATCCCCCGGCAGGCCCAGGCCATACCAACCATCGGCGCTCTTGCTGAAGCCGTCGCCCTGGGCGTACTGGCCCAATTGGCTGTTGAGCTGGCCGCCGCTGTCACGTTCCTTGAGCACGATATTGACCACCCCGGCCACCGCGTCGGAACCGTACTGCGCCGAGGCGCCGTCGCGCAGCACTTCGACATGGTCGATGGCGCTGATGGGGATCATGTCCAGGTCCACCGGCTGCGCGCCAATGAACGGCACGCCGCCGGAGATGTTGACCACCGCCGAGGCATGCCGGCGCTTGCCGTTGATCAGCACCAGGGTCTGGTCCGGCGACAGCCCGCGCAGGGAAGCGCCCTTGGGGTTCTGCCCGCGGGTGGCGCTCTGGTTCTGCGGAAAGTTGAACGACGGCAGCAGCTGGAACAGCGCCTGGTTGAGGCTGGTGGCGCCGGTCTGCACCAGCTCTTCGCTGTTGATCACGTCCACCGGCGCCGCGCTGGTCAGGGCCGTGGCGTCGCTGCGCCGGGTGCCGATGGCCACCACCCGGTCGAGGGTCGGCGCCGCGGCTTCGCTGGCCTGGGCCTTGGCCCTGCTGCCAGCCGCGCTCGCCGGCTGCGGGCCTTCCTTGATGATGAACGCGCCATCCGGGCTGACTTGCAGTTGCAGGCCGGTGCCGCGCAAGGCGGCCGCCACTGCCTGCTCGGCGGACAACGAACCGTCGACCGTGGCCGACGAGTAATTGCCCAGCTGCGGGGTAAAGGAAATCACCTGGCCGCTTTGCCGGCTGATGCTCAGCAGCACCTCGTCCAGCGGACCGGGTGCCAGGTGATATTGCTGCCGGGCGGCTTCGGCCCCCTGGGCGCCCGTGAAAAACACCGCGGCCAAGGGGCCGATGGCCAAGGCCAGGCGCGAACGACGCTGCACGGTTGTGGATATAGGCAACATGACTCTCTCCCCCAAAAGCATCCAACAACGCTGCTCCCCGCAGCGTTTACGGGAGTGATGTGCAACGGCCGGGGGAAAACTTGCAGATCGTTTGGTTATGGCCTTAGAACCACCGCAAGCGGCGCAGGCCAATGCTTCTGTAGGAGCGCAGCTTGCGCGCGATGCAGCCAATGCGGTGGGCCAGGAAAACCGCCATCGCGGGCAAGCCTCGCTCCTACAAACGCAGGTTAGCGGCGCAGGCCAGTGCTTCTGCTGGAGAGCAGCTTGCGCGATGCCGCCAACGCGGTGGGCCAGGGAAACCGCCATCGCGGGCCAGCCTCGCTCCTACAGAAGCAGGTTCAGGTGGCACTCAGGGTCACCCACAGCTCGGTATGGCGGGTGACGCGGATCGGCAAGGTACGGGCCAGGCTGTCGAGGATCTGTTGCGGGTTGTCCAGGCGGAACAGGCCACTGACCCGCAACCCGGCGATGGCCGGATCCAGGCGCAACACCCCGCGTCGATACGGGCGCAGTGCCTCGACCACCTCCGACAGCGGCGTGTCGCGCAGCTCCAGCAAGCCGTCGACCCAGGCCGTGGCACTGCCACGGCCTGGGCGCACCGGGCCGAAATGCAAGGCGTCGTAGGCCACCTCATGGCCGCCGGGCAATTGCAGGCGCTCGCCACCGCCCGCGGCGATGTCCAAGGGGCCGTTGAGGGCCGTGGCATGCCCCTGGCCATCGCGTTCGCGCACCAATAAGCGGTTGCCCGTGGCCTGGATCCGCGCCTGCGCGGTGTGGATGAAAAACGGTCGGGCCGGATCGCTGGCCAGGTTCAGCAGCACTTCGCCGTCCAGCAAATGCACTACCCGACGCTGGCGATCGAAATCGATGTTCGCCGCGCTCCGGGCATTCAGGCGCAACTCGCTGCCGTCCGGCAGGGTCAGCGACTGGCGCTGGCCGGTGCCGGTGTGCAGGTCCGCGGTCAGCTCGGCCAAAGGCAGGCCACGCTGGCTGACCAGCGCACCGGCGCCCAGGACCACCCCGGCGCCGAGCAAGGCCCGCTGCAGCACCTTGCGCCGACTGCTCGGCACGTTCAGCGCCCGCTGCAACAGCTCGCCATCGACGCCCTGGGCAATCGGCACCTGGAACACCCCAAGGCGGGTTTCCAGCTGGCGACACAGCTGCTCGTGCCGCGGGTCCGCGTCGCGCCAGCGCTGGTAGGCACGACGCTCGGCCTCGCTGGCCTGCCCCGAATTCATCAGCACCCACCAGCGGGTGGCATCGTCGATCAGCTGTTCCCGACTCGGTTCGCGGCTCATGTCATTCCAGGCTCAGGCGCAGACAGCGCTGGGCGGCCCGGGTCATGTAGTCGCTGACCGAACGTTGCGAAATGCCCAGTTGCTCGGCGATCTGCGGGTAGGTCAGGCCGTTGACCTGGGACAGCAGGAAGGTCGCCCTGACCTTGGCCGGCAGGCCGTCGAGCAGGCGGTCGATGGCTTCTAGCGCCTCAAGCATCTGCGCCAGGTCCTGGGGCGAGGGCTGCACGGTTTCCTCGTCATGCTGCAAGGCATCGAGGTAGGCCCGCTCCAGGTCGCGGCGGCGCCACAGCTGGTACACCAGGCGCTGCGAAATGGTGGTCAGCAGGGCCCGTGGCTGACGGATCGGCAGTACTTCGGGCCTGCTCAACAGCTGGACGAAGGTATCGGCGGCAATGTCTTCGGCGCTGGCATCCAGGGAGTGGTGCAGGTGGTAACGCAGGCGGCTGCACAGCCAGTCGTAATGACTGCGGAACAGGCCGCCCACATAGTCGCTGTGAGTGGTGTCGGCGCCGGACATAGTGGCTCCAATGAAGAAGGTTGCGCGGTATGTCCGGTGTTCCGGTGCGGCGATCCTAACAAGGAAGGCTTATTCTTTAATAATATTTAAATTTCATTTTTATAGAATTTTATGGAATTAAAAGAAAGGCCGCGCCTGATGCCTTTTTACCGGCCAAGCCGCCCTCCTGGGACGCATCAACGTAGCCGCGCGTAACCCAGTTCTTCAGCTTCGCGCTGATAGTCGAGCAGGATCTGGTAGTCCGCCTCGGTGGCCGGCAGCACCTCGCGCAGCCCCAAGGTTTCGGCCACCGCGGGCAGTGCCACCAGCGCCTGGTTCATCGCCGCGCGAATGCCTTCGGCCTGTTCCTCGCCAAGGCCGGCCACCCCGATATAGGGCAGGGTCGGGCTGAAGGCGCTGCGGGCGATCACCCGCAGGCCGGCCACCTCCTCCTCGGCATAACGCACCAGGTAGGCGAAGGTCACGCTGTCGATGGCGGCCAGGTCGGCCCATCCTTCGCGCAGCCAGCGCAGGCTTTCCCGGTGGCTGCCGCTGATGCCGACACTGGCGAAAAACCGGCCGTCGCGCTGCAGCGGCGCGAGGCGCTGGCGCAGCAGGTTCATGCCGCTGTTGGAGTCTTCGCCGTTGATCACCCCGCGACTGCCTCGCAGAGCCTGCAAGGTCCGGCGCAGGTCGTCGTCGCGACCGAGCAGCAGGCTGCAATGATTGCCGGCGGTGCTGTCCGGCAGTTCGTAACGCGGCCGGCCGATGACCCGGACCTGGCCGCGCAGGGCGGTCATCAGCGGGTAACCGCAGGTCTGGGTCAGCAGCAGGCGCGGCGACAGCCACAGCTGCATCAGGTCCAGCTCCCGGGCATCGAGCCGGTCACCTTCGAGGCGCTGCAGGATCGCCGCCAGCCACTGCTCATTGGCCTGGCGCACCGGCTCGGGGGCGACGTACATCAGCAGTTCGGCATAACAAGCGGTCATGGTTCAGGCTCTTCGGGCACGACTACAGGGCGAAGGGATGTTCCGGGCTATCGATCGGCTTGAGGGCATGGCGCCGCAACAGCTCGCCATACCCCTGCACCACAAAGCCGCCGCTGCGCGCCTGCCATTGTTCGCGGCGCTGCCGATAGGCCCGTGGCAGGCAATACCACGGCAGCCCGGGCAAATCATGGTGCACCAGGTGCAGGTTGAGGTGCAGGAACAGCCAGCTCCAGGGCCACGCCGCTTCGTTGAGCACCGTGCGCTGCTCCACCCGGGCATGGGGGCGGTGTTCGTAGTAGGAGCGGACCATCGCCACCGACAGCGCCGGCACGCTCACCAGCAGCAGGTAATGCCAGACCGGCAACACACTGTAGCGGGCAATAAAGGCCAGCATCAGCAGGGTCAGCGCACCATGGGTCAGCCACATCAGCCAGGCCTGGCGTTGCCCCTGGCGCAGGCGCGCCCCTTCCTCCCGCGCCAGCGCCAGCAAGGCCAGGGGCGCGCCGAGCAGCAGCCGCCCCAGCAGCGTCTTGTTCAACCAGTGCAGGCCCTGCTCGAACGGCGAACGGCTGTGCCATTGCCGCTGGCTCAGGTAACGGCTCTCCGGGTCGCGACCGGGCAGGGTCAGGTCTTCGTCACGGTGATGCTGCAGATGGCTGTCGCGGTACAGGGTATAGGGGTACCAGACGGCAAACGGCGCATAACCCAGCAGCTTGTTCAGCCACAGCCAGCGCGTGGGATGGCCGTGCAGCAGCTCATGCTGCACCGACAGCCACAGCACCAGGATCGGAATCAGCAACAAGGTACTGGGCCACAGCCCCATCAGCGGGCTGGCCAGCAGCACGGCGAACCAGCTGGCGCTGGTGCCGACCAGCAACAGCCAGGTGGGCCATTCGGTGCGAGCGCTGAAGCTCTGGCGCAGGGTGTCGATTTGTTCGCGGTGCAGCGGATCAAAGTAATGGGCCATGGCGCTACTCAGGACAGGGGCTGGCCGAGGGGCGAACCTTCGGCGTCTTGCTGTTCTGTGCAACGAGAAGGGGAAAACTTGCAGATCGATGGGTTATTTACTTAGAAGCAAAAACAAGGAAGCCCGCGGGGCGGGCTTCGCAGGGGATCAATGACCGAAAATATTGTGCTCGATCTTCTTGGCTTTCTTGTCCGCGCGCTTTTCATCGGCGGTCCGGCTGGGTTTTTTCTTCGCCGTCTTTTTGGCATTCATACCTTTGGACATGATGCACACTCCACTCGCAGGGGATCGTTCATCTGGTATACACCTATCCCGCGCACTTCGTACTTTTATAATCACCGCCCCGGCCCACCCTGCGAAAACCCATGCCCGACACCCAATACCTGCTGCTTGCCGACACCCTGCGACCGCTGCTGAACAAGTTCTATCGCGCCCACAACTCGCCAATGCGCGCAGCCGGGGAAGGGCAATCATGGGTGGCGAAACGGGGAGCGATCATTGCCGGGCTGAACCTCACGCCCATCGCCCAGGGCCACTGGCTGACCGGGCTGTTCGTCGACCCGGCCCATCGCGGCCAGGGCATTGCCGCGATGCTGGTCGAACGGGCACGCGCGCAGCTGCCGGGGCCGCTGTGGCTGTTTTGTCATCCGGACCTGCAAGCCCTGTACGAACGCATGGGCTTTGCCCCCGCCCCCGCCCTGCCCCAGGCCCTGGCGGATCGCCTGGAGCGTTATCGCAGGAGCAAGAGCCTGATCGCCATGGGCATCGATCCTTTGGTCAGCTCGACCCGCGACAGGGTGTGATCGCGGGCCCTGGAGCGCGTGCCAGCCTCGGCGGCAAACCGGCCTCCAGCTGGTCCATGAAACCGACGCTTCTGGCTGTCTGTTTCAATCGTCGGCGTGGGGATCGAGGTCGGGGAACATCACCTCGGTAAAACCGAATTTGCTGAAGTCGCGGATCCGCGACGGGTACAGGCGGCCGATCAGGTGATCGCATTCATGCTGCACCACCCGCGCATGGAAACCCGAGGCCAGGCGCACGATTGGTTCGCCCCTGGGATCGACGCCTTCGTAGCGAATGTGCTGATAACGCTCGACCGCGCCGCGCAGCCCCGGCACCGACAGGCAGCCTTCCCAGCCTTCTTCCAGCACCGGGCTCAGGGGCGTGATCAGCGGATTGATCAGGATGGTCTGCGGCACGGCCTCGGCTTGCGGGTAACGCTCGCTGTGCTCGAAACCGAAGATCACCAGTTGCAGGTCGACGCCGATCTGCGGCGCGGCCAGGCCGACCCCGCCGACGCTTTCCATGGTCTGGAACATGTCGTCGATCAGTTGCCACAGCTCGGGGCTGTCGAACATCTCGGGCGGCACCGGTGGCGCGATGCGCAGCAGGCGCTCGTCGCCCATTTTGAGGATTTCACGGATCATGATCAGACTTCGTCAGTGGTCGGCTTGAGCGAGTGGTCCCGGCCCAGTCCCGATACGTGTTGTTTGGGTTCGTCGTGCTCGCCGGGCACCCTTTCTCCAGGGTTCTTGCCGTCGGACGACATGTGCTCGATCGCCGCATTCATCTCGGCCCCCAGCAACAGCACCGCCGAGGAAATATAGAAGTACAGCAGCAGGACGATGATCGCTCCGATACTGCCATACATGGCGTTGTAGTTGGCAAAGGTCTTCACGTAGAAGGCGAAGCCCAACGAGGCGATGATCCACACCACCACCGCCAGCACCGAGCCCGGGGTGATGAAGCGGAACTCCTGCTTCACGTCGGGCATCACGTAGTAGATCAGTGCCACGGCAACCATCATCAGGATCACGATCACCGGCCAGCGCAGGATGGTCCAGACCGTGACGATAAAGTCTTCCAGGCCAACCTGCGCGGCGATCCAGCCCATCACCTGCGGCCCGAGCACCATCAAGGCCGCGGCCGCCAGGAGCATGCCGGCGATGCCAATGGTGTAGAAAATCGACAGCGGAAAACGTTTCCACAACGGGCGTTTTTCCACCACGTCATAAGCGGCGTTCATCGCGCTCATCATCAGCCGCACGCCGGCCGAGGCGGTATACAGGGCAATCACGATACCCACCGACAGCAGGCCGCCCTTGGATTGCTGCAACTGGTCGATCACCGGGTTGACCTGCTCCAGCGCCTGGGGCGGCAACACCAGTTCCGATTGCAGGCGCAACCAGGAGAAGAAGTCCGGCAGGTGCAGGAAACCGATCAAGGCGATCAGGAACAGGATGAAGGGGAACAACGAAAACAGCATCTGATAGGCCAGTGCCGAGGCGTAGGTCGACATTTCATCGTCGATGAACTCAGTGACCGTGCGCACCAGCACACGATGCAGGGGCAGGCCTTTCAAATTCGGCAAGAACATAGCGTCTCCTTTCGCCGCAAGAATTCAGGGTCGGTGGCGACTCAGGGGCCGTTTTGTACAACAAACTAGCCTAGTTTGGCGATTTTGAACCGTTTCGTCCTGTTTTGGTGCCATGGCCGATGTAAAAACGGCCATCCGCGGATGGCCGTCGTGTCGCAGTGCGAGCCAGTGAATCAGGCCTTGTCGATGGTCTTTTTCAACGCATCCTTGGCCTTGCCGAGGGCTTGCTGCGCTTCGCCTTTCTTTTCCTGAATCTTGCCTTCGGTTTCCAACCGATCGTTATCAGTCGCTTTGCCGACACCTTGCTTGATATGACCAACGGCCTCGTTGGCCAGGCCTTTTGCCTTGTCCACTGTGCTGCCCATGGTGTTTCTCCGTAGATCCATAGATCCGTAGAACAATCGAGGGTTTGGGGTCCTGCCCTGAGGTTGACCCAAGGCCCTTGCGCGGAGTTTCAATTATTTTCAGCGGGGCATTTCATCGCCTTATTTGCCCGCCGCACGCAGGTTGCGCTTTATGTTTGGCGACCAACCCACGAGAATGCGCAACGTATTCAGGCACTGCGCTGAAGATCCAATCCCGTAGGAATGTTATGAAACTCGATAAAAAGCTGGCCATCGCCCGCCGGAACCAGGAACTGGGCGGTGCGGTGCTGGGCGTCAACAACTGCCACTTCGCGGAACTGAGCCGCAGCCGCAATATCTGGTGGTTCGATCTGCCGGTCGGCCGCCTGGCCATCGGGCAGTACGAATGGGTCCACCTGCTGCTGTACACCCCAAGCACCGACCAGTTGCTGCACCTGAAAGTGCCGACCCTGTTCCTGCGGGAGAAGCTCGAAGGCCTGGTGGTACGCAACGCCGGCAAGCGCAAGGCGGCCCTGAGCCTGGAACTGAGCGCCGACAAGGACTCGTTCCTCAAGGACGTACGCCCCGCCGGCACCGGCGTGAACTTCGCGCAGTTCCAGCAGTAAACAGGCCCTTGTAGGAGCGAGCTTGCTCGCGATTACGGTCTGTCAGCCATTGAGATGGCGACTGGAAGAACGCAATCGCGAGCAAGCTCGCTCCTACAGGGAATTGAGGCGATAGCGCCCAATAAAAAGCCCCGCGGATGCGGGGCTTTTTGTTTGCCTGGCGTGTTACTTCTTCACGCCCAGCTTCTTCAGCTCTTCGTCGCGCAATTCGCGACGCAGGATCTTGCCGACGTTGGTGGTCGGCAGCGCATCGCGGAACTCGACGGCCTTGGGCACCTTGTAGCCGGTGACGTTGGCGCGCATGTGCTCCATCACTTGCTCCTTGGTCAGGGTCACGCCCGGCTTGGCGACGATGAAGATCTTGATCGACTCGCCCGACTTCTCGTCCGGCACGCCGATCGCCGCGCACTGCAACACGCCCGGCAGGCCCGCCAGCACATCTTCCAGCTCGTTCGGATAAACGTTGAAACCGGAGACCAGGATCATGTCTTTCTTGCGATCGACAATGCGGATGTAGCCATCAGGCTGGATCAGCGCGATATCACCGGTCTTCAGCCAGCCGTCGCTCATCACCTCATCGGTGGCGTCCTGGCGCTGCCAGTAGCCCTTCATGACCTGCGGGCCCTTGACGCACAGCTCGCCGATTTCGCCCAGGGGCAGCTCGGTGCCAGCGTCGTCGATGATCCGGCACAGGGTCGACGGCACCGGGATGCCGATGGTGCCGATCTGGATGTTCTGGATCGGGTTGACGGTGGCCACCGGGCTGGTTTCGGTCATGCCGTAACCTTCGCAGATCGGGCAACCGGTCACGTCTTTCCAACGCTCGGCCGCCGCCAGTTGCAGCGCCATGCCGCCGGACAGGGTGACTTTCAGCGCCGAGAAATCCAGCTTGCGGAAGGCTTCGTTGTTGCACAGGGCGACGAACAGGGTGTTGAGGCCGACAAAACCGCTGAACTTCCACTTCGACAGTTCCTTGACCATCGCCGGCAGGTCGCGCGGGTTGCTGATCAGGATGTTGTGGTTGCCGATCAGCATCATCGCCATGCAATGAAAGGTGAAGGCATAGATGTGGTACAGCGGCAGCGGGGTGATCAGGATCTCGCAACCCTCATTGAGGTTGGAGCCCATCAGCGCCTTGCACTGCAGCATGTTCGACACCAGGTTGCGGTGGGTCAGCATCGCGCCCTTGGCCACGCCGGTGGTGCCGCCGGTGTATTGCAGCACGGCGACATCGCTGCTGGCCGGGTTGGCGTCCTTGACCGGCTGGCCGTGGCCCTGGCTCAGCACGTCGTTGAACTTGACGGCCTTGGGCAGGTGATAGGCCGGCACCATCTTCTTCACGTACTTGATGACGCTGTTGATCAGCAGGCGCTTGAGCGGTGGCAGCAGGTCCGCCACTTCAGTGACGATCACATGCTTGACGCCGGTCTTGGGCACCACGGCTTCGGCCAGGTGCGCCATGTTGGCCAGGCAGACCAGGGCCTTGGCGCCGGAGTCGTTGAACTGGTGTTCCATTTCCCGCGCGGTGTACAGCGGGTTGGTGTTGACCACGATCAGGCCGGCGCGGATGGCGCCGAATACCGCGACCGGGTACTGCAGGACGTTGGGCAATTGCACGGCGATTCGATCGCCGGGTTGCAAATCGGTATGCTGTTGCAGGTACGCGGCAAAAGCACCGGACAGTTCGTACAGCTCACCGTAGGTGAGTGTCTTGCCGAGGTTGCTAAAGGCCGGTTTGTTGGCAAAACGTTGGCAGGACTGCTTCAACACCGCCTGAATATTCGGATACTCGTCTGGATTGATATCGGCAGCAATCCCAGCTGGGTACTTATCCTTCCAAAAGTCTTGGATCATGGAAGCCCACTCCTCAGCAACGCGAATTCGTCAGCGCATTTGATGCGATTATTATTTGTGTGTGTTTTTTATTGATGTCTATTGTTGGTGAGTCTGGCTGTCTACATAGGCCGAGAAGTCACAAAGCGCGCCGAGAGTAGCAGCTTTGCCAAAGGCCGCCTAGAGCCAAAATCGGCCTAAACAGTCACTTTGGTGACTCAAGAATATTTAATGGTCACTTTTAGAGTAAAAATTCTATCTGGCCATGCAAGGCTCTGGAATGGGCTTTTCGTCTCTTCAAAAGCATCGCGAGCAAGCTCGCTCCTACAGAAAATGTACGGTTCCCTGTAGGAGCGAGCTTGCTCGCGATAGCCGCGCTATAGCGCGGGACTGTTACATGCGGTGAAACATCAAGCGATGTCGCGCAACTCCCGGCGCAGGATCTTGCCTACCGGTGTCATCGGTAACGACTCACGCAACACGATGTGTTTCGGCACCTTGTAGCCAGTGAAGTTTTCCTTGCAGTAGGCCTTCAGCTCTTCGAGGCTGACCCCTGATTCGCGGGCCACCACGAACAGCTTCACCGCCTCCCCCGAACGCTCGTCCGGCACGCCGATCACCGCGCAGTTGGCGACTTTCGGGTGGGCCATCACCACGTCCTCGATTTCATTGGGGTACACGTTGAAACCCGAGACGATGATCATGTCCTTCTTGCGATCGACGATGCGCACGAAGCCATCCGGATCGATCACCGCGATATCGCCGGACTTGAACCAGCCCTCGGCATCCAGCACCTCCTCGGTGGCCTCCGGCTTCTGCCAGTAGCCTTTCATGATCTGCGGCCCCTTGATGCACAGTTCGCCGCGCTCGCCCAGCGGCTGCTCGACGCCCTCATCGTCGATGACCTTGAGGGTCGTGCCCGGCACCGGCAAGCCCACCGAGCCCAGGCGCGACTGGTCGCCGTAAGGGTTGGTGCAGGCCACGGGCGAGGTTTCGGTCAGGCCGTAGCCTTCGGTGATGCGGCAACCGGTCACCTGCGTCCAGCGCTCGGCGGTGGCCTTGACCAGCGCCGTGCCCCCGGAGTTGGTGAACTTGAGATTGGAGAAGTCGAGGGTCTTGAACTCGGGATGATCCATCAGCGCGGTGAACAGCGTGTTCAGCCCCAGCAGCGCCGAGAAGCGCCACTGCTTCAGCTCCTTGATGAAACCGCCGATGTCCCGCGGGTTGGTGATCAGCACGTTGTGGTTGCCGGTGACCATCATGCACATGCAGTTCGCGGTGAAGGCATAGATGTGGTACAGCGGCAACGGCGCGATCATCACCTCCTGGCCTTCGTGCAGCAGCGGATGGCCATCCGGGCCCAGTTGCTCGAGGCAGGCACGGACCTGCTGCATGTTGGCCACCAGATTGCCGTGGGTCAGCATCGCACCCTTGGCCAGCCCGGTGGTGCCGCCGGTGTATTGCAGCACGGCGACGTCGTCCAGGCGGGCGTTCAAAGGCTTGATCGGCTGGCCACGGCCCAGGCGCAGCGCGCTCTTGAAGGAAACGGCCTGGGGCAAGCGATAGGCCGGCACCATCTTCTTGACCTTGTCGACCAGGGTATTGACCAGCCAGCCCTTGGCGGACGGCATCAGGTCGCCCATCTTCGCCTCGATCAGGAACTGGATATCGGTCTCGGGCAGCACTTGCTCGACCTTCTGCCCGAACAGGTTCATGTACACCAGGGCTCGCGCTCCGGAATCCTTGAACTGGTGGCGCATTTCCCGGGTGGTGTACAGCGGATTGGTGTTGACCACGATCAGCCCGGCGCGCAAGGCGCCGAACACGGCAATCGGGTAATGCAGGACATTGGGCATCTGCACCGCGATACGATCGCCCGGCACCAGGTCGGTGCTGCTCTGCAGATAACCGGCAAAGGCCGCGCTGTAGCGCTCCAGCTCGGCGTAGGTCATGGTCACGCCCATGTTGCTGAAGGCCGGGCGGTCGGCGAATTTCTTGCAGGAACGCTCGAACACCTCGATCACCGACTTGTAGGCCCCCAGATCGATGTCGGTGGGCACTCCGGCCGGGCGTTTGTCATTCCAGAAATCAGGCTGCATTGTTCTTGTCCTCGTTACCTGAGTTGTCCGGGCCGCTTCTCTGACGCTACGAAAGGCGGGGCTCTGCGGACGTTAGCAGCTATGAGGGATAGGGCAAATAAGGCCGGGTGCGTCATTGATAACGTGAATCTTGCCGCCATGGCGCGCGCGGATCGGACGGGGCCGCGACGATGAGCTATACAATGCAACGACCCCGTGCAAAGACCCCGTGCAAAGGAATCGCCATGATCCACCACTCTTTCTGGCTGACCGCGAGCGACCACAGCCAGCTCTACGTCAACCAGTGGCTCCCGGCGGCCCCGCTCAAGGCCGTGATCCTGCTGGCCCACGGCATGGCCGAACACAGCGGGCGCTACGCCAGGCTGGCACAGGCGCTGTGCAATGAAGGCTACGGGGTCTATGCGCTGGACCTGCGCGGCCACGGCAAGACCGCCGAGCACGGGGTACTCGGGCACTTGGCCGACGATGACGGCTGGTGCAAGGTGGTCGGCGACCTGGCCAGCCTCAACCAGCACATCGGCCAGCAGCACCCGGGAATCCCGATCGTGCTGCTGGGCCACAGCATGGGCAGCTACATCGCCCAGGCTTACCTGCTGCACCACAGCGCCAGCCTCGACGGGGCGATCCTCAGCGGCTCGAATTTCCAGCCGGTGGCGCTGTACCGCGCCGCCCGCCAGATCGCCCGCTTCGAACGCTGGCGCCAGGGGCCCCTGGGACGCAGCGCGTTGATCGAATGGCTGTCCTTCGGCTCGTTCAACAAGGCCTTCAAGCCCAACCGCACCGCCTTCGACTGGCTCAGCCGCGACCCCGACGAAGTCGACAAATACGCCCACGACCCGCTCTGCGGCTTTCGCTGCAGCAACCAGCTGTGGATCGACCTGCTGGGCGGCCTGCAGCAAATCAGCAAGGCCTCCAACCTGGCCCAAATCGATCCGGGCCTGCCATTGCTGGTGATCGGCGGAGAATGTGATCCGGTGAGCAATGGCATACGTCTCAAGGATCTGGCCGGTGCTCTGCGCGAGGCCGGCAGCCAGTGCCTGCAGCTCACTATCTACCCGCAGGCACGGCACGAATTGTTCAATGAAAGCAACCGCGACGAAGTGACTGCCGATGTACTGGCCTGGCTCGACCAGGCCCTGCGGCATCGCCGACCGCCGAAGACTGAATGACCCTGTTTCAAATCGATATACCAATCAACGCTCAGCACAGGACTTGAGAGAGATGACCCAGGTTACCAACACCCCGTACGAAGCCCTCGAAGTCGGCCAGACCGCCAGCTACAGCAAGCATGTGGAAGAGCGTGACATCCAGCTGTTCGCCGCCATGTCCGGCGACCACAACCCGGTGCACCTGGACGCCGAGTTCGCCGCCGCCAGCATGTTCAAGGAGCGTATCGCCCATGGCATGTTCAGCGGTGCGCTGATCAGCGCCGCGGTGGCCTGCGAGCTGCCTGGGCCGGGCACCATCTATATCGGCCAGCAGATGAGCTTCCAGAAGCCAGTGAAGATCGGCGACACCCTGACCGTGCGCCTGGAAATCCTCGAAAAACTGCCGAAGTTCCGCGTGCGTATCGCCACCCGCGTGTTCAACCAGCGCGATGAGCTGGTGGTGGACGGCGAAGCCGAAATCCTCGCCCCACGCAAACAGCAGACCGTCACCCTGCCGACCTTGCCGGCCATCAATATCGGCTGAACCGCCCTGTAGCCGCTGGCGCAGCCTCGCAGGCTCGGCAGCGGCTACAGGCGGGATTAGCGCCCCCCCTCCTCCACCTGCACGCTCGCTGTCATCCCGGCGCTCAGGTTGACGCCTTCGGGCACCTTGTCGAGCCTGATGCGCACCGGAATCCGCTGCGCCAGGCGCACCCAGTTGAAGGTCGGTTCCACCTCCGCCAGCAGTTGCCCGTCCGGCGTGGCGTTGCGGTCGGTGATGCCGCGGCTGATGCTTTCCACATGCCCCTGCAAGGCTTCTCCAGCACTCATCAGCCACACCTTGACCGGGTCGCCGACCTTGATCCGCGGCAGTTTGGTTTCCTCGAAATAGGCCTGCACATAGAAAGTCGAATCGTCGATCAGGGCCATCACCGATTGCCCGGCGTTCACATAGTTGCCTTCGGCCAGGCGCAGGTTGGTGATGTGCCCGCTGCGCGGTGCGCGGACCTGGCTGCGCGCCAGGTTGAGTTCGGCGACCTTGGCGTCGGCCTGGGCCTGGCGCAGCTCGCCACGGGCCACCCCGGCATTGATCTGCGCGTTTTCCCGCAGCTCGGCGCTGATCGCCTGCGGGCCTAAGCTGGCCCGGCGGCTGGCTTCATGCTCTTTCAGGCTGAGTTGCTGCTGGCGGGTCTGCACCACCGCCTGGGCCTTTTCCAGCGCCGCCTCGAAGCGATCGCGGTCGATGCTCAGCAACAGGTCGCCGGCCTTCACCGCCTGGTTGTCATAGGCCTTGAGTTCACGCACCCAGCCCGACACATCGGGGGCGACTATCACCACGTCGGCGCGAATCCGCGCATCCCGGGTCCAGGGCGTGAGCATGTAGTACTGCCACAGATGAAAGCCGGCAAACAGCGCCGCAGCCACCAGGCACAAAGTAAAAGCGATACGCACGGAGGCACGCATGAACAACTCCTTATAAAGGTCCGAGTACGACAGTGACCAACGTCAGGACGCAGACGTACAAGGCCACATCGAACAGTGCTTCGTGCCAGATCCAGCGCCCCAGTGGCGTTGCGCGCAACAGCATGCGCAACACCCCGGTCAGCACCAGCGCCAGCACCACATAAATCAGAAACGGGCTGAGCAACACTCCGCCCAGCGACCACTCACGCAGCCCCATGGTTTTCCTCCTGCTGCCGGCACCAGGTGCGCCAGCTCTTCTGCAACTGCACCACCGCGCCCTGGGCCAGCTTCAACGCATCGCTCGGCGGTTGGCTGCCCAGGGCCTCGAGCAAGACCGTGCTGGCGTCGGCCAGCGCATCACCGCGACCGGCGGCCGGCCCTTGTTCCAGCACCTGTTCCAGATGCTCGAAATAACTTCGCTGCGAAGCATCCGCGGGCACCTGGGCTACCGCCAGGCTCAACCGCAAATGCATCAGTTCATCGCCGATATCCAGGCCCAGCAGGCCATCGTCCCAGCGGCTGCGCGCCTGTTCCGGCAATTCCGGGTAATGCCGCGCCAGTTGCAGCAGGCGATCGGCCATGCGCCCGCCGAACCAGCTTTCCGCGCCGCGCAGATTGCGCCGGGTCAAGCGCACCAGATCCTGCAGCGTCGCCGCCAGCAGGCGCCGCCCATGCCAGGCTGGGTCGCGCAGGATCAGCAGGTGAAACGCCAACACCGCGGCGCCTACGCCGAGCACCATCGCCTGGGCGCTGTTGAAGAAATTCGCCACGTCGAACGTCATCTGGTTCTGCGGTGAAATCAGCACCACGAAGTGCAGGCAGAACGAGGTGGCCGTGGCGCCGATCTGCGGTTTGGCCATGCCCAGCGCGCCGAAAAACAACGGCACGCCCATGGCCATCGCCAGCAGGGCGAAACTGCTCCACTGCGGCAGCAGGATCTGCCCGACCATGAAGGCCGCCGGAATCGCCAGGAAGATGCCGCGCATGAAACTCATACCGATCTGCGCGCCGTTTTCGCGACTGGCGAACAGGCCGCACACCACGCAGGTCAGCAGCATCGCCCCGGAGGCCGCCGGCCAGGCCGTGGCCAGCCAGAAGCAGGCCACGGTGAGGAAAGCCAGGGCGCTGCGCGCGCCAAACAGCAGCGCCAGCGATAGATCGCGATGGGGGCTCAGGGTGGCGGGCTGCTCCACCGGCGCCTTGCCCTCCTCCACCGCCCGCAGCGCCTCGCCGGCGGCCAGGGCTGTATCCAGCAACAGGGTGAAACGGGCCAGGCAATAGCTTTGCGCCGAGCTGATCGCCGAGTCATGGGAAGCGTCCAGCAACTGCGGTCGCAACGCCTGCAAGGTCGGTTTGTCCATGGCCGCCAGGGCTTGCTGCACTTGCTCCATCCACGGCGCCAGTTGCTGCGCCTCGGCCTGGTCCAATTGCTTCCATTGCCGGCGTACCGAACGGGAGATCCGCAGCAGCATCAGCAGCTTCTGGCTCAGGCCGCTGATCGCCCGCGCCCGCTGCCGCCCCGACGGACCTTCGAACCAGGCATGTTCGCGCTGGGAGTCCACGGCGACGATGCGCCCGAGGATTTCCAGCAGGCCCTTGCGCGCCAGGGCATCGCCGGCCAGGGTCGCCCGCGCCGCCTGCATCCCGCTTTGCCAGGCGCTGCGCGCCTGGGCGGTCAACTGCCGCTCGACCCGCATCGGCCAGAGCAAGGCACTGCTGGCGGTGGCGCAGATAATGCCCAGGGAAATTTCCGTGCAGCGCGCCACGGCCTGGTCGAAGATCGACAACGGATGGGAGATCGCCGGCAAGGCGATGATCGCCACGGTGTAGCCGGCCAGCACGAAGGAATAGGACCAGGCGCTGCGCAGCAGGGTCGAACTGGCGGTGCACAGCCCCAGCCACAGCGCCAGGGCCAGCAGGAACAGCCACGGTGTCTGGGCGAACAGCCCCATGAACAGCACCGACATGCAGGTTCCCACCAAAGTCCCCACCAGCCGTGCCATGCCCTTTTGCAGGACCATCCCGGACAGCGGCTGGGCGACGATGATCGCCGTCATCAGGGCCCAGGACGGCTGCTGCAGGCCCCAACGCATGGCCAGCCACAACGCCAGCCCGGCACCGAACACGGTCTTGATCGCGAACTGCACGGCCGCAAGATTGGGGGCGAACAACGCCTGCAAAGTGATACGCACGGAAAGAACCCTGGGAAGGACAAAACAACGATAGATGCACTGGAGCGAGAGATGACGCCCGCAAATTATTAGCTAGCTAACTATCAGTCGTCCAGCATTAATTTCAAGGCACAAAAAAACGCCAGGCAGGCTGGCGTTTTTGACAGGTTTGACCCGTTATGAACGGGCGCGGGCCTGGTTGCGCAAGGCTTTGACCTGATCGTGGTTGCGCTGTACGCCATGGTACTGACGCTCCACCAGGTCACGAATGCCGATCAGGTTGTGTTTGCTGATTTTCTCCAGCGCATCCTTGTAGGCTTTCAGCGCATGGTCTTCACCGCGCTCGGCCTCGTTGAGCACCGCTTCTTCGTCCTTGCCGGTCACCAGGGACTTGAGGTCGACCCAACGACGGTGCAGGTCGCCACTGACGCTGGTGGAGGTCTGCGGATCGCCGCCCATGGAACGCACGCTGGCCTGCAATTCGGCCGCGGCGGTGGCGCAATCGGCGGAGCGCTTGACGAACAGCGCTTTGAGCTCAGGATGCTTGATGTCTTCTGCGCAGGTCTTGAACCCCTCCTGACCGTCCTTACTGGTTTCGATCAGGTCGTTGAGGATCGAAATCGCTTCTTTGTTGATGTCAGTCATTTTTCATTCCTTCCAGGTTGAGGGAGTTGTCATAGGTGTTGCACCCTGCATGCCAGCCCTGGAATGAATATTTTTACATTATTTTTCAAATATTTAAGTTTTTTGCCGCTTTCTGTATCCGCGTTATTTGCATGATCTGTCATTTGGCCTGCATGCAGAATGCCTGTATTTTCCAAGGTGTTCGTCACCTCTACAGACAGCCGCCATGAATCCCGAAAAACTTGAACTTCTGGTCACCCGCGAAATGCCCTACGGCAAGTACAAGGGCCGCATCCTCGCCGACCTGCCCGGCCCCTACCTGAACTGGTTCGCCCGCGAAGGTTTCCCCCACGGCGAGCTGGGCGGCCTGTTGGCATTGATGCAGGAAATCGATCACAACGGCCTTTCCGATCTACTGGACCCGCTGCGCGCCAAACACGGCAAACCCAAACCCCGTCATTAAGAAGACCGCCATGCCATGTAATGCCCAACTCGCCCGCGACGAAGATTACTGGCTGGCGATTGCCCGCCGATATGACGTCGAACCCGGGCCGATCAACCTGGAAAACGGCTATTTCGGGCGCATGAGCCGCGCCGTGGTCGAGGAATACCAGCGTCAGATCGACTTCGTGAACCGCAGCAACTCGGTGCATGTGCGCCAGCATTTCGAACAGATCGGCAATTTGCAGATTCGACAGCAATTGGCCGAATTGGTTGGCGTCGACCGCCAGGCCATCGCCCTCACCCGCAGCGCTTCGGAGGCGCTGCAATCGCTGATTCGCAACTACAACCGCCTGCAGCCGGGCGATCAGGTGCTGATCAGCGACCTGGAATACGACAGCGTCAAGGGTGCCATGCGCTGGCTGGCGCGCCATCGCGGGGTCGAGGTCATCGAGATCGAGCATGCTCATCCGGCGAGTTTCGACAGCCTGCTGGGCAGCTATCGCGAGGCCTTCGAGCGCTACCCTCGGCTGAAGCTGATGGCCCTGACCCACGTCACCCACCGCACCGGGCTGGTACTGCCGGTCCAGGCCATCGCCCTGGATGCCCGCGAACGGGGAATCGACGTCATCCTCGACGGCGCCCACGCCCTGGCCCAGGTCGATTTCCAGCTCAGTGAACTGGGCGTGGCGTTCGCCGGCTATAACCTGCAGAAGTGGATTGGCGCGCCGCTGAGCCTGGGTTTTGTCTATATCGACCCGCAACGCCTGGCCGATATCGATCCGGACATGGGCGAGCAACGTTATGCCCTGGACGATATCCGCTCACGGGCGCCTTATGGCACGCCGAACATTCCGGCCTGGCTGACCTTGCCCCGGGTGTTCGAGGAGCACCGCGGCATGGGCGGCTCGGCCCTCAAGGGCGCACGCCTGAATTACCTGCGCGACCTGTGGGTGAGCCAGGTGCGCGACCTGCCCGGCATTGAAGTCATGACCCCGGACGATCCACGGCTGTATTGCGGCATCACCTCGTTTCGCTTCACCCGCCAGCCGGACCAGCAGGCGATGGCCGAGCGGCTGCTCCAGGAATACAACCTGTTCACCGTGGCGCGCAGCGGTTCGCGTTGCGGGCCCTGTATCCGGGTGACACCGGGCTTTACCACGCCGAGCGCGGATATCCAGATGCTGGTCGAGGCATTGAACGAACTGGCGGCCCAGTAACCTGTAGCGACCATTCAGATTGCGTTGTCCGCCCCGGCGTCATCGCGAGCAAGCTGCGCTCCTACAGAAGACCCGGCGTCGCCAGGCAGCTTTTCTCCGGGCAAAAAAAAACGGTGCACCGACCAAGCGCACCGTAAAGCCGTAGAACACACCAACGAATCTTTGAAAAAAGCAGGAAAGCTGTCAGTCCAGCAGCGCCAGGGCCTCGGCCGTGCACTCCTGGATCCGCGCCCAGTCGCCGTTCTTGATCCACTCGGGATCGAGCATCCAGCTACCGCCGACGCACATCACGTTCTTCAACGCCATGTAGCTCTTGATATTGGCCGGGCCGACACCGCCGGTCGGGCAGAATTTCACTTCGCCGAACGGGCCACCCAGGGCCTTGATCGCGGCCACACCACCACTGACTTCCGCCGGGAACAGCTTGAAGCGGCGATAGCCCAGGCTGTAACCCTCCATGATCCCGGAGGCATTGCTGATCCCCGGCAACAGCGGGATCGGGCTGGCGACGCTGGCTTCCAGCAGGTCGCGGGTAATGCCCGGGGTGACGATGAACTGCGAACCGGCGGCTTCGGCGGCGGCCAGCATCTGGCGATCGAGCACGGTACCGGCGCCGGTCACCAGCTCCGGACGCTGCTCGCGCAGGATCTGGATAGCCTTGAGGCCGAACTGCGAGCGCAGGGTCACTTCCAGCGCGGTCAGGCCACCGGCGGCCAGGGCGTCGGCCAGGGGCAACACGTCCTGTTCTCGGGCGATGGTGATCACCGGCAGAATCCGCGCCTTGGCGCAGAGGCTGTCGATCAGGGCAACTTTGTCCGCCATGGAAACGGTCGGTTGTGGGATTGTCATAGCGGCTGATCCTTGGCTCATGGGCACCAGTAAATCTCTAACGGAGGTTGCAGGAAGGCACGAATCGGCATCGCGGCGACATCGTCACCGGCCAGTGCGGCACTCAGGGTGGTCAATTTGGATTGACCGGAAATCGACAGCACGCTGTACGTGGCCGTGGCCAGCAAGGTGCGGCTCATGCTCAGGCGCTGATGGGGCACGCTCGGCGCCAGCATCGGCCAGCAGCGCCGCTGGCCGTCGGCCCGCAGGGCTTCGGTCAGGTTCGGGCTGTTGGGGAACAGCGAGGCGGTGTGACCGTCGTCGCCCATGCCCAGGATCAGCACGTCGATGGCCGACAACTCGGCCAGCAGACGATCGGCCTGTACCGCGGCCTGTTCGAGGTTCGCCGCGGCGTTGTACAGGCTGAGGAACTTCGCCTTGGCAGCCGGCCCTTGGAGCAGGTAGCGCTTGAGCAGGCCGGCGTTGCTGTCGGCGTGCTCCACCGGTACCCAGCGCTCGTCCGCCAGGGTGATCAACACCTTGGACCAGTCCAGGTGCTGCTTGGCCAGGTGCTGGAAAAACGCCACCGGGCTGCGCCCGCCGGACACCACCAGCGTGGCTTCGCCGCGCACCTGGATCGCCTGGCTCAGTTGCCCGGCCACCTTCAGCGCCAGGCCTTCGGCCAACAGCGCCGGGCTATGGAACTCGTGGGCGTGCACGCCCGCGGGCAGTTTCAATTTAGATATCGCCATACCACGACCTCCCGTCCCGCGTGATCAGTGCGATGGAGCTCATCGGCCCCCACGACCCGGCCGCATACGGCTTGGGCGCATCGCCGGATTTCTTCCAACCGGCGATCAACTGGTCGCACCACTTCCACGCGGCTTCGATTTCATCTTTGCGGACAAACAGGTTCTGATTGCCGCGCATCACTTCCAGCAACAACCGCTCGTAGGCATCGGGAATCCGCGCGCTGCGATAGGTATCGGAAAAATTCAGCTGCAACGGGCCGCTGCGCAGTTGCATGCCCTTGTCCAGGCCTTGTTCCTTGGTCATCACTCGCAGGGAGATACCTTCGTCCGGCTGCAGGCGGATGATCAGCTTGTTGCTGATCTGCAGGCGCTGCTCAGGGGCGAAGATGTAGTGCGACGGCTCCTTGAAGTGAATGACGATCTGCGACAGCTTCTGCGGCATGCGCTTGCCGGTACGCAGGTAGAACGGCACCCCGGCCCAGCGCCAGTTGCGGATATCGGCCCGCAGGGCGACGAAGGTTTCAGTGTCGCTCTGGGTGTTGGAATTCTCTTCCTCCAGATACCCCGGCACGGCCTTGCCTTCGCTGTGCCCGGCGATGTACTGGCCACGCACCACCTGGGTGGTCAGGCCTTCCGGGCTGATCGGCGCCAGGGCCTTGAGCACCTTGACCTTCTCATCACGGATGCTGTCGGCCGAGAGGTCGGCGGGCGGGTCCATGGCGATCAGGCAGAGCAGTTGCAGCAGGTGGTTCTGGATCATGTCACGCAGCTGGCCGGCCTTGTCGAAATAGCCCCAGCGGCCTTCGATGCCGACCTTCTCGGCCACGGTGATTTCCACGTGGGAGATGTAGTTCTGGTTCCACTGGGTCTCGAACAGGCTGTTGGCGAAACGCAGGGCGATCAGGTTCTGCACCGTCTCTTTGCCCAGGTAGTGGTCGATGCGATAGATGCGGTTCTCCGGGAAGAACTGCGCCACCGCGTCGTTGACCTTGCGCGACGACTCCAGGTCCGAACCGATGGGCTTTTCCAGCACCACGCGGGTGTTTTCCGCCAGGCCAGCCTTCGACAGGTTCTCGCAGATCGCCCCGTACACCGCCGCCGGTGTGGCGAAATAGGCGATCAGGCGTTGCTCGCGCCCGGCCAGCTCGGCCAGGGCCTGGTAATCCTCGGCCTTGAGGAAGTCCACGTGCAGGTAGGTCAGGCGCGCCAGGAAGCGCTCCAGCACTGCCGCGTCGATCTCCTTGGCACCTACATACTTGCGCAATTGCGCTTCAATGAATGACAGGTGCTGCTGTTCGCTGCCCGGCTCGCGGGCCAGGGCCAGAATGCGCGTGTCGTCATGCAGCAGGCCGGCGCCATCGAGTTGGTAGAGGGCAGGAAATAATTTGCGAAGCGCCAGATCGCCCAGCGCGCCGAACAAGGCAAAGGTGCACGGTTCAACCGTTATCGAAGGCATGATGTTTGTTCTTTTATCAAGTTAAGCTACAAATACCTTTTTTCAAGGCATCACTCAAGGGAAAATGTAGTAATAACCACAACATTTTAGCAAAATATAGATTCGAAGTGGTGGTCCGTCGGAGCCATCAGTAGGATAGGCCACCGCCAAAGACCGGTTAAGACCGGCTTCCTTTGCATTGCCGAACCAGGAAAACCCTAATGGACCGCGTGCGAAATCTTCTGGAACAGATCCAGAATCGCCTTGAAGAATTGAACAAGGCGGAACGTAAAGTCGCCGAAGTCATCCTGCTCAACCCACAGCAGGCGACCCGCTTCAGTATTGCTGCCCTCGCCCAGGCCGCTTCGGTCAGCGAGCCGACGGTCAACCGTTTCTGCCGCTCCTTCGGCGTCAGCGGCTACCCCGAACTCAAGCTGCAACTGGCCCAGAGCCTGGCCAGCGGCGCGGCCTACGTCAGCCGCGCGGTGGAAGCCGACGACAACCCCGAAGCCTACACCCAGAAGATCTTCGGCAGCGCCATCGCCTCCCTGGACAGCGCCTGCCAGGCCCTGGACCCGAACCTGATCAGCCGCGCCGTCGACCTGCTGATCCAGGCCCGGCAGATCCACTTCTTCGGCCTCGGCGCCTCGGCCCCGGTGGCCCTCGATGCCCAGCACAAGTTCTTCCGCTTCAACCTGGCGGTGACCGCCCATGCCGATGTACTGATGCAGCGGATGATCGCCTCGGTGGCGCACACCGGCGAGCTGTTCGTGATCATCTCCTACACCGGGCGCACCCGCGAGCTGGTGGAAGTGGCGCGCATCGCCCGGGAAAACGGCGCCTCGGTGCTCGGCCTGACCGCCGCCGGCTCGCCGCTGGCCAAGGCCAGTACCCTGAGCCTGAACATCCCGCTGCCGGAAGACACCGACATCTACATGCCGATGACCTCGCGGATCATCCAGCTCACCGTGCTCGACGTCCTCGCCACCGGCATGACCCTGCGCCGCGGCGTGGACTTCCAGCCGCACCTGCGCAAGATCAAGGAAAGCCTCAACGCCAGCCGCTATCCGGTGGGCGACGAGTACAACTGAGGCTCGCCCTCCCCCTGCGCCGGACCCTCCGGCCTTATCGCGGGCAAGCCTCGTCCCTACAGCTCAATGTGTTCTGTAGGAGCGAGGCTTGCCCGCGATGACGGCAGCAGCCACACCGCCAACCCGCCACTACGCCCCCGCCCGCGCCTGCAGGCTCAGATGCGCCCGCTCCCCCGGCGCCAGGCACAGGCTGTCGGTACCGCCCGCCGCGGCCTCGACGCAGACGAACCCGGACACCTCGTTCCAGCTCACCCCCAGCAGCGGCCGGCTGCCCGGATGCCAGACCACAGTGTCGGCGGTGTCGCCGGTGTCGATGCGCAATTCGCGCTGCCAGGCGTGGTCCTTGAGCTGCAATTCGCCCTCGTGCTGGAACACCCGCTGGCAGCCGCCATCGACCCGCAGCTCGCCCGTTTGCCGGCACGCCTGGCGGCTCAACTGGTCGTAACCCTCGGCGCCGTCGAGCCCAGACAGCGCTACCTCACCGACGTCGCCAATACGCCAGTAGGCGTGCAAAGCCTGGCTCAGCTGGCACGGCAGGCTGTCCTGGTGCTCGGTGCTCAGGCGCAGGTCCAGGCTTTCGCCCAGGTGCGCGTGCAGGTCGACCTGCCAGTCGCACAGCTGCAACTGCCAGTGCAGGTACACGCCCTCGTCATCGCTGCGGCTGTCGAGCAGCTTCCAGTCGATCAGCCGGGCCCAGCCATGGGACGGCCAGGCGTTTTCGCTCGGGTGACGGCCGTACCAGGGCCAGCACACCGGCACCCCGCCACGGATCGCCCCGACCTGCGGCCACTTCGCCGCGCACCACAGCCAGGGCTTCTGTCCGGTCGGCTGAAAGTGCAGGAGCTGCGCGCCCTGGCGACTGAACACCGCCTGGCACAGCGGATGGTCGATCACCAGCACATCGCGCATCTGATAGCGCTCCCAGGCGAAGGTCGGGCGCTCGCGCAAGGATTTGAAAAAGCGTTGTAGCGGATGCTCATGCATGGGCCACGGTCCTGAAGATCATTGCTGTCCTGATAGTCATCATGCTGCGCAAGCTCCTGTAGCCGCTGCCGCAGGCTGCGATCGGCCGGAACGCGTAGCGTCCTCAAGATCGCTGAAGGCCTGCGGCCTTATCGCAGCCTGCGGCAGCGGCTACAGGGGGCGAATTGTCCCGCAAAAAAAAGCGGATAGCCTGGGCCATCCGCAAAAATGCGCACATAGAGGAGGAGCTTATCGCAACAGCGTTAGAACACCGACTGAATTTTCAGGCCGGCCACCAGGGCGTTGTCGACTTCATCCACACCGCCTGGATGGGTGATGTACTGCAGGTTGGGACGCACGGTCAGCCAGTTGGTGACATGGAAGCCGTAGTTGATTTCGTAGTTGTACTCAGTCTCGCGGATCGGCGAGAACAGCGGATCGTCGTAGTTGCTGACGCCGTTGGTGTCATTGAGCAACTGGGCGTTTTTCTTCACGTCGTCGTTGACATGGATACGGGCGAAACCAATGCCGACGTCATCCTTCGGACGTGCGTCGAACGGGCCCTTGTACACCAGCATCAGCGACTGGTAGTTGTCGATGAAGTTGGTGTCCTTGTCGTGGAACGTGGCGTTGGCCGCGATGTTCAGACCGCGGGTCGCATCGCCGTTGTGGGTGGTGAGTTGCTGCTGCCCGACGAACCAGTAGCCGTGCTTGCTGCTGTGCACGCGATAGCTGTCGCGGGTGACCGCGGCGTCCTGGCCATTGACGTCCTCGCGCACGTCGCTGGCATCGGCCGTACTCTTGTAGTAACCGACGCGGTATTCGCCCGGCAGGTTGTTGACCTTCGGCGACCAGACCAGCTCGACCGGCAGGACGGTGCCCTTGGTACCGCTGCCGCTGAGCTTGAAGCCGTTGCCGTGCTCCAGTTGCGACGGGTTCTGGTTGTACGCGCCGATCTGCGCGTACAGCTCAGGGGTGATGTGGTACTTCACCCGCAGTGCCGCCTGGCTGACCGGCCAGTTGTACCAGATGTTGGTCGCCCAGTTGCCCACCTGGGAGCCGCAGAACGCCAGGTTCTGGAAGTCGCAGGGGAAGGTGTTGAAGTCTTCGCCTTCGCCGAAGTAACCGGCCTTGACGTCGAGCTTGCCGTCGAGGAACTGGTGCTGGATCCACAATTGGGTCAGACGCACCATGTGGCCACGGCCGTAGACTTCCTGGGAGGAACTCAGGGTGCCGGCACGCGGGTCGCCGATACGGTCGTTGGAGATGTTCTGGCCGTTACGGTTGGTCAACTGGATCTTCGCCTGGGTGTTGTCCCAGCCCCAGAGTTTTTCCAGGTCCAACGCCACGCCCAGGCCGAACTGGTCGCTGTAGCGCCCGGTCTTGTCGTCGTTGTAGCCGCCGTGCAGGTTGGCGCCCATTTCGCCAACGTAATCGGCCTTGATGTCGATCCCTTTCTCGAGCAGTTTGGTCCGCTCGCCCCCCCAGTCACCGGTCATCCATTTCGAATCGGCGCTGAACGCTTCGTCAGCGTGCGCGCTACCGGCCAGGGTCATTGCCGCAATCGCTGACAACTGGCAGATCAAGCGTGCATTGGTGCTCTTGTTTTTCATCCCTACATCCTCGTCTTTATTGTTATTAACTGTTTTTCTCTAACGCGGTTTACACCTGATGCGACGGATGACAGGCCATCCGCCGCGCATTCGGTATGTCCTTGCTCCAATAACGCGGGCTTCAACGCCCCTTGAACTGCGCCACGTTGCTGGCGTGGGCTTCGGCCTGCGCAGGGGCCGCAACACCCAGGCGCTCGCCACTCTTGGCATCGAACAGCAAAACCTTGGCCGGATCGAATTGCAAGGTCAGGGTTTCGCCGACCTGCGGCGCCACATCCGGCGCCAGGCGGCAGCAGACCTTGGTGCCGTTGAGGTTGACGAACACCAGGGTGTCGGGACCGGTCGGCTCGGTGACCTGGACCTCGGCGCGCAGGGTCGGCAGGCCGTTGCCCTCGCCGTTCGCCAGGCTGATCTGCTCCGGGCGGATGCCGAGGATCACTTCCCGGTCTTCCAGACCGGCGTCCTGCATGCCCAAAGGCAGCTCGCAACGGGCCTGGCCGCTGTCCAGCAGGGCCAGCAGACGGCCGTCCTTGCGCTGCAGGCGCAGGGGGATGAAGTTCATCGGCGGCGAGCCGATGAAGCTGGCCACGAACAGGTTGGCCGGGTCGCTGTAGATCTGTTTCGGAGTACCGAACTGCTGGATGATGCCGTCCTTCATCACCGCCACCTTGTCGCCCAGGGTCATGGCTTCGATCTGGTCGTGGGTGACGTAGACCGTGGTGGTTTTCAGGCGCTGGTGCATCAGTTTCATTTCGGTGCGCATCTCGACCCGCAGCTTGGCGTCGAGGTTGGACAGCGGTTCGTCGAACAGGTAGATCTTCGGCCGCCGCGCCAGGGCCCGGCCCATGGCCACGCGCTGTTGCTGGCCGCCGGACAGCTGGCCGGGCTTGCGGCTGAGCAGGTGTTCGATCTGCAGCAGCTTGGCCACCCGCGCCACTTCCTCGTCGATCTCTGCGGCCGGCATCTTGCGGATCTTCAGGCCGAAGGCGATGTTGTCGCGCACGCTCATGGTCGGGTACAGCGCGTAGGACTGGAACACCATGGCGATGTCACGGTCCTTCGGGCTCATGCCGCTGATGTCGGCGTCGTCCACCAGGATCGCCCCGCCGCTGATGTTTTCCAGGCCGGCGATGCAGTTCATCAGGGTGGATTTACCGCAGCCCGAGGGCCCCACGAGAATCAGGAACTCACCGTCATCGATCTTCAGTTCGATGTTCTTCAGGGTGTCCGGCAAGCCGCTGCCATAGGTCTTGTTGACGTTGCGTAATTCGAGAGTTGCCATCTTTTACCCCTTGACCGCGCCGGACGTCAGCCCACGCAGGAAATACTTGCCAGCGAATATGTAGACCAGCAGTGTCGGCAGCCCGGCGATCATCGCCGCCGCCATATCAACGTTGTATTCCTTGGTCCCGGTGCTGGTGTTGACCAGGTTGTTCAAGGCCACGGTGATCGGTTGCGCATCGCCGCTGGCGAACACCACGCCGAACAGGAAATCGTTCCAGATCTGGGTGAACTGCCAGATCAGGCAGACCATGACGATCGGCACCGACATCGGCAGCAGGATCTTGCCGAAGATGGTGAAGAAGCCCGCGCCGTCCAGGCGCGCGGCCTTGACCAGGGCATCCGGAATGCTCACGTAGTAGTTGCGGAAGAACAACGTGGTGAACGCCAGCCCGTAGACCACGTGCACCAGCACCAGGCCGCTGGTGGTGTTGGCCAGGCCGAACTTGCCGAGGGTGAAGGACGCCGGCAGCAGCACGGTCTGGAACGGCAGGAAGCAGCCGAACAGCAGCAGGCCGAAGAACAGCTGCGAACCACGGAAGCGCCACATCGACAGCACGTAGCCGTTCATGGCACCGACGAAGGTCGAGATGATCACCGCCGGCACGGTGATCTTCACCGAGTTCCAGAAGTAGCCGCCCACGGTGCCCCAGGCCTTGATCCAGCCGATGCCGTCGATCACGGCCGGCCAGCTCAGCAGGTTGCCGGTGCGGATGTCTTCCGGGGTCTTGAAGCTGGTGAGCAGCATCACCACCAGCGGCACCAGGTACACCGCCGCGGCCAGCAGCAGGGTGGCGTAGATGGCGATGCGGCTGAAGTTCAGCGCAGGTTTTCCGAGCTGGTTAGTCATGGCGTTTGCCTCGCAGTTCGGAGTACAGGTACGGCACCAGGATGGTCAGCACCGCGCCCAGCATCAGCATGGCGCTGGCCGAACCTATGCCCATCTGGCCACGGCTGAAGGTGAAGGAATACATGAACATCGCTGGCAGGTCGGACGAATAGCCAGGGCCGCCGGCGGTCATTGCCGCCACCAGGTCGAAGCTCTTGATCGCGATGTGCGCGAGGATCATGAAGGCGCTGAAGAACACTGGGCGCAGGCTCGGCAGAACGATCTTCAGGTAGATGGTCGGCAGGCTCGCGCCATCGACCTGGGCGGCGCGGATGATCGACTGGTCAACGCCGCGCAAGCCGGCGAGGAACATCGCCATGACAAAGCCGGAGGCCTGCCACACGGCGGCGATCACCAGGCAGTACACCACGCGGTCCTGATCCACCAGCCAGTCCAGGCGAAAGCCTTCCCAGCCCCAGTCACGCAGCATCTTGTCCAGGCCCAGGCCGGGGTTGAGCAGCCATTTCCAGGCGGTGCCGGTGACGATCATCGACAGCGCCATCGGGTACAGGTAGACGGTGCGGATAAAGCCTTCCCTGCGGATGCGCTGGTCCAGCAGCACCGCCAGGAACACGCCGAGCACCAGGCTGATGCCGATGAACATGCCGCCGAACAGCGCCAGGTTCTTGCTCGCCACCCACCAGCGGTCGTTGTCCATCAGGCGCATGTATTGCTGCAGGCCGACCCACTTGTAGCTCGGCATGAAGCTGGAATTGGTGAAGGACAGAATGAATGTCCAGATGATGTAACCGTAAAAACCGACCAGGACGATCAGCATGCTTGGCGCCAGGACCAACTTGGGGAGCCAGCGCTGCAGCGCGTCGAACGGTGAGGCTTTGCTGAAAACCGCCACAGAGCTCATCGGGATAATCCAATTGAAGAAGTGAGGTCCGACACGCCCCCTGTAGGAGCGAGCTTGCTCGCGATAGCGATCCGACTGCCGACACCTCTGTCGAATGTCATGCAGTCATCGCGAGCAAGCTCGCTCCTACAGGGGAAAGAGCCGTCAGATAAATCGCCGCAGGCAGGCCTGCGGCATTCGGAGTTACTGAGCGGCCTTGACCGCCGACGCCAGCTGCGCACTGGCCTTGGCCGGGTCCGCGTCCTTGTCGTTCATGAAGTTGGTCACCACATCGAAGATCGCACCCTGCACGGCCAGGGAGGTGGCCATGTTGTGCGCCATGCTCGGTTGCAGGCCGCCGGTCTTGTCGTCGGCCAGGAAGTCCTTGGCCGCCGCCTGGGCGCAGGAGTCGAAGCCTTGCGCGGCCATGTCGTTGAGCATGTCGGTGCGCACCGGGATCGAACCCTTGTTGATGCTGAAGACCTTCTGGAAGTCCTTGCCCAGGGCCACCTTGGCCAGGTCCTGCTGCGCGGCGATATCGCCTTTGCGATCGGCCTTGAGCTTGAACACCGCCAGGGAGTCGATGTTGTAGGTGAAGGCTTTGTCGGTGCCCGGGAAGGCCACGCACTGGTAGTCCTTGCCGGCGACTTTCTTCGCCGCGGTCCACTCGCTCTTGGCCCAGTCGCCCATCATCTGCATGCCGGCCTTGCCATTGATGACGTCGGCGGCAGCGATGTTCCAGTCACGCCCGGCGCGGTTCGGGTCCATGTAGCCGGTGACTTTCTTCAGCTCGGTGAAGGCCTTGGTCATCTCCGGGCCGGCGAGGGTCTTCTGGTCCAGGTCGACCAGGGCTTTCTTGTAGCCATCGGCGCCCATGACCGAGAGCACCACGTCTTCGAACACGGTGCTGTCCTGCCATGGCTGGCCGCCATGGGCCAGGGCGATGAAGCCGGCGGCCTTGAGCTTGTCGCCGGCGGCATAGAATTCTTCGAGGGTGGTCGGGGCCTTGTCGATCCCGGCCTTCTTGAAGACTTCCGGGTTGATCCACAGCCAGTTGACGCGGTGGATGTTCACCGGCACGGCGACATAGTCACCTTCGTACTTCACGGTGTCGGAGACTTTCTTGGAAAGCAGGCCGTCCCAGTTTTCCGACTTGGCCACGTCTTTCAGCGCGTCGGTGCTGAGCAGGCCGGTGCTGCCCCACTCCTGGATGTCCGGGCCCTTGATCTGGGCAACGCCCGGCGGGTTGCCGGAAACGGCGCGGCTTTTCAGCACGGTCATGGCCGTGGCACCGCCACCGCCGGCGACTGCGCCGTCTTTCCAGGTAAAACCGTCTTTTTCGACTTGGGCCTTGAGCACATCGACCGCCGCTTTTTCACCGCCGGAAGTCCACCAATGGACAACTTCCACGGAACCTTTGGCATCGGCGGCAACGGAAACGAGAGGGAATGCACTGAGGGGAAACAACGAGGCAACGGAAATGACAGCAGCTAGACGAGAAATCGCATTCATCTGAGGTGTACCTTTCTTGTTGTTATGCATGCAAGTCTGGTGCTTGCGCTGCATAGGATTCTAAACAGGGGACCCACCCGCGCAGGTAACGAAGGGATGCGCGAATGTCACCACATGGTTACACAATGCCCAGTCTAGACACTTCGGCCAAGGCCGATGCCATGCTCGGTGCCAGGGGCAGGCGCGGAATCAGCACCGCCTGCCAGGCGTGATACAGGTCCGGCTTGCCGGCCCAGATCTCGGCGCTGGGCCTGTTGCTGCTGTCCAGCTCGTGGTGCCAGCTGCCGTGCAGCGGGTCGATAAAATGCTCGGCAGTGAACTCCCAGAAGCGCCGATACCAGGTTTCGTACTGCGCCTCCCCGGTGCGTTGCAGCAAGGCACTGGCCGCCGCCGCGGCCTCGGCGTGGGTCCAGTGCAGGCGCTGGCGCACCACGGGGCGCTGCTGCCAGTCCAGGGTGTAGACGATGCCCGGCGCGCCATCGACGTCCCAGGCATCACGGCAGGCATTCTCGAAGAGTTTCTGGGCATCCAGCAGCAGCCAGCCGGGGCTGAGCATGCCGGCCTGGCAACGCGCGGCTTCCAGGTGCAGCAGCAGGCGGGCCCACTCGAAGGCGTGCCCAGGGGTGGTGCCATAGGGGCGGAAACCGTCGGCCGGATGCTCCTGGTTGTAATCCGGCAGCGGCTGCCACTGCCGGTCGAAATGCTCGATGACCCGGTAATCACCGGCGGCGGCATGCTCATGGATGACCCGCTCGACAATGTGCAGGGCACGGTTGAGCCAGCGCGGGTCCTGGGTGACATCGGCCAGGGCGAGGAACGCCTCGGTGGCGTGCATGTTGCTGTTGGCGCCGCGATAGGCCTCCTCGCTGCTCCAGTCGCGGTTGAAGGACTCGCGCATCGCGCCCTCCTCCTCACTCCAGAAATGCGTTTCGATGACCCGGATCGCCTCCGCCAGCAAGGCCTCGGCGCCGGGGCGCGCGGCCACCACCGCGGAACTCGCCGCCAGGGCGACGAAGGCATGCAGGTAGGCGGCCTTGCCGCTATTGCCGTCGCCCTGTCCAGGGCTGGCGAACCAGCCGCCGTACTGGCCATCGCGCAGCGCACCGTTGAGCGCGGCGATGCCGTGGTCCACCAGCGCGGCGTAGCCGGGAATGCCCTGGATATGGGCCATGGCGAAACTGTGGGTCATGCGCGCGGTGTTCATGGTGCCGGCGCGGGCACCGCTCGGCAGGCGCCCGTGCTCGTCCAGGTCGCCGAAGCCTTCGGGCAGCCGTGCCGCGCGGGCGAACCCCAGCAGGCGCTGGCCTTCGGCGGCCAGCCATTGATGATGGGCAGGAGCGTTCAGCCAGCTGCTGAACGTCAGTGGAATAGTGTTCATGGCGAACCTGTTGTTGTTCTTATCAAGGCCTTGAGTCTAAACAACGGGTTCGCGCGGGCAGGTAACGAAGGTCACAGGAAATGTCACCAAGCCGTGACAAACAACCTTGTAGCCGCTGCCGCAGGCTGCGCTCGAGACCGCAGGGCTCGCAAAACCGGCGCCTCGGTCATACGGCCAAGCGCGGCATAACGTTTTACGACCGCTACGCGGCCGGGCGCAGGCTTCGCCAGCGGCTACGAAAGCATCAATCCATGGAGCGCGGCAGGTACAGGGTTACGCGCAAACCGCCTTCGCGCAGGTTCTGCAGGCTCACCTCGCCGCCATGGCTGTGGGCGATGTTGCGCGCGATGCCCAGGCCCAGGCCGTAGCCCTGCTGCTGGCCGGACAGGCGAAAGTGCGGCTCGAACACCTGCTCCAGGCGCTGCTCCGGCACGCCCGGGCCTTCGTCGTCGACATGCAGGATGAACGCATTGGCATCGTCGTCGATGTGCAGGTGGGCGTTCTGCCCGTACTTCAGCGCGTTGTCGATCAGGTTGCCCATGCAGCGCTTGAGCGCCAGGGGCTTGCCCGGATAAGGCGCCAGCGCCCGCCCCTGCTGGGTCACGCGGCCGTTGCCGTTGGGCGCCAGGTAAGGCTCCACCAGGCAGTCGAGCACCTGGTTGAGGTCCACCGGCTCGATGTTCTCGTGGATATCGGTGTCCTTGACGCATTGCAGCGCGCCCTTGACCAGCAATTCCAGCTCATCCAGGTCGCGGCCGAACTTGGTTTGCAACTGCTCGTCCTCCAGCAGTTCGACCCGCAGCCGCAGCCGGGTGATGGGCGTGCGCAGGTCGTGGGAAATCGCACTGAACAACTGGCTGCGCTCGGTCAGGTAACGGCTGATGCGCTCGCGCATGGCATTGAAGGCCCGGCCGACCTCCACCACTTCGCTGCCGCCACCTTCGGCCACCGGCTGCACATCGGCGCCCAGGGACATGTCCCGCGCGGCCCGCGCCAGGCGCTTGAGCGGCCGGCTCTGCCAATGCACCAGCAGGCCGATGAACAGCAGCAGGAAACCGCTGGTGAGCACGATGAACCACACCTGCTGCGCCGGCAGCCCCTGCTCTTCGAGGCTGGTGTAGGGCTCGGGCAACAGCGAGGCGATGTACAGCCACTCCCCCGGCGCCATCTGGATCTGGGTGACCAGCACCGGCGGGTTCACCGGTTCCAGGGTCAGGGCGTAGTGGGCCCAGGAACGCGGCAACTCATCGAGTTTCAAGCCGCCGTTGAAAATCCGCAGGTCCTCGGGGCTGACGAAGGTCACCGAGATGTAGGCGTCGTTGCCCAGGGACTGGCGCAGCACTTCCTCCACCGCCTTGAGCACCGCCTGCTTGCGTGGCGTGATGGGCAGCACTTCCATGCCCAGCGGCTTGTCGTTGAGGGTCACGACAAAACGGGTGCCGCCCATGCTGCGCAACTGGTCGAGCACCAGCGGCCGGTACGCCACCGGCAGCGAGCGAAAGTAGCTGACGCTGGCGGTCATCGAATGGGCCAGGCTGCGGGCGCTGGTGACCAGGCCTTCGAGCTGGGTGGCGCGCAATTGCGACACCCAGATCACGCTGGACAAGGTTTGCGCGAACAACACCGCCAGCAGCGTCAGCAGCAACATCCGGCCCAGCAGCGAACGCGGCACCGGCACCCGCGCCAGCAGCTTGCGCGGCCACTCAGTGAGCATTGCCGGCAACCACATTGGCTGCCAACTGGTAACCGCTGCCGCGCACGGTACGGATCAGCCGCGGCGGTTTCTCGGTGTCGCGCAGGCGCTGGCGCAGGCGGCTGACCGCCATGTCGACGATACGGTCCAGGGGCATCAGTTCTCGGCCGCGGGTGGCATTGCCGATGGTGTCGCGGTCGAGGATTTCCTGGGGGTGGTCGAGGAACAGCTTGAGCAGGGCGAAGTCGGCGCCGGAGAGAATCACTTCCTCGCCGTCGTTGTGGAACAGCCGGTGGCTGACCATGTCCAGGCGCCACTCGTCGAAGCACAGCACCTCGCCGCCGGTACGCTCCTGGCCGAACTGCGCACGGCGCAACAGGGCCTTGATCCGCGCCTGCAACTCGCGAGGGCTGAAGGGCTTGCCCAGGTAATCGTCGGCCCCCAGCTCCAGGCCGATCACCCGGTCGGCTTCGTCGGAGCTGGCGGTGAGCATGATGATCGGCACCTGGCCGACCCGCGGATGCTGGCGAATCCAACGGCACAGGCTGAAGCCGTCTTCGTCCGGCAGCATCACGTCGAGAATCACCAGGTCGCTCGGCGCCTCGTTCAGCGCCTGGCGAAAACCGGCGCCGTTGGGCGTGCTGCGGACCTGGAAGCCGGCGCGACTGAGGTAGGTCTCCAACAGCTCGCGGATTTCCTGATCGTCATCAACCAACAAGATCGACTTACTGACTGAACTCACGCGGGCCGTCCTTTGTTGTTATGGATGGGGCCGGATTATGCCTTACCGATCAACGAAACGTAGATACCAAGGCTCTGTAGCCGCTGCCGAGCCCGCGAGGCTGCGATCGACCTGGGCGGCATTCCGACGAAGCGGGCGCAGGGATTTAAAGATCGCTGAAGGCCTTCGGCCTTATCGCAGCCTCGCAGGCTCGGCAGCGGCTACGGATGTAGCGCACTGGATCAGGCGAACGCCTGCTCCAGCGCCACTCCGGCACCGGTCAGGCCCGAGTACGGCGCCGTCACCAGCCACACCGGGATGCCCTTGAAGTAATCGCTCATGCAGCCCTTGTCGGCAAAACAACGGGCAAAACCGCTTTCGACGAAAAAGTCGGCAAACCGCGGGATCACCCCGCCGACGATGTACACGCCACCGCGCCCACCCGTGGTCAACACGTTGTTGCCCGCCACCCGTCCCAGCCAGCAGCAGAACTGCTCGAGCACTTCCAGGGCGATGGGGTCGCCGGCCAGGCCCGCGGCGGTGATGGCTTCCGGGGTCTCGAGCAGCGGCTCGTGCCCGTCCACCGCGCAGATCGCCCGGTACACCCGGGGCAAGCCGCCGCCGCTGAGCGCGGTCTCGGCGCTGACGTGGCCGATCTCGCTGTAGATGTGCTGCCACAACTGGGTTTCCCGCGGGCTGCTCAACGGCAGGTCGACATGCCCGCCCTCGCCCGGCAAGGCGGCCCAGCGGCCTTCGCCCAGATCCAGCAGGGTGCCGACGCCCAGGCCGGTGCCCGGCCCGATCACCACCGCCGGGCGCAACGGCTCGGCGGTGCCTTCGCAAACCACCCGGAACTCGCCGGGCTGCAAGCGGGTCATGCCCAGGGCCATGGCCGAGAAGTCATTGACCAGCAGCAGTTCGTCGACCTGCAAGGTCTGGCAGAAGGCCTTGCGGCTCAGGCGCCAGTGGTTGTTGGTAAAGCGAAATTCGTCGCCGCCGACCGGGCCGGCCACCGACAGGCACACCGCGCCGATCGCACCCGGCGCCAGGCCGAGGCCGCCCAGGTAGACGCCGATGGCTTCTTCCGGGCTGGCGTGGTCCGCCGTCGCCAGCACCTGGATCGATTCCAGGCGCTGGTCTTTCCACAACGCAAAACGCGCATTGGTTCCACCAATGTCACCGACCAGCGCTAACTTCACTTAAGGTTCTCCAGGGCAGAGGTAAAGGCGCTGGCGCCCTGCTCCGCCGAGCTGAAGGCCATGCGCATGAAACCGAACAATTCGCGGCCGCTGCCGACGTTGTTACCCAGCAGGCCCTTGGCCGGCTCGCGGGCAGCGAATTCATCGGCGTCTACCTTAAGCTCCAGCGTGCCCTTTACGCCATCCACGCGAATGATGTCGCCGTCGCGTACTCGCGCCAGCGCGCCGCCGACCTGGGCTTCCGGGCTGACGTGAATCGCCGCCGGGATCTTGCCCGAGGCCCCGGACATGCGCCCGTCGGTGACCAGCGCGACCTTGAAGCCGCGGTCCTGCAACACGCCGAGGAACGGCGTCATCTTGTGCAGTTCCGGCATGCCGTTGGAGCGCGGGCCCTGGAAGCGCATTACCGCCACAAAGTCTTTTTCCAGCTCGCCGGCCTTGAACGCATCGGCCAGGTCCTGCTGGTCCTGGAACACCACCGCCGGCGCTTCGACGATCTGGTGCTGCAGCGCCACGGCGGAGACTTTCATCACCCCGCGACCGAGGTTGCCTTCCATCACCCGCAGGCCGCCTTCCGGCGAGAACGCGCGGGCCACCGGGCGCAGGATGTTTTCGTCGAGGCTTTCGATCGGGCCGTCGCGCCACACCAGCTTGCCGTTGTCCAGGAACGGTTCCTGGGTGTAGCGGCTCAGGCCACGGCCGGCCACGGTATTGACGTCTTCGTGGAGCAGGCCGGCTTCCAGCAGTTCGCGGATCAGGAACGCCATGCCGCCCGCGGCCTGGAAGTGGTTGATGTCGGCCTTGCCGTTCGGATAGACGTGGGACAGGGTCGGCACCACCTCGGAGAGGTCGGCCATGTCCTGCCAGGTCAGCTGGATGCCCGCGGCCTGGGCGATCGCCGGCATGTGCAGGGTGTGGTTGGTCGAACCGCCGGTGGCGTGCAGGGCGACGATGGAGTTGACCAGCGAACGCTCGTCGACGATCTCGCCGATCGGCGTGAAGTTGCCGCTCTGCGCGGTCAGGCGGGTGACCTGCTGCGCCGCCTCATGGGTCAGGGCGTCGCGCAGTGGCGTGTAGGGGTTGACGAAGGACGCGCCCGGCAAGTGCAGGCCCATGACTTCCATCAGCAGCTGGTTGGTGTTGGCGGTGCCGTAGAAGGTGCAGGTGCCCGGGCTGTGGTAGGACTTCATCTCCGATTCCAGCAGCTCTTCGCGGGTCGCCTTGCCCTCGGCGTAACGCTGGCGCACGTCGGCCTTTTCCTTGTTGGAAATGCCCGACGGCATCGGCCCGCCCGGGACGAAGATGGTCGGCAGGTGGCCGAAGCGCAACGCGCCCATCATCAGGCCCGGGACGATCTTGTCGCAGATGCCGAGCATCAGCGCGGCGTCGAACATGTTGTGGGACAAGGCCACCGCGGTGGACAGCGCGATCACCTCGCGGCTCGGCAGGCTCAGCTCCATGCCGGCCTCGCCCTGGGTCACGCCATCGCACATGGCGGGGGTGCCGCCGGCGAACTGGCCGACCGAGCCCATCTCGCGCAGGGCCTTCTTGATCTGTTCGGGAAAGTGCTCATACGGCTGGTGCGCCGAGAGCATGTCGTTATATGACGAAACAATTGCCACGTTGGCGGCATTCATCATGCGCAGGCTGTGCTTGTCTTCCGAGCCGCAGCCGGCAACGCCGTGGGCGAAGTTCGCACACTGCAGCTTGCCCCGTTGCGGGCCATCGCTGGCGGCGCCGCGGATCAGGGCGAGGTAAGCCTCGCGAGTGGCGCGACTGCGGGCGACAAGCCGTTCGGTGACCTCAAGAACGCGGGGATGCATGTGTAGAACTCCAGGCTAACGGATGTGGCGACCTGTTTGTCTATGCTGGTCAAAACGCCCGCGGCACAGGGGATGGCAGAGGGTTTCTTGACCATTTGGACCAGTTGATTCAGGTCACTCGTTGTAGATAAAACAAAATATTGCCATCAAAAAGGCTTGTTTTCTATTTTTTTGCGAATAATCTTGTAATTCCAACAACAAAACTACGGCAGGCGCTTTTCTAATGACTCTACGAATCGCAATCAATGGTTTTGGCCGCATCGGCCGCAACGTCCTGCGCGCACTTTATACCCAAGGCTATCGTCAGGATCTGCAGATCGTCGCCATCAACGATCTGGGTGATAGCTCGATCAATGCCCACCTGCTCAAATACGACACCGTCCACGGCACCTTCGATGCCGAGGTGCAGCACGATCAGGAAAGCCTGACCGTCAACGGCGACCGGATCGCCGTCAGCGCCATCCGCAATCCGGCCGAACTGCCCTGGGCCGCCGAGAAGATTGACGTAGTATTCGAATGCACCGGCCTGTTCACCGACCGTGCCAAGGCCGCCGCCCATCTCAGCGCCGGCGCCCGCAAAGTGATTATTTCCGCCCCGGCCAAAGGCGCCGACGCCACCGTGGTGTATGGCGTGAACCACGACATTCTGCGCCAGTCGCACCAGATCATTTCCAACGCTTCGTGCACCACCAATTGCCTGGCGCCGGTGGCCCAGGTGCTGAACCGCGAGCTGGGCATCGAAAGCGGGCTGATGACCACCATCCACGCCTACACCAACGACCAGAACCTGACCGACGTCTACCACAGCGATCCGTACCGCGCCCGCTCGGCCACCCAGAACATGATCCCGAGCAAGACCGGCGCGGCCGAAGCCGTGGGCCTGGTGCTGCCGGAGCTGGCGGGCAAGCTGACCGGCATGGCGGTGCGCGTCCCGGTGATCAACGTATCGCTGGTGGACCTGACCGTGCAGCTCAAGCGCAACACCACCGCCGAGGAGGTCAACGCCCTGCTCAAGAGCGCCAGCCAGCACTCGAAGATCCTCGGCTACAACAGCCTGCCGCTGGTTTCCAGCGACTTCAACCACAACCCACTGTCGTCGATCTTCGACGCCAATCACACCAAGGTCAGCGGCGGCAAGCTGCTCAAGGTCCTGGCCTGGTACGACAACGAGTGGGGCTTCTCCAACCGCATGCTGGATAACTGCCTGGCCCTGTGCAGCGCCGAGTAAACCCACGGCCTGCGGTGCGGGAGCTGCCGCAGGCTGCGATCTTTTGATCTTCACATTCGAGGTTCAAGCGCGCAAAGATCGCAGCCTCGGCAGCTCCTGCAGACTCTCTCCCTCCCGGAGCCACCACCGATGATCGGTATCAGCTTCACCCAGGCCAGCATGGCGGCGCGCAAGCGCATCGCCCTGGTGGCCCACGACCATTGCAAGAGTTTCCTCCTCGACTGGGCCGAGCGGCAGAAAGACCGGCTCGCCGAGCACGACCTGCTGGCCACCGGCACCACCGGCCAGTTGCTGCACCAGCGCCTCGGCCTGCCGGTGGAAAGCATGATCAGCGGCCCCCTGGGCGGCGACCAGCAACTCGGCGCGCGGATCGCCGAGCAGCGGGTGGACATGCTGGTGTTCTTCTGGGACTCCTTCGAACCCCAGCCCCACGATCCGGACATCAAGGCCCTGCTACGGGTCGCGGCGGTCTGGAACATTCCCGTGGCCTGCAACGAATGCAGCGCCGACTACCTGCTCAGCAGCCCGCTGATGGAGCAGGCGCACAGCTACCGGATTCCGGACTACCCGGCCTACCTCTCCGGGCGTCGATGATTCACTCAGGGCTTGACCTTCGACGTAGATGATAAGCATTATCATCTGCTGAAAAAATCAGCCAGGTCCTGTTGTGAGCCAATCCCGCTTCAATCACGTCTTTCTCACCCAGCGCGTTTCGCTGCTGCGCACGCTGGAGCGGATGGTCAACAACCACAGCACCGCCGAGGACCTGCTGCAGGAAACCTACCTGCGGGTGACCCGGGCCCTGAGCGAACGGGCCATCGAGCACCTCGAACCCTTCGTCTTCCAGACCGCCCGCAACCTGGCGCTCGACCATCTGCGCGCGCGACGCATCCAGGCCCGCACCCTGCTCGAAGACGTGCCGGTGGACGTGGTCGAAAGCGTGGCCGCGCCCCTGAGCAGCGCCGAGGATGCCGCCCATGCCGAACAGTTGCTGGAACGCCTGAACACGAGCCTTGCCCAACTCAGCCCGCGCCAACAGCAGATCTTCATCCTCAGCCGCCTGCACGGCCACAGCTACCTGGAAATCGCCGAGAAACTCGAAGTCTCCCAAAGCACGGTACAAAAGGAACTGAAGCTGATCATGGCCATCTGCATCGGCGTCGCCGAGCGCTTGAACGGTCATTGAGGCCCAGCCGGGCGGGCGTCAGCCGCAGCCCTTTGCTACCCTTGACCGCCCTGCGCTCTCCATCTAAAAAACAGCCGTGCACAGACACAGCCGAGGAACACCCGTGACGGACATCCACCGCACCCAGCCGACCGCCCAGGACGGGGAAACAGCCACTCGCCGTACTGCGGATCAGGCCATGGACCAGGCCCTGGACTGGCTGATCCTGCTGGAGAACCCGAGCCCCGAGCAGACCCGGCAATTCCATGACTGGCTGAACGCCTCGCCCCTGCACAGCGCAGCCTTCGACAAGGCCCAGGCGATCTGGAACGGCCCGCAAGTGGTGCGCTGCGCGCAAAACCTGGACACGCAAAAAACCAAGCTCAGCCTGCTGTCGCGCCTGCGTCCGCACTGGCGCCCCCTGGCAACCGCGGCGGTGCTGATCCTCGGCCTGTTCAGTTTCAGCAACCTGCCCCTGCGCCTGCAGGCCGATCACCTGACCGTGGTCGGCGAGCGCCAGCGTCTGCAATTGGAGGACGGCTCGAAAGTCCTGCTCAACACCAACTCGGCCTTCTCCAGCAGCATCGACGAGCGCCAGCGCGTGGCCCGCCTGTACCAGGGCGAAGCCTTCTTCGAGATCCCCGCCAGCCGCGACCAGCCGCTGGAACTCGACGCCGGCCCGGTACGCGCCAGCGTGCGCAACACCGCCTTCGCCGTGCGTTACCTGGACGGCGTGGCCCAGGTGCGGGTGCAGCGCGGCGATGTCGACCTGCGCGCCACCCACGACGATGCCCGGGTGCGCCTGTCGGCCGGCGAAAGCATCCGCATCGGCCCCAACGGTTTCGACCGCCCGGCCAAGCTCGACCTCGACAAGGACCTGGCCTGGGTCCAGGGCCGGCTGGTGTTCGAGAACTGCCCGCTGAACCAGGTGCTGGCCGAGTTGCGCCGGTATTACCCGGGCTGGATCGTCAACAACAACGAGCGCCTGGCCGATGTCGCGGTCACCGGCAATTACCGCCTCGACCAGCCGCTGGACGTGGTGCGTTCCCTGGCTCACATCACCTCGGCGCGCCTGCAGGAATTCCCGGCGCTGGTCATCCTCAACTAAAGCGCATTTATTTTTACGCGATCGCTGTCGGTCGTTCGTCTCGTTATAGCCAATGCAATTGATTCGCATTAATCATGAGAATCAGCACCTATAAAGATTCGTGCGACACGGAGCGCTATCGATGTCCTCTCGCCTCAACAGCCGGTCCTCTTCATCCTCCCGCCAGGCCCGCCTGCAGAACTGCACGCTGTCCCTGCTGACCGCCGCCATCCTGCTGGCCGGGGCCGCGCCAGTCATGGCCGCCACCGCCGGGGCCAAGACCCTGCCAGCACGCAACATGGGCGACTACAGCTTCGCCATCGACCAGCAACCGCTGGTGTCGGCGCTGAATGCCTTTACCGCCGTCACCGGCTGGCAGGTCGGCCTGCCGGCGGAACTGGGCGAAGGCATCGCTTCCCCGGGCGTGCGCGGTTCGCTGCCACCGGAAAAAGCCCTGGACCGCCTGCTGATGGGCACCAACCTGAGCTACCGCAAGCTGGGCGCCAACAACATCGTCCTGGAAAAACGCGCCAGCGGCGGCGCCCTGAACCTGCAACAGGTGACCATCAGCGCCACGCGCCAGGAACAGGACGTCAGCAGCGTGCCCAGCACCGTGACCGTGCATGACCGCCAGGACCTGGACCGCAACAACGTCAACACCATCAAGGATCTGGTGCGCTACGAGCCGGGCGTTTCGGTCGGCGGCGCCGGCCAGCGCGGCGGCGGCATCAGCGGCTACAACATCCGCGGCATCGACGGCGACCGTATCCTGACCCAGGTCGACGGCGTGGAGATTCCCAACGGCTTCTTCAACGGCCCCTATGCCAAGACCCAGCGCAATTACGTCGACCCGGAAATCATCAAGCGCGTGGAGATCCTCCGCGGCCCGGCCTCGGTGCTGTACGGCAGCAACGCCATCGGCGGCGCGGTCAGCTACTTCACCCTCGACCCGGACGACATCATCAAGCCAGGCCAGGACGTCGGCGCCCGCCTGAAGACCGGCTACAGCTCGGCCGACGACAGCTGGCTGAAATCCGCCACTGTGGCTGGACGCAGTGGTCAGTTCGACGGCCTGCTGCACTTCAGCCAGCGCGACGGCCACGAAACCGACTCCTACGGCAGTCACAACGGCACCGGCCTGGCGCGCACCGCCGCCAACCCGGAAGACGTGCGCACCAGCAACGTGCTGGCCAAGGCCGGCTGGAACTATGCCGACGACGCGCGCCTGGGCCTGACCTACGAGAAGTACAAGGACGACCGCGACACCAACCAGAAGAGCGCCGTGGGCGGCCCGTTCAACGCCGGTCAGCCGCTGGGCATGTACCGCTCGCGCACCGGTAACGACACCATCACCCGCGAACGCTTCGGCCTGGACAACAACTTCGCCCTCGACAGCCTGCTGGCCGACCACGTGAAGTGGAGCCTGAACTACCAGATCGCCAAGACCGACCAGAGCACCCTGGAAAACTACTTCCCGTTCAGCCGCAACGTCATGCGCAGCCGCGAAACCCTCTACCAGGAAAAGCAGTGGGTCTTCGACGCCCAGGCCGACAAGGCCTTCGCCATCGGTGAAACCGAGCACCTGCTGACCTACGGCACCACGATCAAGCAGGAAAAGGTCACCGGCTCGCGCAGCGGCAGCGGCACCTGCCTGGCGGTCGGTCGCGGTTGCACGGCGGTCGGCGCCATCAGCCCGTCCGACGTGCTGAAGAAGTCCAGCGACTTCCCCGACCCGACCATCAACACCTACAGCCTGTTCGCCCAGGACCAGATCAGCTGGAACCAGTGGACCTTCCTGCCGGGCCTGCGCTACGACTACACCCAGCTCAAGCCGCACATCACCCAGGAGTTCCTCAACACCGTGGCCGCCGATGGCAATGGTGAAGTGAGCGACCAGAACAAGACCTGGCACCGGGTATCGCCCAAGTTCGGCCTGACCTACGCCCTGAGCGACCAGTACACCTGGTACGGCCAGTACGCCGAAGGTTTCCGCACCCCGACCGCCAAGGCGCTGTACGGCCGCTTCGAGAACACCACCACCGGTTACCGCGTGGCGCCGAACTCGAACCTCAAGCCGGAGAAAAGCCAGAGCTATGAAACCGGCCTGCGCGGCAACTTCGAGTCCGGCAATTTCGACGTGGCGGTGTTCTATAACAAGTACCGCGACTTCATCAACGAAGACGCGGTGACCCCGGGCTACGACGAACTGACGTTCCAGAGCAACAACATCAAGCACGCCACCATCAAGGGCGTGGAAGTCAAAGGCCGGCTCAACCTCGACGCCCTAGGCACGCCGCAGGGCCTGTACACCCAGGGTTCGGTGGCCTATGCCTACGGTCGCAACAACGACACCGGCGAACCCTTGAACGCGGTCAACCCGCTGACCGGCGTGTTCGGCCTGGGCTACGACCAGGATAACTACGGCGCCCTGCTCAGCTGGACCCTGGTGAAGAAGAAAGACCGCGTCGACAGCAGCAGCTTCAAGACCCCGGACGGCACCAGCAGCCAGTTCAAGACCCCGGGCTACGGCGTGCTCGACCTGACCGGCTTCTACAAGGTCAGCGACGACGTCACCGTCAGCGCCGGCATCTACAACCTGGCCGACAAGAAGTACTGGCTGTGGGATGACGTGCGCGGCTACGACAGCGTCGGCGAAGCCGCCGTGCTCAGCCCGGCCAACCTCGACCGCCTGACCCAGCCGGGTCGCAACTTCGCGGTCAACCTGATCTGGGACATCTGATCCGGTCTGCCTCACTGCGCTTTTCGATGGGGCGCAGTGAGGATTTTTTACTGTGCCGCGTCTTCTTGTTCGTCTAGTTAGCAAGTGCTTCTCATTTCAAGCCGCTCTTATTTTTAAGCAGCTCTCATTTCCATTGACCAAGGACATCGTCATGACCACCCAGGATTCCCCACAGCGCCCGAGCCTGCGCTCCCAGCGCCTGAACCAGATCACCCACGAACCCCATGCCAGGCTCGACGCCCTGGTCAAGGCCCACGCGCCGTTCGAAAGCGCCAGCAGCTTTGCCCGTTTCGTCGTCGCCCAGTATCTGTTCCAGTCGGAACTGGTCGCCCTGTACAACGACCCGGCGCTGATCGCCATCGTCCCGGACCTGGCAGAACGTTGCCGCGCCGAAGCGGCCAAGGCCGACCTGGCGGACCTGGAGACCGAAGTCCCGGCCCCGGTGGCGGGCGCGGTGCAGAACCCGAGCAAGGCCGAAGCCCTGGGCTGGCTGTTCGTCTCCGAGGGCTCCAAGCTCGGCGCGGCGTTCCTGATCAAGCGCGCGGTGGGCCTGGGCCTCGGCGAAACCTTCGGTGCCCGGCACCTGGGCGAGCCGGCCGGTGGTCGCGCCGAAGGCTGGAAAACCTTCACCCGCATCCTCGACGGTCTGGCATTCAGCGCCGAAGAAGAAGCCGCGGCGGAAAAAGGCGCGCTGGATGCCTTCAACCGCTTTACCGTGCTACTGGAAAAGGCCTACGACACGGCGCCTGAACTGGCCTGATTTTTTCGCCGGCACCCTCGTTCCTGTATTGAAGGCGTAGACTCACGCCCGCTGCAGGAACGAACCCGCTGGCGTCAGCCGTTATTCCCACCCCTTGTGGATTGAGCCCCATGCTCGTCACCTCATCATCGAACCCATGACCGGCACAACCCGATCTCCGTCCAAGGCCTCCCGCCTGTTCTTCGGCTGCCTGGCTTACATCAGCCTGGCCATCGGCCTGATCGCCATCGTCGTCCCCGGCCTGCCGACCACCGAGTTCGTGCTCCTCGCCGCCTGGGCCGCGACCAAGAGCTCGCCACGCCTGAGCGCCTGGATGGAAAACCATCGCCTGTTCGGCCCCATCCTGAGCAACTGGCGCAACGGCCGGATCGTCAGCCGCCGGGCCAAGGTCAGCGCCACTGTCAGCATGTTGCTGTGCGCCGGCCTGATGCTGAGCCTGCTCAACCATCACTGGACCCTGTACCTGGCGCTGGCCGGCATGGGCCTGGGCAACCTGTGGATCTGGTCGCGCCCGGAGGCTCTGGCCCAGGCCTCTTGATTCCTCTGCAAGAGCAGCCGGTCGACGTTCGGCTGCTCGCGACATGCCCTCCAGCGAAATCTCCCTCCTCCTCGTTTATGTCAAACACATGACCGCTCGTCGGCTTTTTCTCAGACAAATGCCGCCCAAGCCGATGTTCCGGGCATGGCGCTGAATGGACTTGGCGACCGGAGTCATCCGACTCACCGCTCCCCCCTATCCATTCGCGAGATCGCCCCATGTTCGACTCTCTGTCCATTCGCCTGAAAATCGTGCTGTTGTCCGGACTCTGCCTGCTCGGCGTGGTGGGCCTGATCGTCGGGATGAACATCTACCAGACCAACCAGAACGATCAGTTGGTCAGCAGCTCCAGCTCGCGAATGCTCACCGACAGCGTGCAGAACCTGCTGCAGGCCCGGGCCGCCGAGCAGGCGGTGCGGGTACAGAAAACCTTTGGCGAGAGCCTGCTGGTGATCACCGCCCTGGCCGACCAGATCAACGACCTGCGGGCCATGGCCGGCAAGCGTTCGCTGGAGGCCGCGACGCTGCGTGAAGAGCTCAACCACAGCCTGAAAACCGCCTTCGAACGCAACACCAAGGTGCTGGGCATCTGGCTCGCCTACGAGCCCAACGCCCTCGACGGCAAGGACAGCGAGTTCGCCAACGACGCCGGCCACGCCTCCAACGAAGCCGGGCGCTTCGCCAGTTACTGGAGCCGTGCCGGCGGCACCGGGCTGAACACGGTGATGGTCGAAGAGGACATGAACAAGACCACCCTGAGCGTCAGCGGCACCCCCTATAACAGCTGGTACACCTGCCCGCGCGACAGCAAGCGCACCTGCCTGCTCGACCCGTACGCCGATACCGTGGGCGGCAAGCTGATGCTGATGACCACCATTTCCCTGCCGCTGATCGTCGACGGCAAAGTCATAGGCGTGGTCGGCGTGGACATCGCCCTGGATGCCCTGCAGGCCGCGGCCGCCGACTCCCAGCGCGGGCTGTTCGACGGTGCCGGGCACATGCTGATCGTCGCCGGCAGCGGCATCCTCGCCGCCTACAGCAACGATGCGGCCAAGGTCGGCAAAGGCATCGCCGACACCCTCGGCGCCGAAGGCAGGGATGTCCTGCAACTGCTGGCTGGCAATACCCCGAAAATCCTCAAGCAGGGCGACCTGATCCGCGCCGTGTATCCGGTCAGCCCGATCGCCGATGCCCGCCCCTGGGGCGTGGTGATCGACCTGCCGGAGCAGGTGCTGCTGGCCGACACCGTGAAACTCCAGGGCGTGCTCGACGATGCCCAGGCCCAGGGCACCCTGGTGTCGCTGCTGGTGGCGGCGGTCGCCGGCGTGATCGGCCTGTTGCTGATCTGGCTGACCGCCTCCGGCGTGACCCGGCCGATCAACAGCGTGGCGCAGATGCTCAAGGAAATCGCCAGCGGCGACGGTGACCTGACCCAGCGCCTGAAGTACAGCAAGCAAGACGAACTGGGCGAGCTGGTGGGCTGGTTCAACCGCTTCCTCGACAAGCTGCAACCGACCATCGCGCAGATCAAGCAGAGCATCACCGACGCCCGCGGCACCGCCGACCAGTCCTCGGAGATCGCCCGCCAGACCAGCGAAGGCATGCAGGTACAGTTCCGCGAAATCGACCAGGTGGCCACCGCCTCCAACGAAATGAGCGCCACCGCCCACGACGTCGCCAACAGTGCCTCGAACGCCGCCAATGCCGCCCGTGGCGCCGACCAGTCGGCCAAGGACGGCATGACTATCATCGAGCGCAGCACCCGCGACATCAGCACCCTGGCCGAGGAGGTCAGCAAGGCGGTGGTCGAGGTCGAGGCCCTGGCGGTCAACAGCGAGCAGATCGGCTCGGTGCTGGAAGTGATCCGCAGCATTGCCGAGCAGACCAACCTGCTGGCCCTCAACGCCGCCATCGAAGCGGCGCGCGCCGGGGAAAGCGGCCGCGGCTTTGCCGTGGTCGCCGACGAGGTGCGCAACCTGGCCAAGCGCACCCAGGACTCGGTGGAAGAGATCCGCCTGGTGATCGAGCGCATCCAGAGCGGCACCCGGGGCGTGGTGGCGACCATGCATTCGAGCCAGGCCCAGGCCCAGAGCAACGCCGGGCAGATCCAGCAAGCGGTGCAGGCCCTGGGCAAGATCAGCGACGCGGTCACGGTGATCAGCGACATGAACCTGCAGATCGCCAGCGCCGCCGAACAGCAGAGCGCGGTGGCCGAAGAGGTCAACCGCAACGTCTCGGCGATCCGCAGCGTGACCGAATCCCTCACCGAACAGGCCACCGAATCGGCCCAGGTCAGCAGCCAGCTCAACGCCCTGACCACCCAGCAGATGAAGCTGATGGACCAGTTCCGCGTTTGACCTTGCCCCTGATTCTGTAGGAGCGAAGCTTGCTCGCGATGGTCGCCAACGATGACGCGCACTCACTGGCTCAACGCGGCGCTCTCCGGTTCATCGCGAGCAAGCTTCGCTCCTAAGGGGCGGGGGCTGCGGCGCTTCACTTTTTTGATCTATGCTGCCCCCTCTCTTGCGGAGGGCCTGCAATGACCGATGTGCTGTCGTCTGTTCAAGCCGCGCTGGGCTTGCCTCGTACCCCGATTGCCATGACCTCGAGCGGCGCCCTGCCCTCGGCCTTCGCCGTGACCGAACTGGCCAGCGCCAGCATCGCCGCGGCCGGCCAGGCGGCGGCCGAGCTGTTGCTCAGCCAGACCGGGCGCCTGCCCACCCTGAGCGTCGACCAACGCCTGGCCTCCTTCTGGTTCGCCACCTCCCTGCGCCCGCTGGGCTGGAGCGTGCCGCCGCTGTGGGACCCGGTCGCCGGCGACTACGCCACCCAGGACGGCTGGATTCGCCTGCACACCAACGCGCCGCATCATCGGCGGGCAGCCGAACAGGTGCTCGGCCGGGTCGCGGATCGTCCGGCCATGGCCGCCAAGGTCGCACAGTGGAACAAGAGCGACCTGGAGCAGGCGGTGGTCGCCGCCGGAGGCTGCGCCGCCGAGATGCGCGGCTGGAGCGAGTGGCAAGCCCATCCCCAGGGGCAGGCCGTGAATGCCGAGCCCCTGGTGCATTACCAGACCTGCAACGCCAGCGCCGCCCAGCCCTGGCGCGGATCGCTGGCCCGGCCCCTGGCCGGGATCAAGGTGCTGGACCTGACCCGGGTGCTGGCCGGGCCCATCGCCAGCCGTTTTCTCGCCGGGCTGGGCGCCGACGTGCTGCGCATTGACCCGCCGGACTGGAACGAGCCCGGCGTAGTCCCGGAAGTCACCCTGGGCAAACGCTGCGCCCGGCTGAACCTGCACGATGTCGCCGATCGCCTGGTCTTCGAAGGCCTGTTGGGGGAAGCCGATCTGCTGCTGCACGGCTACCGCGCCGATGCCCTGGAACGCCTCGGCTACGGGGCCGCCGAACGCCAGCGCTGCGCCCCGGGGCTGATCGATGTGTGCCTGAACGCCTATGGCTGGAGCGGCCCCTGGCAGAACCGCCGCGGCTTCGACAGCCTGGTGCAGATGAGCAGCGGCATTGCCGAGGCCGGCCAGCGCTGGCAGCAGGCGGATAAACCCGTGCCACTACCGGTGCAGGCCCTGGACCATGCTACCGGCTACCTGATGGCCGCCGCCGCGATCCGCGCCCTGACCGAACGACTGCAAACCGGGGCCGCCGGCAGCGCACGGCTGTCACTGGCGCGGACCGCCAAGCTGTTGATCGAGCACTCCAATGGCAGCGCTGAGCCCGCCTTGCGCGGCGAAGACCAGGACGATCAAGGACTGCTGGTAGAGCAGACACCCTGGGGCCCGGCCCATCGCCTGCAAGTACCCTTGCAGATCAGCGGCACGCCCCTGCAATGGGCTTACCCCGCCAGCGACCTGGGCGCCCATCGCCCGAAATGGTGAGCCTGTAACGCGTACCCCTGTAGCCGCTGCCGAGCCTGCGAGGCTGCGATCGGCCGCAAAGCGGACGTAAAGCCGCGCATTACGTCATTCATACCGCGTGCGCAGGGTTGGCGAGGACTGCGTCCTCGATCGCAGCCTCGCAGGCTCGGCAGCGGCTACAGAAACGGGGATCAGGGGGCTACAGCGCCGTCCACAAATGCTGCGCCGCGTAGCCGCGCCATGGCCGCCAGGCCTCGGCGCGGGCCAGCAACTGGCTGGCGCTGACCGGTCCGCCTTCGAGCGCCGCCAGGGCGTTGAGCAGGCCCACGTCCGCCGCGGGAAAGGCGTCCGCTTCACGGAACTGGCGCAGGGCCACGTAATGCGCGGTCCAGTCGCCGACACCCCACAGCGCCCGCAAGGCCGACAGGCTGTGTTCGAGGCTGGCCTTGGGGGCAAACAGCTGCGGATCGTCGAGCAGCGCCTGCGCCACGCCGGACAGGGTTCGGCCCCGACTGCGCGGCATGCCCAGGCTCGCCAGATCGGCGCCCGCCATCCGCCCCGGCTCGGGGAACACATGGCTCAACCCCGCTGGCGCCTCCTTGCAGCTCAATGGCTGGCCATACTGCGCCACCAGCTTGCCCGCCAAGCGGATGGCCGCCACCACAGTGATCTGCTGCCCCAGCACCGCGCGCACCGCCAGCTCGAAACCGTCCCAGGCACCGGGTACGCGCAGCCCCGGCCGCGAGGCGATCAAGCGGGCCATCAACGGGTCGGCGGACAGTTGCCGATGGATCGGCGCCAGGTCGGTGTCCAGGTCCAGCAGACGGCGGATGCGCGCAACGATCCGCGCGTGGGCCTGCGGATCGGGAAAGTGCAGGGTCAGCGCCAGCGCATCGCTGTCGCCCGGGCTCACACTGAACCAGCCGTGTACGCCATCGAGGCTGATGCTGCGCGAGTAGCGGTCGCCACTGACGGTCTCCAGCCCCTCGATGGCCCGCGCCCGGAGAAAGGCCAGCATCGCCGGCCAGTCATAGGGCGGCTGGTAAACCAGCCTCACAGCGACAGCACACCGCTGTACAGGCCATAGGCGGCCAGGCTGGCCCCGGCGACCACGCAAGCGAAAATGCCCTTCTCGATACCGGTGAACAACGGCTCGCCCTGCTCGCGCTTGGCCTTGGCGAACAGGATCACCCCGGGGGCATACAGCAGGGCCGACAGCAGCAGGTACTTGACCCCACCGGCGTACAACAGCCAGACCGCGTAACACAGGGCCACGCCACCGATGCACAGGTCTTTCATGCGCTCGGCCGAGGCCCGCTCGTAGGTTTCGCCGCGGCCGCTGAGCAACACCGCATAGGCCGCCGACCACAGGTAAGGCACCAGGATCATCGACGACGCGAGGTAGATCAGGCTGGTGTAGGTCCCGGCGGAGAACAGGGTAATCAGCAGGAACACCTGGATCATGCTGTTGGTCAGCCACAGGGCGTTGACCGGCACATGGTTGGCGTTCTCCTTTTTCAGGAAGGCCGGCATGGTCCGGTCGCGGGCCGTGGCGAACAGGATCTCGGCACACAGCAGCGCCCACGACAGCAAGGCACCGAGCAGGGAAACCGCCAGGCCGACGCTGATCAGCAACGCGCCCCAGGGACCGACGATGCGCTCCAGCACCGCCGCCAGCGACGGGTTCTGCAAGGTCGCCAGTTCCGGCTGGCTCATGATCCCCAGGGACAGCACGTTGACCAGCACCAGCAGGGCCAGCACGCCGATAAAGCCGATCACCGTGGCCCGGCCGACGTCCGCACGCTTCTCGGCCCGGGCCGAATAGACACTGGCGCCTTCGATGCCGATGAACACGAAGACCGTGACCAGCATCATGTTGCGCACCTGGTCCATCACCCCGCCGAAGTTCGGGTTGCCACGGCCCCAGATGTCGCGGGTGAAGATGTCCGCCTTGAACGCCACCGCGGCAATCACGATGAACATCACCAGCGGCACGATCTTGGCCACGGTGGTCAGCAGGTTGATGAACGCCGCTTCCTTGATCCCGCGCAGCACCAGAAAGTGCACCGCCCACAACAGGACCGAGGCGCAGGCGATGGCCACCGGGGTGTTGCCCTGGCCAAACACCGGGAAGAAATAACCCAGGGTGCTGAACAGCAGCACGAAGTAGCCGACGTTGCCCAGCCAGGCACTGATCCAGTAGCCCCAGGCGGACGAAAAACCCATGTAGTCGCCAAACCCGGCCTTGGCGTAGGCGTACACCCCAGAGTCGAGTTCAGGCTTGCGGTTGGCCAGGGTCTGGAACACGAAGGCCAGGGTCAGCATGCCCACGGCGGTGATCGCCCAACCGATAAGGATCGCCCCGGCGTCGGCCCGGGCCGCCATGTTCTGCGGCAAGGAAAAGATCCCGCCGCCAATCATCGAACCCACCACCAGGGCGATCAAGGCGCCGAGTCGCAGTTTTTGTGTGGTTTGTGGCATGCCTACCTCTGCGTCCGGTCCAATTGTCCGACAACAAACTATATGAAATTAATTAACTTCCACAGATTGGAAACGGACTAAAAGAGTCAATTATTGATCTTTTGTGGATCAAGCGATGTGACGAAGATCAGAACATGTTGAATAGTTTGGCTTTTTATTATGCATAAAACCTAAATGCCATCAGCGCGCCGGGCAGCCTTATAACTTTTTAATGAGTTGCGCATTCTTGAAAGCGGGCTAGCTTCAATCTGGCGCCAATGAGAAGACCTTTCATCCGGAACCCGAGGCCTTATGGAATGGCGCTTTCAGGCTTCCCACCGGTTTCCGCAAAGACAGCTTAAGTCGTTCATTCACAATGGAATGTAGCAATGACCTGATCTAAATCAGCTGTTCGGATTTCTCGCAGATTTACTCTGACATCTCTCTTCTCCTGCAATGGAGTCACGCAATGTCTGACACTCCCGGAAAACTACGGCTTGGTGCGTTAGTCGCCTTGGTAGTCGGCTCGATGATTGGCGGCGGGATCTTTTCCTTGCCACAAAACATGGCGGCAAGTGCCGATGTAGGCGCTGTTCTTATTGGCTGGGCTATTACCGCTGTCGGTATGTTGACACTGGCTTTCGTGTTCCAGACCCTGGCCAACCGCAAGCCTGATCTGGACGGTGGTGTCTACGCCTATGCCAAGGCCGGTTTCGGCGATTACATGGGCTTTTCTTCGGCCTGGGGCTACTGGATCAGCGCCTGGCTGGGCAACGTCGGCTACTTCGTGCTGCTGTTCAGTACCCTGGGCTATTTCTTCCCGATCTTCGGCGAGGGCAATACTCCGGCCGCGGTGATCGGCGCCTCGCTGCTGCTGTGGGCCGTGCACTTTCTGGTGCTGCGCGGGATCAAGGAAGCGGCGTTCATCAACCTGGTGACCACGGTCGCCAAGGTGGTGCCGCTGCTGCTGTTCGTGCTGATCGCCCTGTTCGCCTTCAAGCTGGACATCTTCACCGCGGACATCTGGGGCGTGAAGAACCCTGACCTGGGCAGCGTGATGAACCAGGTGCGCAACATGATGCTGGTCACCGTGTGGGTGTTCATCGGCATCGAAGGCGCGAGCATCTTCTCCGCCCGCGCGGAAAAACGCTCGGACGTGGGCAAGGCCACCGTGATCGGCTTCATCACCGTGCTGCTGTTCCTGGTGCTGGTGAACGTGCTGTCGCTGGGCATCATGACCCAGCCGGAGCTGGCGAAGCTGCAGAACCCGTCGATGGCGGCGGTGCTCGAGCATGTGGTCGGCCACTGGGGCGCGGTGTTGATCAGCGTCGGCCTGATCATCTCGCTGCTGGGGGCACTGCTGTCGTGGGTGCTGCTGTGCGCGGAGATCATGTTCGCCGCGGCCAAGGACCACACCATGCCGGAGTTCCTGCGCAAGGAGAACGCCAACCACGTGCCGGTCAACGCCCTGTGGCTGACCAACGCCATGGTGCAGATCTTCCTGGTCATCACCCTGTTCTCGGCCAGTACCTACCTGTCGCTGATCTACCTCGCCACCTCGATGATCCTGGTGCCCTACCTGTGGTCGGCGGCCTATGCCGTGCTGCTGGCGGTGCGCAGCGAAACCTACGAAGCGGCCCTGGCCGAACGCAAGAAAGACCTGCTGATCGGCTCCATCGCCCTGTTCTACGCGATCTGGCTGCTGTACGCCGGCGGGGTCAAGTACCTGCTGCTCTCCGCCCTGCTCTACGCCCCCGGCGCGATCCTGTTCGCCAAGGCCAAGCGGGAGTTGGGCAAACCGATTTTCACCAACGTCGAGAAGCTGATTTTCGCCGCAGTGGTCATAGGCGCCCTGTTGGCCGCCTACGGGCTCTACGACGGCTTCCTGACCCTGTAACCGCACGATTGTTTCTACCTCTGGAGGATCACGGTAATGACCACGGAAAAAGTTAAGTACGGCGTCCATTCCGAAGCCGGCAAACTGCGCAAAGTCATGGTTTGCTCCCCAGGCCTGGCCCATCAGCGGCTGACCCCGAACAACTGCGATGAACTGCTGTTCGATGATGTGATCTGGGTCAACCAGGCCAAGCGCGACCATTTCGACTTCGTCACCAAAATGCGCGAGCGTGGGATCGAAGTCCTGGAAATGCACAACCTGCTGACCGATACGGTGCACAACCCCGAAGCCCTGAAGTGGATTCTGGATCGCAAGATCACCCCCGACACCGTCGGTGTCGGCCTGACCAACGAAGTGCGCAGCTGGCTCGAAAGCCTGGAGCCACGCAAGCTGGCCGAATTCCTGATCGGCGGCGTGGCCGGCGAGGACCTGCCGGAAAGCGAAGGCGCCAGCGTGATCAAGATGTACCGCGACTACCTGGGCCACTCCAGCTTCTTGCTGCCGCCGCTGCCCAACACCCAGTTCACCCGCGACACCACCTGCTGGATCTACGGCGGCGTGACGCTCAACCCGATGTACTGGCCGGCCCGGCGCCAGGAAACCCTGCTGGCCAGCGCCATCTACAAATTCCACCCCGAGTTCGCCAACGCCGACTTCGAAGTCTGGTACGGCGACCCGGACAAGGATCACGGCCAGGCCACCCTCGAAGGCGGCGACGTCATGCCGATCGGCAATGGCGTGGTGCTGATCGGCATGGGCGAGCGGACCTCGCGCCAGGCCATCGGCCAGCTTGCGCAATCCCTGTTCGCCAAGGGCGCGGTGGAAAAAGTCGTGGTCGCCGGCCTGCCGAAATCCCGCGCGGCGATGCACCTGGACACCGTGTTCAGCTTCTGCGACCGCGACCTGGTCACAGTCTTCCCGGAAGTGGTCAAGGAGATCGTGCCGTTCGTCATCCGCCCCGACACCAGCAAGCCCTATGGCATGGACGTGCGACGGGAGAACAAATCGTTCATCGAGGTGGTGGCCGAGTCCCTGAACCTCAAGCAACTGCGCGTGGTGGAAACCGGCGGCAACAGCTTCGCCGCCGAACGCGAGCAGTGGGACGACGGCAACAACGTGGTGGCCCTGGAACCGGGCGTGGTCATCGGCTATGACCGCAACACCTACACCAACACCCTGCTGCGCAAGGCCGGCGTGGAAGTGATCACCATCAGCGCCAGCGAACTCGGCCGCGGCCGTGGCGGCGGCCACTGCATGACCTGCCCGATCGTGCGCGACCCGATCGATTACTAAACGACTTTCCCCCGGCCGCACCTCTGCGGTGCTGGCCGGGCCGATTACAGAATCCCTGGAGAATCATCATGGCGTTCAATATCCACAACCGTAACCTGCTCAGCCTCGAACACCACACCGAGCGCGAGCTGCGCTACCTGCTCGACCTGTCCCGCGACCTCAAGCGCGCCAAGTACACCGGCACCGAGCAGCAGCACCTCAAGGGCAACAACATCGCCCTGATCTTCGAGAAAACCTCGACCCGTACCCGCTGCGCCTTCGAGGTCGCCGCCTATGACCAGGGCGCCAACGTCACCTACATCGACCCGAACTCGTCGCAAATCGGCCACAAGGAAAGCATGAAGGACACCGCCCGCGTGCTCGGGCGCATGTACGACGCCATCGAGTACCGCGGCTTCAAGCAGGAAATCGTCGAAGAACTGGCGAAGTTCGCCGGCGTGCCAGTGTTCAACGGCCTGACCGACGAATACCACCCGACCCAGATGATCGCCGACGTGCTGACCATGCGTGAGCACGCCGACAAGCCGATCCACGACATCAGCTACGCCTACCTGGGCGATGCCCGCAATAACATGGGCAACTCCCTGCTGCTGGTGGGCGCCAAGCTCGGCATGGACGTGCGCATCTGCGCGCCAAAGGCCCTGTGGCCCCATGACGACCTGGTCAGCCGCTGCAAGCAGTACGCGCAAGAAAGCGGTGCCCGCATCACCCTGACCGAAGACCCGAAAGCCGCGGTCAAGGGCGTCGACTTCATCCACACCGACGTCTGGGTATCGATGGGCGAGCCGGTGGAAGCCTGGGCCGAACGTATCCAGCAACTGCTGCCGTACCAGGTCAACGCCGAGCTGATGAAGGCCACCGGCAACCCACGGACCAAGTTCATGCACTGCCTGCCGGCGTTCCACAACAGCGATACCAAGGTCGGCAAGCAGATCGCCGAGCAGTATCCGCACCTGGCCAACGGCATCGAAGTGACTGACGACGTGTTCGAGTCGCCGGCCTGCATCGCCTTCGAGCAAGCGGAAAACCGCATGCACACCATCAAGGCGATCCTGGTCTCGACCCTGGCCGACCTGTAACCCCGACGTCCGTGGCCGACCGCCTGGCGGTCGGCCCTCGACCTGTAGGCGCGAGGCTCGCCCGCGAAGGCGTCCAACCTGACACCCCACCATCGCAGGCAAGCCACGCGCCCACGGGATCACCGAATTCTGGAAGGAATGCATTATGCGTATCGTCGTCGCACTGGGCGGCAACGCCCTGCTCCGCCGGGGCGAACCCATGACCGCGGACAATCAACGCGCCAATATCCGCATCGCCACCGAACAGATCGCCAAGATCCATCCCGGCAACCAGCTGGTGATCGCCCACGGCAATGGTCCGCAGGTCGGCCTGCTGTCGCTGCAGGCGGCGGCCTACACCTCGGTGTCGCCTTACCCGCTGGACGTGCTCGGCGCCGAAACCGAAGGCATGATCGGCTACATCATCGAACAGGAACTGGGCAACCTGCTGGATTTCGAAGTGCCCTTCGCCACCCTGCTGACCCAGGTCGAGGTCGATGCCAAGGACCCGGCGTTCCAGAACCCGAGCAAGCCCATCGGCCCGGTCTACAGCAAGGACGAAGCAGAAAAACTGGCCAAGGAAAAAGGCTGGGCCATCGCCCCCGATGGCGACAAGTACCGCCGCGTGGTGGCTAGCCCGAAACCCAAGCGCATCTTTGAAATCCGCCCGATCAAATGGCTGCTGGAAAAGAGCAGCATCGTGATCTGCGCCGGCGGTGGCGGCATTCCAACCCTGTACGGTGAGGATGGCAAGCTCCGGGGCATCGAGGCGGTGATCGACAAGGACCTGTGCTCGGCACTGCTGGCCGAACAGCTGGAGGCCGATCTGCTGGTGATCGCCACCGACGTCAACGCGGCCTTTATCGACTGGGGCAAGCCGTCGCAGAAAGCCATTGCCCAGGCGCACCCGGACGAAATGGAAAAGCTCGGCTTCGCCGCCGGCTCCATGGGACCGAAGGTCCAGGCGGCCTGCGAGTTCGCCCGCCATACTGGAAAAGTCGCAGTGATCGGTTCACTCTCGGACATCGAAGCGATCGTCCAGGGCAAGGCCGGTACGCGCATCAGCACGGCCCAGCCGGGCATCACTTACCGATAAGAGCAACTCAGGGTGCAGGCCGCTGGCCTGCACCACTCCCCATGCCTTGTAAAGGAGAGAGCCATGGCCCAGTTCGAACCCGGTCATTTACACATCGAGCGACACGCACTGACCAAGGACGATGTCAGCTACAACATCTGTATCGACTATGAAGTCGCACAGGACCCCAAGGAAGGCAAAGGGATGCAGTTCAAGATGCATGGAACGATTCAGGGCAAGGAGCTCGATGAACCGTTCTTTCTGCCCAAGGATCAGGCTTACAACTTCGCCAGCAACGTGACGAAAATCGCCGAGAAGTATGGGATTCCCAAGGCACTGAGCAGCATCGGCTCGCTGCACAAATATTACGACGCGATGTTTGAGGATGTGCGGGTGCAGTTGAATATGAAATCCGGGGATCCAGTCAACCCCGAACACCTCGAGTAACCCCAGCCCGTGGGTCGCGGGCTTCCCCTGCCCGCTTAACCTGTAGGAGCGAGGCTTGCCCGCGATGAACTCAAGGACGCCGCGGTGTATCAGGCCAGGCTTCCCGCGTCATCGTTGAGGCTATCGCGAGCAAGCCTCGCTCCTACAGAAGCCCGTGGCCACGGCGAATTTCACCAAACAGCATCCGCCAAGGCATACTTGCCACCCTCCGTTTTCCAGAACCCTTGACCGCCCCATGCGCATCCACGTCAGCTTTATCGACCGCGTCGGTATCACCCAGGAAGTCCTGGCCCTGCTCGGTGGGCGCAACCTCAACCTGGATGCGGTGGAGATGGTGCCGCCCAACGTCTACATCGACGCCCCGACCCTCAGCCCGCAAGTGCTGGAAGAGCTACGCGACGCGCTGTTCAGCGTGCGCGGCGTGCAGGCGGTGACGGTGGTCGACATCCTGCCCGGCCAGCGCCGCCACCTGCAGCTCGACGCCCTGCTGGCGGCGATGACCGACCCGGTGCTGGCCCTGGACAGCGCCGGCAAGGTGCTGCTGGCCAACCCGGCGCTGATTGCCCTCTATGGCCGCGAGCCGGCCGGGGAAAGCGTGGCCGAGCTGTTCGACGACCCGGCGTTGCTGGAAACCTTGCTGGAACAGGGCTTTCGCTTGCCCCTGCGGGAAATCACTCTCAATGGCCAGACCCTGCTGCTGGACGCCACGCCGATCACCGACGCCGGCGCGCTGCTGACCCTGTATCAGCCCAATCGCATCGGCGAACGCCTGTCGGCCCTGCACCACGACCATGCCGAAGGCTTCGATGCCCTGCTCGGCGACTCCCCGGCCATCCGCACCCTCAAGGCCCGCGCCCAGCGCGTCGCCGCGCTGGATGCGCCGCTGCTGATCCAGGGCGAAACCGGTACCGGCAAGGAACTGGTGGCGCGAGCCTGTCACGCCATCAGTGCGCGGCACGGCGCGCCGTTTCTGGCGCTGAACTGCGCCGCCCTGCCGGAAAACCTCGCCGAGAGCGAGCTGTTCGGCTACGCCCCCGGCGCCTTCACCGGCGCCCAGCGCGGCGGCAAGCCGGGGCTGATGGAGCTGGCTAACCAGGGCACGGTGTTTCTCGACGAGATCGGCGAAATGTCGCCCTACTTGCAGGCCAAGCTGCTGCGTTTTCTCAACGACGGCAGCTTTCGCCGGGTGGGTGGCGACCGTGAGGTCAAGGTCAATGTGCGGATCCTCAGCGCCACCCATCGCGACCTGGAAAAGATGGTCGCCGAGGGCAGCTTTCGCGAAGACCTGTTCTATCGCCTCAACGTGCTGAATGTGGAAGTCCCGCCCCTGCGCGAGCGCGGCCAGGACATCCTGTTGCTGGCGCGCTACTTCATGCAGCAGGCCTGCGCGCAGATCCAGCGCCCGGTCTGCCGCCTGGCGCCCGGCACCTATCCGGCGCTGCTGGGCAACCGCTGGCCGGGCAACGTGCGCCAGTTGCAGAACGTGATCTTCCGCGCGGCGGCGATCTGCGAAAGCAGCCTGGTGGACATCGGCGACCTGGATATCGCCGGCACCTCGGTGGCGCGCCAGAACGACACCGAAGTCGAAAGCCTGGAACAGGCCGTCGAGGAGTTCGAGAAGGCATTGCTCGAAGGCCTCTACGTCAACTACCCCTCGACCCGCCAGTTGGCCAGCCGACTGCAGACCTCCCACACCGCCATCGCCCATCGCCTGCGCAAATACGGCATCCCCAACAAGCCCTGAACCTGCCGCGGCTTTTGATGTTGTAGCCGCTGCCGCAGGCTGCGATCGCTCCCGCAGGGAGCGCAAGCTCTCAAGATCGCCGAAGGCCTTCGGCCTTATCGCAGCCTGCGGCAGCGGCTACAGGTGGCGTAGTCGCATCTGAAAACGACCTCCACCTGTACTGAAAGCGCTACAGCGGAACGATAACGCTACAGCCGGTTGTAATCGGCGCTACGCAAGGCTTTGATCCCCATAGGCTTTTCCCTGGCCCTCCAGCTGTAGCGTTTTCGCTACAGCCGTTAGCTTCCGACCACCATCAATAACTCATAACTCATTGATTAATAACAACTAAAAAACATTGGCCGCATTTTTGCTAAGGGCTTATCCATTCCGCTCGGCCCTGCACGAGCATTCAATCGCGTCCACCAGACGAATCTGGCCCCTTGAGGAGTTTCCATGAGCGAGTTGCGTTTTACTGAAGATCACGAATGGCTGCGTACCGAAGCCGATGGCAGCGTTACCGTCGGCATCACGGCTTTCGCGCAAAACGCCCTGGGCGATGTGGTGTTCGTGCAATTGCCGGAACTGCAGGCCTACGACAAGGGCGCCGAAGCCGCCACCGTGGAATCGGTAAAAGCCGCCAGCGGCGTGTACATGCCCCTGGACGGGGAAGTGGTGGAAACCAACCCGGCCCTGGAAACCAGCCCCGAGCTGGTCAACGAAGACCCGCTGGGCGAAGGCTGGTTCTTCCGCTTCATTCCCGCGAACGCCGCCGCTGTCGGCCAACTGCTGGATCAGGACGCCTACGACCGCCTGATCAAAGCCAACGCCGACGCCTGAGGAACCGCCATGACTCAAGCCAACCTGAGCACCGCCAACGAATTCATCGCGCGCCACATCGGCCCGCGCCAAGGCGACGAGCAAGCCATGCTCAACAGCCTGGGCTTCGACTCCCTGGAAGCCCTGAGCGCCAGCGTGATCCCCGACAGCATCAAGGGCACCAGCGTCCTCGACCTGCCCGCCGGGCAGAGCGAAGCCGACGCACTGGCCTCGATCAAGGCCATCGCCGCCAAGAACCAGCTGTTCAAGACCTACATCGGCCAGGGCTACTACAACTGCCACACGCCGTCGCCGATCCTGCGCAACCTCCTGGAAAACCCGGCCTGGTACACCGCCTACACCCCGTACCAGCCGGAAATTTCCCAGGGCCGCCTGGAAGCGCTGCTGAACTTCCAGACCCTGATCAGCGACCTCACCGGCCTGCCGATCGCCAACGCCTCCCTGCTCGACGAAGCCACCGCCGCCGCCGAAGCCATGACCTTCTGCAAGCGCCTGAGCAAGAACAAGGGCAGCCACGCCTTCTTCGCCTCCAGCCATTGCCACCCGCAGACCCTCGACGTGCTGCGCACCCGTGCCGAGCCGCTGGGCATCGACGTGGTGGTCGGCGACGAGCGCAAGCTGACCGACGTCAGCCCGTTCTTCGGCGCGCTGCTGCAATACCCGGCGAGCAACGGCGACCTGTTCGACTACCGCGAGCTGACCGAGCGCTTCCACGCCGCCAATGCCCTGGTGGCGGTCGCCGCCGACCTGCTGGCGCTGACCGTGCTGACCCCACCAGGCGAATTCGGCGCCGACGTGGCCATCGGCAGCGCCCAGCGCTTCGGTGTGCCGCTGGGCTTCGGTGGCCCGCATGCGGCCTACTTCTCCACCAAGGACGCGTTCAAGCGCGACATGCCGGGCCGTCTGGTCGGAGTGTCCGTGGACCGTTTCGGCAAGCCGGCGCTGCGCCTGGCCATGCAGACCCGCGAGCAACATATCCGTCGCGAGAAAGCCACCAGCAACATCTGCACCGCCCAGGTGCTGCTGGCCAACATCGCCAGCATGTACGCCGTGTACCACGGCCCTCAAGGCCTGAGCCGGATTGCCCGGCGCATCCACCAGCTGACCGCGATCCTGGCCCAGGGCCTGAGCAAGCTGGGGATCAAGGTCGAGCAGGAAAACTTCTTCGACACCCTGACCCTGCACACCGGCGCACGCACCGCGGCTCTGCACGACAAGGCCCGCGCCCAGCGCATCAACCTGCGGGTGATCGACGCCGAGCGCCTGGGTCTGTCGCTGGACGAAACCACCGGCCAGGCCGATGTACAAGCGCTGTGGAGCCTGCTGGCCGACGGTCAGGCGCTGCCGGACTTCGCCGCGCTGGCCAGTACGGTACAGAGCCGTATCCCGGCGCCGCTGGTGCGTCAGTCGGCGATCCTCAGCCATCCGGTGTTCAACCGCTATCACTCGGAAACCGAGCTGATGCGCTACCTGCGCAAGCTGGCCGACAAGGACCTGGCCCTGGACCGCACCATGATCCCGCTGGGCTCGTGCACCATGAAGCTCAACGCCGCCAGCGAAATGATCCCGATCACCTGGGCCGAATTCGGCGCCCTGCACCCGTTCGCCCCAGCCGAGCAAAGCGCCGGCTACCAGCAACTGACCAGCGAGCTGGAAGCCATGCTCTGCGCCGCCACCGGCTACGACGCGGTGTCCCTGCAGCCGAACGCCGGCTCCCAGGGCGAATACGCGGGCCTGCTGGCCATTCGTGCCTATCACCAGAGCCGCGGCGACGACCGTCGCGACATCTGCCTGATCCCTTCGTCCGCCCACGGCACCAATCCGGCCACCGCCAACATGGCCGGCATGCGCGTGGTGGTCACCGCCTGCGACGCCCGTGGCAACGTCGATATCGAAGACCTGCGGGCCAAGGCCATCGAGCACCGCGAGCACCTCGCCGCGCTGATGATCACCTACCCGTCGACCCACGGCGTGTTCGAGGAAGGCATCCGCGAAATCTGCGGCATCATCCATGACAACGGCGGCCAGGTGTACATCGACGGCGCCAACATGAACGCCATGGTCGGCCTCTGCGCCCCGGGCAAGTTCGGCGGCGACGTGTCGCACCTGAACCTGCACAAGACCTTCTGCATTCCCCACGGCGGTGGCGGCCCGGGCGTCGGCCCGATCGGCGTCAAGTCGCACCTGGCGCCGTTCCTGCCTGGCCACGCGGCCATGGAACGCAAGGAAGGCGCGGTCTGCGCCGCACCGTTCGGCAGCGCGAGCATCCTGCCGATCACCTGGATGTACATCCGCATGATGGGCGGCGAAGGCCTCAAGCGTGCCTCGCAGCTGGCGATCCTCAATGCCAACTACATCTCCCGTCGCCTGGAAGAACACTACCCAGTGCTCTACACCGGCAGCAACGGCCTGGTGGCCCACGAGTGCATCCTCGACCTGCGCCCGCTCAAGGACAGCAGCGGCATCAGCGTCGACGACGTCGCCAAGCGCCTGATCGACTTTGGCTTCCACGCCCCGACCATGTCGTTCCCGGTGGCAGGCACCCTGATGATCGAGCCGACCGAAAGCGAATCCAAGGAAGAACTGGACCGCTTCTGCGACGCCATGATCCGCATCCGCGAAGAAATCCGCGCGGTGGAAAACGGCAGCCTGGACAAGGACGACAACCCGCTGAAAAACGCCCCGCACACCGCAGCGGAAATCGTTGGCGAGTGGTCGCACCCCTACAGCCGTGAACAGGCGGTGTACCCCGTGGCCTCGCTGATCGAAGGCAAGTACTGGCCTCCGGTCGGCCGCGTCGACAACGTGTTCGGCGACCGCAACCTGGTGTGCGCCTGCCCGTCGATCGAAAGCTATCAGGACGCCTAAGACGGCATCGCCGTCCATCGCGGGCAAGCCTCGCTCCTACGGTTTCTGCGTATACCTGTAGGAGCGAGGCGGCTGGCGACGAATACCGGCCAGACCGAACCGCAATACCCGCTTCCCCCGTGCGTGCCGATCAACACAATAAGAAACCGGAGAACCAACATGTCCTTGAGCGTGTTCGACCTGTTCAAGATTGGCATCGGCCCCTCCAGCTCCCACACCGTTGGCCCGATGCGCGCGGCCGCGCGCTTCGTCGAAGGCCTGCGGCGCGACGGACTGCTGGGCGCCACCACCTGCGTCAAGGTCGAGCTGTACGGCTCGCTCGGCGCCACCGGCAAGGGCCACGGCAGCGACAAGGCCGTACTCCTGGGCCTGGAAGGTGAACACCCGGATACCGTGAATACCGAAAACATCGCCGCTCGCCTGCAGGAAATACGCAGCAGCGGACGCTTGAACCTGCTCGGCGAACACCTCATCGCGTTCAACGAGAAAGAACACCTGGCCATGATCCGCAAGCCCCTGGCCTACCACCCCAACGGCATGATCTTCCGTGCCTTCGATGCCGCCGGATTGCAGATCCGCAGCCGCGAGTACTACTCGGTGGGCGGCGGCTTCGTGGTCGATGAGGACGCCGCCGGTGCCGACCGCATCGTCGAAGACACCACCAAACTGACCTTCCCCTTCAAGAGCGCCAAGGACTTGCTCGGTCACTGCACCACTTATGGGCTGTCCATCAGCCAGGTGATGCTGACCAACGAAAGTGCCTGGCGACCGGAAGCGGAAACCCGTGCCGGCCTGCTGAAGATCTGGCAAGTGATGCAGGACTGCGTGGATGCTGGCTGTCGCAACGAAGGGATCCTGCCGGGTGGCCTGAAGGTCAAGCGCCGTGCCGCCGCCCTCCACCGCCAGCTGTGCAAGCACCCCGAGGCGGCCTTGCGCGATTCCTTGTCGGTACTGGACTGGGTCAACCTGTATGCCCTGGCGGTCAACGAAGAAAACGCCAACGGCGGGCGCGTCGTCACCGCGCCCACCAATGGCGCCGCCGGCATCATCCCGGCAGTGCTGCACTACTACATGCGCTTCATCCCCGGCGCCAACGAAGACGGAGTGGTGCGTTTCCTGCTGACCGCCGCTGCCATCGGCATTCTCTACAAGGAAAACGCCTCCATCTCCGGCGCCGAAGTCGGCTGCCAGGGCGAGGTCGGCGTGGCCTGTTCGATGGCGGCCGGGGCCTTGTGCGAAGTGCTCGGCGGTACGGTGCAACAAGTGGAAAACGCCGCCGAGATCGGCATGGAACATAACCTCGGCCTGACCTGCGATCCGATCGGCGGCCTGGTGCAGGTGCCCTGCATCGAGCGCAACGCCATGGGCTCGGTCAAGGCGATCAACGCCGTGCGCATGGCCTTGCGTGGCGACGGGCAACACTTCGTCTCCCTCGACAAGGTGATCCGCACCATGCGCCAGACCGGCGCCGACATGAAAAGCAAATACAAGGAAACCGCCCGCGGCGGTTTGGCCGTCAACATCATCGAGTGCTGATGCACGCACATACGCATCTCACGTTTACCCAGGAGCTGAACATGTCCACCGAAACACTGTTGAAGACCCCGCTGCATTCGCTGCATCTCGAACTCGGCGCGCGCATGGTGCCGTTCGCCGGTTACGACATGCCCGTGCAATACCCGCTGGGCGTGATGAAAGAACACCAGCACACCCGCGAGCAGGCCGGCCTGTTCGATGTCTCGCACATGGGCCAGATCCGCCTGACCGGCGCCAAGGCCGCCCAGGCCCTGGAAACCCTGGTGCCGGTGGACATCATCGACCTGCCCGTGGGTATCCAGCGCTACGCCATGTTCACCAATGAAAACGGCGGCATCCTCGACGACCTGATGGTCGCCAACCTGGGCAACGACGAGCTGTTCCTGGTGGTCAACGCCGCCTGCAAGGACCAGGACCTGGCCCATCTGCGCCAGCACATCGGCCATTTGTGCAGCATCGAGCCGCTGTTCGAGGAGCGCGCCCTGCTCGCCCTGCAAGGCCCGGCGGCCGTCACCGTGCTGGCGCGCCTGGCGCCGGAAGTGGCGAAGATGACCTTCATGCAATTCACCCGCGTGAAGCTGCTGGGCGTGGACTGCTTTGTCAGCCGTTCGGGCTACACCGGCGAAGACGGTTTCGAAATCTCGGTACCGGCGGCCGACACCGAAACCCTGGCCCGCGCCCTGCTGGCCGAACCGGAAGTGGCCGCCATCGGCCTCGGCGCCCGGGATTCGCTGCGCCTGGAAGCCGGCCTGTGCCTGTATGGCCATGACATGAACAGCCAGACCACGCCGATCGAAGCCAGCCTGCTGTGGGCCATCTCCAAGCCACGGCGCGCCGATGGCGCGCGGGCTGGCGGCTTCCCTGGCGCGGAACAGGTGTTCGCCCAACAACTCAATGGCGTGAAGCGCAAACGCGTGGGCCTGCTGCCCCAGGAACGCACACCGGTGCGTGAAGGTGCGGAGATCGTCAACGAAGCGGGCGAGGTGATCGGCAGCGTCTGCAGCGGCGGTTTTGGCCCGACCCTGGGTGGTCCGTTGGCCATGGGTTACATCGATAGCGCTTATGTCGCACTCGATACGCCAGTTTGGGCAATTGTTCGTGGGAAAAAGGTGCCAATGCTTGTAAGCAAAATGCCATTCGTTGCACAACGCTACTATCGTGGTTGATCAACTGTTTCTATAAGTAACGCGGTTGCGTTAAAAGTGCACTAATCTGTAACGCAACCGCCATAAAATAGTGCATATCTTCGATATTGAACTTGCCTTATAACAGTTGAAAACAATTGAACGACCCTATCGAATAAGCCCAGATGCCTAGTTCCGGCAAACAGCCACCAAGCTGAGGAAAACCGGGGTTTCGCAGGGCTTGTTTTTTCTCCCATAGTTGGCGTAGAGTTTCCCCACTGTGTTTGCATGGGTCGCTTGGAATCGTGACCTGGGCAGTAGCTAACAAGTTTGCTACAACCCGTTCGACGTCTCTTACTTTCCTGCAACCCAGCCCAGTACTCCTTCATGAGAAAGAGACTGTCATTAATTTTTTAGCGTCAAAGGAAATAAGAAATGTCCCAACGTCAGAGCGGTACCGTCAAGTGGTTTAACGACGAGAAAGGTTTTGGTTTTATCACTCCAGAAAGCGGTCCGGATCTGTTCGTGCATTTCCGCGCTATTCAGGGCAACGGCTTCAAGAGCCTGAAAGAAGGCCAGAAAGTGACCTTCATCGCTGTGCAAGGCCAAAAAGGCATGCAGGCTGACGAAGTTCAAGCCGAAGGCTGATCGTCTGTAACGAAAAAGCCCCTGATGCTGACATCAGGGGCTTTTTTGTGCGCGCAATTCCGTAAAATGGCTTCTTTCTTTCGATCGAGAGGCCTGTGATGCCGAAGCACCTGCTAACCCCCCAGGGCGATTTCCCCGCCGCTGGCCTGGGCCGTCGTCTGGCAGCGATGTTCTACGATTTCCTGCTGTGCACCGCACTGCTGATCGTCACGGGCGGCGTCTACAAGTTCATCCAGTTGCAGATCCTCGGTGAAACCCGGATGCGCACCCTGACCGAATCCGGCGCGCTGGACGGCGATCCGCTCTACTCCACCGTCCTGCTGTTCGTGCTGTTCGCCTTCTTCGCCAAGTTCTGGACCCATTCCGGCCAGACCCTGGGCATGCAGGTCTGGGGCATTCGTGTGCAGAACGCCGACGGCAGCCGCATCAGCCTGTGGCAGGCCCTCCTGCGCTTCATGGTCTCGATCGCTTCCTGGCTGTGCGCCGGGCTGGGTTTCATCTGGATCCTGGTAGACAAGCAGAAGCGCAGCTGGCACGACATCTACTCTTCCAGCCAGATCGTGCGCATTCCCAAGCAGAAAAAATAATCCGCCGCACAGAAAAACGCCCCGAATCTCGGGGCGTTTTTCTGTGCGCTTGTCGAAGGCGATCAGGCATTGCCCGCCAGCTTCATCCGCGCCGCCTGAGTGAAATCCAGCATGCGCTTGAGCGGGCGAATGGCCTGGGGAATCAGTGCCGGGTCGACGAATATCTCGTTGCTGCCCTCACGCAGGCTCTGCAAGGTGCGCTCCAGGGTGTTCATGGCCATCCACGGGCAGTGGGCGCAGCTGCGGCAAGCCGCGCCGTTGCCGGCCGTTGGCGCCTCGATGAACACCTTGTCCGGGCACAGCTGCTGCATCTTGTAGAAGATGCCGCGGTCGGTCGCCACGATCAGCGTCTTGTTCGGCAAGCGTTGCGCGGCAGCAATCAGCTGGCTGGTGGAACCCACCGCATCGGCCAGCTCGATCACCGAGGTCGGCGACTCAGGGTGGACCAGAATGGCCGCATCGGGATACAGCGCCTTCATATCCTCCAGCTGCTTGGACTTGAACTCTTCGTGGACGATGCAGGCACCGTCCCACAGCAGCATATCGGCACCGGTCTGGCGTTGAATATAGGTGCCCAGATGCTTGTCCGGCCCCCAGATGATGGTTTCGCCGTTATCCATCAGGCTTTCGACGATTTCCAGGGCGCAACTGGAGGTCACGACCCAGTCGGCACGGGCTTTGACCGCTGCCGACGTGTTGGCATAGACCACCACGGTGCGTTCCGGATGCTGGTCGCAGAACGCCGAGAACTCTTCCACCGGGCACCCCAGGTCGAGGGAGCAGGTGGCTTCCAGGGTGGGCATCAGCACCCGTTTTTCGGGGTTGAGGATCTTCGCCGTCTCGCCCATGAACCTGACACCGGCGACCACCACGGTCTTGGCCGGGTGAGCGTTGCCGAAACGGGCCATTTCCAGGGAGTCGGACACACAGCCGCCGGTCTCTTCGGCCAGGGCCTGAATCACCGGGTCACAGTAGAAGTGAGCCACCAGCACGGCATCCTGAGCCTTGAGCTCGGCAGCAATCGCGGCACGGTAATGGGCTTCCTCTGCGGCCGTCAGCGGCTTGGGCTGTTTGGCGTCAAGGTGGGCCTGAACCAGAAGGCGTTCGGAAATGTGCGTCATGATCGCAAGACCTGCGGGCGCTTATGCGCGAAAGTCGAGTATACACCCGGCTCCGGACCCGTTGAGGGCACCGCCGGGAGAGTGAGTATTCATCAGGTGGTGCAGCGTTGAAACTGCGCAAGGCTACAGAATATCCCCTTGATGTAAAAGATGATTCTGACCTGTGTCACACGGCTCGCCCCGGCACGGAGCAGGTATCGGTCAAGGGGCACGAAAGCCTGCCAATTGCAGCCCCAACAGCGCAAACGCTTCAGTGACGCGCAACGCGCACTTGCACCATTTATGCGCATTGCATGCAGGCGAGTCTCGGCCTGGCGGTGAATCCCCTCGATCGACCAAGCGTTTTTTTACACTTCATAGCAATTTTACCTTTCTGCGCTAACGTCAGTTACAGAAACAGCTAACTGCTGGTTGGTTGCAGCAACACTTGGCGGGCTCTGGTTCAGATGACGGAGAAATGATCCCTGCTGACCGGCCCTTGCGGTTTCCCCCAGCCCAAACAAGGATGCAGTGCATGAACAGTGATTGTGTACAGGTGCTCAGGAGAGTGGCGTGGACATTGATTGTCGCTGGCCTTCCCACAGGGATGGCCATGGCGGCGTCAAATAACTGCGCTGGATTGCAGCCACTGCCGTCGACGGTGGAAGTGGGAGAGGGTCAGCAGACGATAATGCACTCCCCCGTCGCCATTACCCGGTTGGCCGTGGGCGACCCGAAAATTGCCGATGTGTATCTCAATGGACGGGATTCGTACCTGCTGACGGGTATTGCGCCCGGCGCCACCAGCCTGATGGTCTGGACAGCCTGCGACAAGGAACCTCGCCAGAGCATGGTGTTCGTCCAGGGCAAAGGCCCCCATTCAATGGTGAGCTCGCTATTGCCCCCTTCCGAAGATCCGGCTCTGGCCAGCCAGGTGCAGACCGATATCCGCTTTGTCGAAGTCAGCCGCACCAAGCTGAAAGAGGCCGGCACCTCGATCTTCGGCAAGAGCGGTAACTTTCTGTTCAGCTCCCCGGGCACCGCCCCGGTGGGGACGACGGTGACGCCCGGCAATATCGGTGGCCTCAGGCCGAACATACCGCTCAACAACGGCATGTTTAATATCGGCATTGGCGGCGGTAACGTCCTTGGGCTGATCAACGCCCTGGAAGGCAGTGGGTTTGCCTATACCCTGGCGCGTCCGAGCCTGGTGGCACTGAGCGGACAGAGCGCAAGCTTCCTGGCCGGTGGTGAAGTGCCGATCCCGGTCCCCAGCAGCGGCAGCGACAGTATTACCATCCAGTACAAGGAATTCGGTATTCGCCTGACCCTGACCCCCACAATCGTCGGAAATAACCGCATCGCCTTGAAGGTCGCCCCGGAAGTCAGCGAACTGGACTTCACCAACGGGATTACCGTCAACGATATCTCGGTGCCAGCCCTGGTTGTGCGTCGCACCGACACCAGCATCTCCCTGGCCGACGGCGAGAGTTTCGTGATCAGCGGCCTGATCAGCACCACCAATACCACGGCCGTGAGCAAGTTCCCCGGCCTGGGAGAGATCCCGATCCTGGGGGCATTTTTCCGTGATTCTTCGATCAGGCGCGAAGAGAAAGAACTGCTGATGATCGTCACTCCGCATCTGGTGCAACCGCTGGCGGTCAATGCCAAGCTGCCAACACTGCCTGGCGAGCCACTGCGCAACTACGACCCGAACTGGTTCCGTCTGTACTTCCTGGAAAACGGCAATTTTGACCAGGCCGCCAGCGGGCTTTCGCAATGAACCAGGGACCTGGTTCGTTGCTCGCCACACTCAGGCGCAATGACACCGGACTCGGCAAGTCCGGTGTTGGCCATTCCTCGACAATCGGATTGTTCCAGGAGGGAAAAATGAAAGTAGTCATTGCGGCGTTAGGGCTGCTCATGCTCAGCGGCTGCGCCACGAATGGCGGCGGTAGCTGGTCGAAGCAGGCCTGCAGCAAGCTGGATTCGGATCAGGAACTGTCGCTGAGCCTGGCCGACGACATGATCGACGAAGGCAAGCTGCACGCCGGCCTGGCCAATCTGCAACGCCTGCCGGAAGACCTGCCACAGGTGCGCATGCGCAAGGCCAAGATCTATCGCCAACTCGGCCAAAGCGAGGCCGAACCCCTGTACCGCAGCCTGCTCAGCACCTGCCTGGTCGCCGAAGGCGAGCATGGCCTGGGCCAACTGGCAGCCTCACGCAACGATAACGCTCTGGCCCTGGAACATCTGACGCGAGCGGCACGCCTGTCCCCCACCGACGAGAAAATCCGCAACGATCTGGGGGTGGTCTACCTCAACCAGGGGAATACCAACCAGGCCCGCTTTGAGTTCCTCACGGCCATGGAGCTGAAACAGGACAACCAGCTGGCAACCCTCAACCTGGTGACCTTGCTGATTTATCAAGGCAACTGGAAACAGGCCTCGGACCTGGTCAATCGTGCCGGCCTGAAACCCGAACAAGTCACCAGTGCCAAGGAGCGGGCCGAAAAACTCAGGAACGCGACGAAGAAGGCAGTTAACGATCAGGCAGTCACTGCAACGGATTCGTCGCCATCGAGTGTCAATCAACCAATAACGCAGAGGTAGTGATGAAATACCAAACGCTTAGCTGCCTGGGACTCTTGCTTCTTCCGCTGGTGACCCAGGCTATCGAACCCGGCCCGGCCTCCCTGTCACAACAGTCGACCGAAACCTGGCTGCTGCTGCAGAGTCGTAACCAGGTCAAGTCGCCCATCCCACAGAACGCCTCGCCCAGCGAACGGGAACTGACCCTGCAGCGCTGGCTGGACAACTACAAACACCCGATCCCCGAGTACTACAAGGAGTACGTAGGTTCGGGTGGGTCAGGTGGTTCGAAGTGACAGCAAGTCGCGATGGCGTTCAATTCAGAGGGGGCAATGCCATCCATGCCGATGGCCCTTGCCCCTCCCCTCTTTTATAACTTCCCGAATACTTTGAAGACGCCGATGATCGCCGGTCCTATGGCTACCAGAAAGAAGCTTGGCCACAGGCAGAAGATCAGCGGAAACACCAGCTTGGTGCCGATTTTCGCGGCTTTCTCTTCGGCCTGCTGGGTGCGCCGGTCACGAAACTCCTCGGCATAGACACGCAGGGTCGTCCCCACGCTGGTCCCGAAGCGAATGCTCTGCGCCAGCAGACTCACCAACCCGCGAATGTCTTCCAGCCCAGTACGCTCGGCCAGATGCTTGAGCGCTTCGGTACTGGGAATCCCGGCCCGGATCTCGGAGTTGACCAGTGCCAGCTCCATGGCCAGCTCAGGCTGGCTGACCGCTATCTCTTCCGATACCCGCTCGATCGCCTGGGGCAAGGCAAGGCCTGACTCCACGCAGACCACCATCAAGTCCAACGCATCCGGAAAGGCGACGAGCAAACGGGTCATCCGCGCGTTCCTGCGGCTGTCGACATAGATGGCCGGTACCAGCCAGCCTACCCCCAACGCCAGGATCACCAGCCCCGTCCCCAGAAGCAGCGATACCTTCGGTATCAGCGGCAGCGCCAGGACCGCCAGCGCCACCAATGCCAACGGTGTCAGCAGGCGCACTGCCCAGTACATCTGGACAGCGGCCGGGGAGCGAAAGCCCGCATGGATCAGCAAGGTCCGGGTCGCCGAGGCCTGTTCCTGTTCACCGGAGGCAAAACGCTGGCCGACCTGCTCCAGCATCAATTGCAGGTTGCTCGGCGCCCCCTGCTGCCGGTGACCATCGCCGCCATGACCGCGCTTGATCAGCAGAAGACGGCGGTGCACCGGGTCCTGCAACCCCTGCACCAGCAATATCAGGGTCGCCACGGCCAGCACCACGCTCAGGCCGATGGCCCCGGCGAACAGCAGGCGCGCCAGTTGCTCGCTACCGACCACACTTTTGATCAGACTCAGCAGATACTCCATGACCTCACCCCCTACGAGTGATTGTGCTCACACCTGGATCCGGATGATCTTGCGTATCCAGAAGATTCCCACCAGCATCGCCACAAACGCGCCAAGCACCATCTTCTGCCCCAGTGGCTCATTGATAAGCAGAGGCAGATAGGTCGGGCTCGAAAGCACAATCCCCGCCGCCAGTACAAAAGGCATTGCCACCAGGATCCAGCCCGACATGCGCCCTTCGGCCGAGAGCGTCTTGACCTTGCGCTGAAAGCGAAAGCGGCCGCGAATCAGGCTGCTCAAACGATCCAGTACCTCGGTCAGGTTGCCGCCCGTCTCGCGATGGATCAGCACAGTGGTCACCAGCATCATCACGGTCATGCTCGGCATGCGTTCCAGCAGGCCAAGCATGGCCCGACGCACATCGTTGCCGTAGTTGATGTCGGCAAAGGTCAGGCCAAATTCGTGGGCAACCGGCCCCTTGTGCTCGTCGGCCACCAACTGCAGGGTTTCGTTGAACGGATGTCCGGCACGCAGCGCCCGGCACATGGCATCCAGGGCATCCGGCAATTGCTCCTCGAACAGGGCAAAGCGTTTGTTGCGGTCTCGGGAGATTTTCAACACCGGCAGCCAGAAGGCCATAGCAGCAGCCGTGAGCGCCGCCCACCACAGCTGCGTGAACAGCCACGTCCCCATGCCAGCCACCATCATCAGGACCAGGCTGAGCATCAGCACCCGATAGGCGCGGTACTCATGCCCGGCCTGCTCGATCATCTGCGCCAGGGCCTCCATCGCTGGCAATTGCTCCAGACGCGCCTCCAGCGGGGACAGGCGACGCAGGTATTTCTGGCGCAGTACCGACTGCATGTTCTCCAGGTTACTGGCCCGCTCCAGCAGGTCGAGGCGACTGCGGATACGCTTGCGCACCTTGCCGGCCTCGCCGAACACCGGCACCGCCACGCTCTGACTGAGCAGGAATATGGCGGTGAACACCATGCCGAGAAATGCCAGGATGAACTCGCTGGGGATCTGATGCATGACTAGCCCTCCATCCAGTCTGGCCGGAACAGGCTGAGCGGCAGCTCGATGCCCCGTTTGGCCAGCACATCGCGAAACGCCGGAACCATGCCGGTGGGGCGGAATTCGCCCACAACCTCGCCTTTCTCGCCCAGACCACTGCGCACGAAAGAGAAGATCTCGGTCATGGTGATGATTTCCCCTTCCATGCCGTTGATTTCCTGCACGCTGACCAGCCGCCGCGTGCCGTCCTCCTGCCGCTCCAGCTGGATGACCACACCGATGGCCGAAGCAATCTGCTGACGCAAGGCCTTGATCGGAAAGGTCGCCCCCGTCATCGACACCATGTTCTCGATCCGTCCCAGAGCATCGCGGGCGGTGTTGGCATGGATGGTGGTCAGCGAGCCGTCGTGGCCGGTATTCATCGCCGTCAACATGTCCAGCGCCTCGGCGCCCCGCACCTCGCCGATGACGATGCGGTCCGGGCGCATACGCAGGCTGTTGCGCACCAGCTCCCGCTGGCCCACCTCGCCACGGCCCTCGATGTTCGACGGACGGGTTTCCAGGCGTACCACATGGGGCTGCTGCAGTTGCAGCTCGGCCGAGTCTTCGATGGTCACGATCCGCTCGTTGTGCGGAATGAAACTGGACAACACGTTGAGCATGGTGGTCTTGCCGCTGCCGGTCCCTCCGGAGATCAGGACATTCAGCCGGCCGCGGACGATGGCCTTGAGCATCAGGGCGATACCCGGGGTCAGGGTACCCATCTGCACCAGGCTCTCGGTGTTGAGCAAGTCCACGGCGAAGCGGCGGATCGACATGCTCGGCCCGTCGATGGCCAGCGGTGGAATGATGGCGTTGACCCGTGATCCGTCCTTCAGGCGAGCGTCCACCAGCGGCGAGGACTCATCGATGCGCCGCCCCAGGCTGGAAACGATGCGATCGATGATATTCAGCAGGTGCTGGTCGTCGCGAAAACGCACATCCGTTCTTTGCAGCTTGCCGAAGCGCTCGACGTACACCGAGGCATGACCGTTGACCAGGATGTCGGACACACTCGCATCGTTCAGCAGCGGCTCCAAAGGTCCGAGGCCAAGCACCTCGTCGGCGATCTGCTTGAGGATCAACTGACGGCTGCTGGAATTGACCGGCGCCGAATGCTCGTCGAGCAGGCGCTGGCAGATGTCGCGGATCTGCCGCCCGGCTTCGGCCGGTTCCAGGGAATCGAGGAGCGACAGGTCCATGACCTTGAGCAACTGCTGGTAGATCTTTTCCCGCCACTCGGCCTCCATCGGGCCAAGCTTGGTCCTGGTTTCATAGAGCAGGTCCGGCACACTGGCCTCCCAGGCCATGAGCACGCTGGCGCACTCTTTGCCGTCGAGGGACGCGTCCTGCGTTTCTGCCGGTGCCTGTTTACCGGGTTGCTGACGCAGGCGATTACGAAAGTCGCTGAGCATGGCCTAGCCTCCGAACAGACGATTGAAGGTACGTTTGAACAAACTCTTCTCGGCGACCTCGATTCCGATCAGGTTCTGGGTCAGCTCACGCAGGGCCAGGGTCACCCCCGAACGTGACGCATGCAGCTCAAGCGGCACACCGGTGTTCTGACTCTCGCTGACCACCGCATAGTCATTGGGCACGGCTTGCAGGGTCGTGCAGCGCAGGGCATCGGAAATATCCTTGAGGCTCACTGGCGAGGCCTTGTTGTAGCGGTTGACCACCACTTGTATCCGGTTGCTCTGCACATTCAGGTCATCGCGCAGGATGCGGGTCAGGCGGGTGCCATCCTTCAGGTGGCTCAGGCTCTGCTGCAGCACGACGTAGATGCGATCGGCCTGTTCGAGCGTGACGCCGGTGAGGTGATCGATCTGTCGTGGCAGATCCACCACGACCCAGTCGTAGGTCCCACGGGCCAGGCGCAACAGTTTCTCCAGTTGGTCCAGGTGCACATCCTGCGTCAGGCACAGCTCCCCGGTACGCCCGCCCAGCACATGCAGGGTCGGGCTGAAGTGGTTGCAATAGCCACGCAAGGCGATGCTGTCCAGGGACTCGACCTGCTTCAGCACATCCACATGGCTGTGGGTAGGCACCACATCCAGGCAATGCGCCACGCTGCCGAACTGCAGGTCCAGGTCCAGCAGCAGGGTCCTACCACCGCGGGTGGAAAGCTGATGCGCCAGGTTGCAAGCCAGCATCGAGGCTCCCGAACCGCCTTTGGCGTTCATCACCGCAATCAGCTTGCCTCCGGTTCCCTGCTCCGCATTGGCCTCCATGAGCATACGGCCAATGGCCGCCTGCAGCTCTTCTGCCGCTACCGGCTCGGGAAGAAAGTCCCGGGCACCGGCCTGCATCGCCAGGCGCATGCCCTCGCGCTCATCCAGCGGGCCGCAGACCAATAGCGGTGGGCGCTCCTTGAGCGGATGCTGCAACAGGGCCGCCAGCTCTTCACGCCACAGATGGCTGACACGCAACAGCAGGAAGTCGGGCATCTGCTCCAACCCATACAGCGGATCGGTATGACCGTTGCTCACCAGGCGAGTGGTTACCTGCAAGTTCGGCAGTCCCTGGCTCAACGCTTTCAGGTGATTCAAGGTGGTCACGTCGCGCCCACTGATCAGCAGGCGTTTGCCTTGCTTTTCAGTAGCAGCAGCGACGACGGGCGCTTCTCGGGTACTCAACATGGTGTGATCTCCGGTGTGACTGCTGCCTGGGGCTGCCGACCGAGGCTTTCACGTGGCACGGTCGACCTGAATACCGGTAGGACAAACACCCCGTTGAACCCAGGAATCAGCAGATTGAAACTGAAATTGGATACCTGTAGCTGGACATAACGAATGGCGACAAAGCCGTTGGTGCCGGTCAGATCGTTGGGGCTGGCGACGACCGCGCCGTTGGCGTCCAGATAAACCAGGTTCAGGTTGGCGGCCGTCAGGTTATTGAGCAGGCTGCTCGGACCGCTGTTGGTCGAAGCGTTGAACATCGCCCGGCGCAGAATCACCGGATCGTTGATGTCGCACACTGCCGCCAGACGGGCGCCGCGGCGCACGGTTTCATTCAGGGCATTGACCGTGAAGTACAGCCGGCCCATTTCCAGCACACCGAACAGCACGGTGAACAGCACCAGGCTGGTGATCGCGAACTCGACGGTGTACAGCCCACGCATACCTTTGACGTTCATCACAAAGCCCTCATGACGACAGTGGAAGTCAAGGCCAGGCCCAGCGGCACGTTGCTGCCATACAAGACGGGCAAGGCACTGCCGATCACCGGCACATAGGTGTAGGTAATGCTGACCTGGATATGCTCGGCACCCACCGCGGTGACCGTGACATTCGCCGGCGTCAGCCCCGACACCGCCGCCGGGTAGCCATTGGGATTGGCGGGCACGCCATAGACAGCGATGTTCTTGGCCTGGGTCTGCAGCGTACCGCTCAGTTCGAGCTTGCCGAGGGTGGAGTTCCACGCTTTGTCAGCGACATAACGCCCTGCGTCGCGACTGGCCTGCATCAGGCTGTTGTACTGGAACAACATGCGGCCGAACTCGGCGAAGGTCAGCATCAGCAACAGCAGCAGTGGCAGCGTCAACACCAGCTCCACCATCGCCAAGCCGCTCTGGTTGCGCGGCGACCTGAATCCTCTGCGTCCCATAAAACCTCCTAAGAGTCGGTACTTGGCGTCTGGCTGTTATCGATATAGGTCTTGTACAGCTGGATGATCTGCGGCCCGGTGGTATTGGCCGGGTTGGGACCCGGTACGTTGTCGCCTTCGCACACCTTCTCGAACTGACCGAATATCTGCGCCTCATTGCCCTTTTGCGAAGCGGGCTGCAGGACGAAGTAGCAGCCAAACCCCAGCACCGGTATCGAAGACGACCCATCGTTCTTGCCCGAGCAATCACCGATCACGATCTTGATGATCCGCCGCTCGAACGCCCCACTGCTCTGGCAGCCACCACCGCTACCGGCAACGCAGTTGGCGGAGTCCTGCACCCAGTTGTTGTAGTCGTACAAGGCGCTGCCGCCCGCGGACAAATTGCCGCTGCTCGAGGTAACCGCCTGACTGTTGTACTGAATCTGCTTGAGCGTATCGTCGTAAGTGAATGACTTGGAGTTGGTTGTGATCACCAGGTCCGGTGGATAGTCCGCCGCCTTGAGACCGCCGGAATACTGGTTGAAGCGTGTATTGAGGCCCTGCGAGGCAGGCCCGACAGTGTTCCCCGGCTTGGTCTGGACATTCGAACCGACGTTGTTGCACTGCTTGATCCCGCCAGCCAACCCCTGCCTGACCGTGCTGCCACCCGAACCGAAATCGAGCAGTTGGAAGTTGCCGGGGCCAATCGGCGAGCTATTGCCTGCAGCGGTTTTCAACACCTGCGCATCGCCGAACTGGAACCCCCAGAACATCCCGGTGGACGGGCTGTTTTTTGTCGGGTCGCCGCACACCATCAGCGGCGTGAGGTCGCAAGGGCTGGCGGGGCTTGGCCCGGCGGTAGCGACCGCACTTACAAACTTGTTACCGACCCCATTGCCCAAGGTCTGAAAGACGCCCCAGAAGAATCCGGCCAGGGAATAGTTGGTGACCGTCACCCGCACATAGCTCGCATTGGCCGGCCCCGGGAAAGAGAAAGGCCCATAGACAGTGGACGCCAGTTCCACCGTGGCAAAGCCGCCGACATTGTTGGCGATGGCCGTGGCCAGCTCCTGATTGCCGCTGGCATTGGCATTCAGGGTCAGGGTATTGAGCGCAGCGCTCTGCGCCAGGCTCGCGGCTCCCGTGGTACCCATTACCGTACTGAGGGTCTTGGCACCGCTCAGCGCCGCGGCATCCACCGCATTTTGCAGGCGGGACTTGTTCACCAGCATATGGCCGCCATCCAACGCCAGGGCCCCCATCAGCAGCATCGCGGCCAGGGCAATCACCACCAGGACGAGCATTGCGCCGCGCTGCTGCCGTGGAAATGCACTCAATGGCTGTTGGATACGCGCACTCATCATCAAGCCCTCATTGTTCGTCTATGTCGTACCCGATCATTTACAGCTGGGACTTCACAACGTTGACCTCGATCCCGCGGATCACCGTGATCCCGCTGTCGCCGCTGGCACGACGCCGGACAATCGGCCGCACCACGGGAGGGGCAGGTACTTCCTGGATCATGGCGACCGGTTCGACCATCGCCGGTTGCTTCTGGTTGTCCAGCGGATTGCGCAGGGCCAGTTGCAGCTTGCCGGCCGCCATCCCCTTGACCAATTCCTCGGCCTGCAGGGGGGTCATTTCCAGGGTCACGGCGCGCACGACCACCGGTTGGGTCTTGTCGGTACTGGCCGTCTGGTCCACTGCCAGCACCCGCAGGTCTTCCAGGATGGTCTTGGATTCGGCATCGCCGGCATTGCCGGTCTGCCGGGTAGCCAGCACATCGACCCGGTTACCCGGCAACAGGAAGCCACCCACGCCGACCACGTCGTCCACCCGGACCGAGATCGCACGCTTGGTGGGCTCGATCAGCGACGCCAGTGTGCTGCCGCCTAGGTGTTCGGCCAGACGCGCACCGCGCAGGATGTCGCCGCGCAACATGGAGAAGGTGGCGATCTTGCCCACGACCTTCTCGGTCGCGTCGAAAGCATCCTCGGGTACCGTCTCCTTGGGCATACGGACCAGCGCGACCTGCTGTGGCTCGACCATTTGCCCGAAAGCTATTTCCACGGTCGCCACCACCACGTTCTGCTGGTTATCGTCGGGGGTGGCATTGAGCCGTGCATTGAGCCAGCTGTTGGCCATCCATGCCGCGCCCAGGCCCAGAACCACGGACAGGGTCACCAGAGTGAAAGTACGAGAACTCATGTCGAAATCTCCTTACTCAAAGAAAGTCGAGCTGGACGAAGTAGCTGTGCCATGCCCACTCCAGTTCCAGGGTTGACAGCGGTCCGCTGGCGCCCACATAACGCTGGCGATCGAGCGCCATGCTCAAGAGATCCCGTGGGTGGCAAGGCACCAGCGGCATGTTTTCAGCGCCATAGAGTTCATCCAGGACGTAGCGCAACAGTTGCGGGTCGTATTGGATGTTCAGGCGCTCTGTCTCTTGAATCCAGATACGTTCGTACTCCTCGGGCTTGAGGTAGCCGAACTGCAGCTTGTAGCCAATCCGCCGCAGGAACGCCTCGTCGGCCAGTTCCAACGGGTTCAGGTTGGTGGAAAACACCAGGATCAGGTCGAACGGCAGCTCGCAGTGCCGCCCGCCGCCGAGGTTGAGGAAGTCGCGTTTCTCCTCCATCGGTACGATCCAGCGATTGAGCAATTCCGCGGGCGCCATGCGCTGGCGTCCCATGTCGTCGATGACGAACAGGCCATTGCTGGCCTTGAGCTGCAACGGTGCCTGGTATTGGCGAGTGAAGGGGTCGTAGCGGATATCCAGCTGTTCCATGGTCAGCTCGCCGCCGGTGATGACGATCGGCCGTTCACAGCACAGGAGCCGGCGGTCGATCCCCTCATTGAGCATCAAGCTGTATTGCGGGTCGCCGACATCCAGGCGCCGGTGTACCTGGGGGTCGTAGATCTCGATCACCGCATCGTTGATCGCAATCGCATGGGGCACCCAGATGGATTCGGAAAACAGCCGGATCAAGCGACTGCTGACATAGGTCTTGCCCGTCCCCGCTGGCCCGTAAATCATGATGGCGCGCCCGGAATTCAGGGCCACGCCCAACTGATCGAGCATGTTCTGCGCCAGCACCATGGAGCCGAAGGAAGCCTGCATGTCCCGGGCGCTGATACGGCCATGGTGAATGGTCTGTACCTTGAGCAGCGAGCGGTAGGCGCTCACCGGAAATGGCGCTGCGCCGATATAACCACTGCGCGACAAGGCATCGCGGGCAGCATTGCGGCCGCGCTCGGTCAGCCCGTAGCGCAAGCCCTGGCCACCGGCTTGGCCGAGGATCTCGACCCGGTGATCCTGACGCAGGAAGGTCAGGACTTCTTCAATCACTGCTCCCGTCAGCGCCAGGCGCTCTACCAGTCGGGGCATGTCCAGTACACCCGCATCGTGCAAATGCTTGCAGACCAGGTCTCCCAGGAAATTGTCGGCCAGCCCGGTCTCAAGGATCGTGCGTGGCTGTGGAGCCAGTCGCTGCACTGCTTCCCGGTCATTGCCGGTCGGACGGCTGTTACTGATGGCGTACATAATGTTCTCCTGAGCTACTGGCCAAGGGGCAACCAGAGAAAGCTGGCCAATGTGCCGAGCAGGATCGCAACCGAATAGGGAAAGGGTTTGCCGGCCACTTCATCGTCCGCCGGCGAAAAATAGGCCCTGGCTCTCAAAATCTGCCAGTAGCGCCCCATGGTCTGTTGAACTTGACCACGTACCAACACAATCAGTACCCCGCACGCGCCGCCGGCGATCAGGCTGAAAAACGCAGCCCAGAGGGCGTGCTGCGGAGTGAGAAAAGTGCCAACCATGGCCATGAGCTTGACGTCGCCGGCTGCCATCCCGCCAAAGGCGTACAGCGGGAGAAAAACGGCAAAACCGATCAGCATGCCCAGTAGTCCATAACCAAACCCGATGACGCCTGAGGAGTAGACCTGGCCGGCAATCCCCAGTCCCAGCCCCAACAGCACCAAGAGGTTGGGAATACGGTGGCGACGAAGATCGCTCACCACCGCAATCCCCAGCAGTCCCAGCATCAATGCAACAACGAATAATTGCTCTTTGCCCATGACTGCAGCCCTCGGTGGAAGTTGGCGTTAGCAGACTTGCCCCTGGACAGCGCATCCCAGGCTGGTGATGGCAGTGGCCACGTTGCCGCCCAGGGTGATAAATGCAGCAACAGCGCCCAAAGTGATCAGGCCGCCGGCCACTGCATATTCCACAATGGTCAGGCCGTCTTCGTCTTTGGCGAACTTGATGATCGAAGTCTTGATCGATTGCAGATTCATTTTCCCACCTCACTCAAGTGTTTTTATGTAAGAGCAGCACTGTCGTACTGCCTGGTTGAACATTAGTCAGGGGAGCATTGGAAGGGTTAGGAGATTTTTGCTGATCGTTAGGACTTTATTGCTGTTGTTGAAAGATGCAAAAAAGCACCAGGAACAACACAAGGAACAGATGGTTTATCTAAGGAAGGAATAAATTGAAGAGTCGCCTTGAAACAGTCTCGTCGTCGATGCAAGACCGAGCTGAGCACTGGCCGACAAAGACAAAAGCCCCGGCCATGTTCGCTGCACCCAAACCATAGTGCGAAACGAAGTAAACCGGAGTTTCCATATCAGGATTTGATCTTCACGCGAGCAATACAGCGACGATACTCCTGAAGCTGGAAAGAGAATTTTCAGGCTGCGGCAGAGCGATGGAGCGGTGCTCGGCCAAAGGTCACTTTGACGATTTGAACTCGCTCGTGAGCAAGACGGGAGCCATCCGTCATCTACTGTGCGCTGACTGCACATACCGATTGAGGAAGCTCCATCTGTCCAGGCGAGAGTAGACAGAAAAAGGTGGGAAACACACATGGACCACAGGTACGGCCTCAGCCCGAGGGAAACCGCTCATCGCAGCCAGACCCGAGAAGTCTGGCTGCGTACGAGCGACAAGCGGTTCCAGCCCAGGACCGAGGACTCGGCACAACGGCTGTCGTCAGCACACCTGGCCCTGAACGGCGCAACCCAGGCTGGTAATGGCGGTGCTCACGTTGCCCCCCAGAGTCACGAACGCGGCAACGGCGCCCAGGGTGATCAGGCCACCGGCCACGGCATATTCCACGATGGTCAGACCCTCTTCGTCCTTGATGAATGCCAGCACCGAGGTTTTGATTGTTTGCAGGTTCATCTTGTTCACCTCATATAAGAAAGTTGCTTTAAGGCGATCAGTATTTGTGCCGCCTGACTGAATCCTAGTCAGGGACTAACACAAAGAGTTAGGAGTTTATTGTCGGTTTCTAGGACTTTTTTGCGCCCCTTGGCAAGACAGCAAAGAACACCAATGAAACTAAACCTGGCAGATGGAGTTTTTTCAGAAAAGGAACTGTTCTCATATAACACTAAATTGATTCAGCCGTGGCCGGTGATGCAAGAAAAGGCGATCGCAACAGCAAGGAGCTGTCTGTGACTCTTATCTCGCTGTCAGACATAGAAGGTAATCAAGAAAATTTATGAAGCGTTATCAGAACTTGATCCTTTGCCCGCAAAGCCCAGTGGCGATACTGACAGCCCAGGAAGTGACAGTGAGACACCAGGAAGGAATAAGGAAATGAGACCTGAGTCGGCCCAGAAACCCTCTCTTTTATGGTTCGACCTCACGCGCGACCGATCATCTGAAGAACTGATCGCGCTGTTTCGCCCAACCTGCGATTGCCGGGTGTCGAAAGATGCGTCCCTGCCCGAAAAGGACACCCATCCTCTACCGGACATGATCTGCATGCACTATGACCGCCCGGACATGCCAGGGCTCAATCTGTTGCTGGAGATCAAACACAAGATTCCCTCCATTCCCATCGCCATGTTCACAGTGCAGCACTCCGAAGAACTCGCCGTCTGGGCCATGCGCTCGCGTGTCTGGGAATACATGGTGCTCCCTCTCTCGAGTGCCGAGATCCGGCGCTTCCTGCATGCGCTGAAGCAACTCTACGAACTGCGCCACAGCAGCGGCCCCGGCAACAAGACGCTGCAGATCGAACACGGCCCGTCCCTGCCGGACAGCATCCGACTGACCGTAGAGCACCAGAAACATCAGGCACTCAGCGATGTGCTGCTGTACATCGAGCAGAATTTTCGTGAAAGCATCGACCAGAAAGAGCTGGCTAAGCGTTGCGGCATGACCACGTTTCGCTTCAGCCGGCTGTTCAAGGAGGTCCATGGCCTGGGATTCATGGACTACATCCTGAGCAAACGCATGGATTGCGCCAAGAATCTGCTCGACAACAGCCAGATGCCTATCACCAGCATCGGCTATGAAGTCGGCTTCAAGGACCCGTCCTACTTTGCCCGCGCCTTCAAGCAATTCGCCGGCGCCAGCCCCAGCGAATACCGACAACGCCGAAGAATCCCGGAACGGGTAAAAAAAGAAGAGGTGGAACTGGAGCAAACGCTGTCTCAGGTGATCGACAGCCTGCCGCTGCGTATCGAAGGTCGGTGAACAGGCCAATGCAGTGCGCCATTACATTTTCTGCAGGCAAAAAAAAACCCGAAAATCCTCACTTTCGTGGGCCTTTCGGATTTTAAATACTGCTAGAAAATGGTGGGTCGTGTGGGATTCGAACCTACGACCAATTGGTTAAAAGCCAACTGCTCTACCAACTGAGCTAACGACCCGCTGTGTGGTGGCGCGTATAATACTGATTTATAAAAAGAATTCAACACCCAATATGAAAAAAATCAAAAATAAGGTGTTGGGTCGCTAACACCGGCCGCGGCAAACCCTTCCGCGCGCAGACGGCAGCTGTCGCATTTGCCGCAGGCACGCCCTTGATCATCGGCCTGGTAGCAGGACACGGTCAGGCCGTAATCAACCCCGAGCTTGACGCCCGCCTTGACGATATCGGCCTTGCTCAGGTTCTGCAGCGGTGCCTGGATACGGAACCCCTGCCCCTCTACCCCGGCCTTGGTCGCCAGGTTGGCCATGCGCTCGAAGGCCTCGACAAACTCCGGGCGGCAATCCGGATACCCCGAATAGTCCACGGCGTTGACGCCAATAAAGATGTCCCGCGCCCCCAGCACTTCCGTCCAGCCCAATGCCAGGGACAGGAACACGGTGTTACGTGCCGGTACGTAGGTGACAGGGATCCCTTCGCTCGGGGCCTCGGGCACATCGATGGAGCTGTCGGTCAGCGCGGAGCCGCCGATACCGTTGAGGTTGAGGCCGATCACCTTGTGCTCCACCACACCCAGGTCGCGAGCGACACGTTCAGCCGCCTGCAACTCGGCGCGATGACGCTGGCCGTAATCGAAGCTCATGGTGTAGCAGCGATACCCTTCGGCGCGGGCCATGGCCACCACCGTGGCCGAGTCCAGACCGCCGGACAGCAGGATTACTGCACGCTTTTCAGTGGCAACTTGGCTCTGTGCTTGTTCAGTCATATCAGCGCCCCGGCTCGTCATTCCAAAGGTATTTATGCAGCTGCAATTGCAGGCGCACCGGCAGGTTGTCCGCAACGATCCAGTCGGCCAGATCGCGCGCATTGAGGTCGTGATGGCTCGGCGAGAACAGCACCTCGCCCGCCCGCCGCTCCAGACCATACTGGATCAGCTTGGAAACCGCCCAGTCATAGTCCTCGCGGGAACAGATGACAAACTTGACCTGGTCGTTCGGCGTCAGCAGTTCGATGTTTTCGTAACGATTGCGCTGAGCTTCCTGCGACCCCGGTGTCTTCAGGTCGAGCACTCGACTGACACGCGGATCGACCGCGGAAATATCCAGGGCTCCGCTGGTTTCCAGCGAGACTTCGTAACCGGCGTCACACAGCTGCTTGAGCAAGGGAATGGCATTAGGCTGCGCCAGAGGCTCGCCACCGGTCACACAGACGTAACGCGGGCGGAAACCGGCGACCTGCTCGAGAATGCTCTCGAGGGTGCGGATGCTGCCACCGCTGAAGGCGTAGGCACTGTCGCAGTATTGGCAACGCAGCGGACAACCGGTCAGGCGCACAAATACCGTGGGCAGGCCGGCAGTCCGAGTTTCACCCTGCAACGAGTAGAAAACTTCGGTAATTCTCAATGTGTCTTGCATAGTCGCCACGGGCGTAACAGCTAAACAGGCTGTCCGCCTCCGTCAGGCACCTCGAGGAATCCCGCAAACACGGTAATCCCAGGAAGCGTGTTTCATAAAAAGGGCATGGATTCTAACGAAAAAACCCGCGGCAAGCGCGGGTTTCTTCAAAACAGCTCAAACTCGATTACATGCGTTGCAGATCGCGCTGAGCCAGCTGGGCGGCGGAAGTACCCGGATATTGGGCCACCACCTGCTGCAGAATGCCCTTGACCTTGTCAGTGTGGCCCAGACGGCGCTCTACGTCAGCCAGCTTGTACAGCGAGTCCGGCACCTTGGCATGCTTCGGATACAGCTGGGAGACCTTGGCAAATGCCTGGCCGGCACCTTGCAGGTCGCCTTTGGCCAAGTTCACTTCGCCCAACCAGTACTGGGCATTACCCGCGTATTGGCTGTTTGGGTATTTACGCAGGAACGCGGCGAAAGCCTGGCTGGCCTTGTCGAAATCCTTGGCCTTGATCAGGTCGAAGGCTGCTTCGTAATACAGCTTTTCCTTCGCCGGATCGCCCGGTTCACTGCTTGCCGCTGGAGCTTGCGAGGCCGCCCCGGCAGCTGCACCGGCGGCACTTGCATCGCCACCGGCAGAAGAATTATCAGGAGTCGCGGCAGGTGCACCGCCCGCTCCAATGCGTCGATCAAGATCCTGGTAACGCTCCAGGCTTTCCTGCTTCATACGCGCAATATCGTTTTGCAGTACTTCAATCACACCTTGTTGCCGAGCGATTTGATCCTGCATTTGCTGCAGTTGCTGGAACAGCTCGCCCTGTGCCGAGACAGGGGTCGAAACCCCTCCCCCGGCATAGGCGCCGTTCGTGCCATAACCCGCTGGCGGATAACTGCCTCCGCTATTGTTATAGCCCGAGTTGTTATCGACCACAGGAACCGCAGCCCACACCGAAAGCGGCGCGAGGCTGAGAGCCAAGACAGTTAGAGCACGACGGCACGTTCGCATGACGAATTACTTACGCAGTTCGACGCGACGGTTTTGAGCCCAGGACTGCTCGTCGTTGCCGGTAGCAACTGGACGCTCTTCGCCGTAGGAAACCAGTTCCAGCTGAGCTGGGGAAACGCCTTGCAGCACCAGGTAGCGCTGAACGGCCTTCGCACGACGCTCGCCCAGAGCCATGTTGTACTCACGAGTACCACGTTCGTCGGTGTTGCCTTCCAGAACAACGCGAGCGCCGTTTGCTTTCAGGTCCTTGGCGTGAACGTCCAGAGCGCGCATGGCTTCTGGCTTCAGGTCCGAGCTGTCGTATTCGAAGTAGAAGGTGGTGATTGCGCGCAGAGCAGCTTCTTCGCTCAGGGAGCCGTCAACTGCACCAGTGTTAGCGCCGTAACCAGCGTTTGGATCAACAGCGCCTTCACCAGCGTTGTCGCCGCCTTTGGAGGAGCAACCTACAGCTACAGCCATGGCCAGAGCCAGCGCAGCAAACTTACCAAACTTCAGCATTTCCATCGTGAAACTCCTAATGAACCCCAGTGTGTTAAGTAAAACGTAAAGCGCCGCGTCAGTTCAGGTAAGGGGACCAGGACGGTTCTCTGACTTCGCCTTGAGCGGTAGGAAGCGGGAGCCTCACGCGTCCATTAATGGACACGAGCATCAAGACTCCCCGGCCCTGCTGGCGGGTGGCGTAGATTACCATGGTGCCGTTGGGCGCAACAGTAGGCGACTCATCAAGTGTGCTGTCGGTAAGGATTTTTACGTTGCCACGCTGCAAATCCTGAGCAGCTACCTTGAAGTTTGTGAAGCCGTCCTGCCGGTGAATCATGACCAGGGTTTTTTCATCCGCGGACAGTTTCGGGTTGGCGTTGTAGTTGCCCACGAAAGTCACCCGTTCCGCACCGCCACCACCGGCACTGGTCTTGTAGATCTGTGGCTTGCCACCACGGTCCGAGGTGAAGTAGATGGTCGAACCATCCTTGCCCCAGAACGGTTCGGTGTTGATGCCCGGCCCCGCGGTCACACGCGAGATCTGACGCGAACCCAGGTTCATCACATAGATGTCCGGGTTGCCGTCCTTGGACAGCACGAACGCCAGGCGCTGGCCGTCCGGCGACCAGGCAGGCGCGCCGTTCAGGCCTTCGAAGTTGGTGATCTGCTCGCGACGGCCAGTGTCGATGTGCTGAACGAAGATGCGCGGGCGCTTCTGTTCGAACGACACATAGGCAATGCGCTTGCCGTCCGGCGCGAAGCGCGGCGACAGGATCGGCTCACGGGATTGCAGCAGGGTCACCGCGCGCGCGCCGTCATAGTCGGAGCGTTGCAGGGTGTAACGCGTGTTCTTCTCGGAGAAACGCTCTGCCGTGACGTACAGCATGCGGGTCGAGAAGGCGCCCTTGATACCGGTGAGCTTTTCGAACGACTGGTCGGAGATGTAGTGAGCCATGTCGCGCAACTGGTCGACGCTGCCCGAGACGCTGCCGGTCAGCACTTGCTGTTCGGTGGCGACGTTGAACAGGGCGTATTGCACCTGCAGGCGACCGCCCGCCGGGACAATGCTGCCGACCATGATGTACTGGGCGCCCAGGGCCTTCCAGTCACGGTAGATGACTTCGCTGGCCTGGGTCGGCAGGCTGATCATGTTCTGCTTTGGAATCGGCGAGTAGTAACCCGAGTTGCGCAGGTCGTTGCCGATGATTTCCGCCATGTCGTCGGGCAGCACGCTGCCCCCTTGCCAACCGAATGGCACTACGGCGATTGGCGTGGCCCGGTCACTGCCACTGGTGACCAGAATGTTCTTTTCATCCGCTGTCGCTATCCCTGCCATACAGCAAATAACGACAAGCAATCCTCGAAGAAGGTTTCTCACAAGGCTAGATCCTCAGGTGTGAATGTCATCTTGAATGAACGATACGGAGCGAAATCGCTCGGCTTCATTCCCTGCATTTCTGTCAAACGTCCAATGTTCTTGACCGCAGCTACCGCCGAGGCATCGAACGGACCATCGCCGCTGGACTTGGCCACCGACACGGATGTCACCGTACCATCCGGCAACATGCCGATTTGCAGCACGACAGTCATGTTGTTGCGCGCCGAAGGAGGACGAGCCCAGCCTTCCGCCGCACGAGCACGAATCAGATCGTCGAAACTGCCCGCGACTTCGTCGCCCTGCTCGTCCGCCAAGGCCTGCTGACGCTGCGGCGTGTCGGAAAGCAAATCAGCCAGGGCCTGAGCCTTTTTATCTTCGGCGGATTTACGCGCTGCTTCCTGGGCCTTTTTCTTGGCTGCGTCGGCGGCGGCTTTCTTCTTCGCGTCCTCGGCGACCTTCTTCTTCGCCTCGTCCGCTTCAGCTTTCTTCTTGGCGTCTTCCGCGGCTTTCTTCTTCGCGTCTTCGACTATCTTTTTCTTCGCCTCTTCAGCGGCCTTTTTCTTGGCCTCTTCTTCGGCGGCTTTCTTGGCTTCTTCTTCGGCTTTCTTCTTGGCTATATCAGCCAATTGTTTCTCTTCAGCCTTTTTCGCTTCCGCAGCCTTCTTCGCGTCGTCGGCTTTCTTGGCTTCATCAGCCTTCTTCGCCTCATCCGCTTTCTTGGCTTCGTCGGCCTTTTTCGCTTCCTCGGCTTTTTGAGCAGCCTCTTCTTTCTTTTGTTCCGCAGCCTTGACCGCTTCCTGCTCGACCTTTTTCTGCTCCATCTGCTCGACTTCGGTCTGGCGCGCGGCGGATTTCTTCGCCTCACCCGCAATCTTCTGATTGGTCTGGGTGGTCGCCTGACTTTTCGATTTCAGCTGATACAGGGTCGCCTGGACGATCGGCTTGGACGGCGGCAACTCCGGCGTCATGGCAAAACTGACGAACAGCATGCCGAACACCAGAACGTGCAGGGCAATTGCCCACACGCTAGGCCAGAAGTAGCTTTCCGAGGCGGACGGCTCTCGCTGTTGCTGCATCAGGGCGCCTCGGTAATCAAGCCAACGTTACCGACGCCGGCCTTCTGCAGTCCGCCCATGGCGCCCATGACGGCGCCGTAGTCGACGGACTTGTCGCCGCGAATGAACACCTGGGTATGCTTGCCGCCTTCATTGCCGGCGCGAATGATCTTGGTCACGGCGTCGGTCATCTGCGGCAAGGTCATGGCCTTGTCCATCTGCTTGTCGGTGTCGACTTCGCTGCCAAGGTTCCAGTAGTAGGTCTTGTCAGCCTTGATCGAAATGGTCAGGACCTGGGTGTTGTTGTCCTGCGGCAAGGCTTCGCTGGAAACCTTGGGCAGATCGACTTTCACGCCCTGATTGAGCATCGGCGCGGTCACCATGAAGATAACCAGCAGTACCAACATCACGTCGATGTAGGGCACCACGTTCATCTCGGCAACCGGCTTGCGTTTGTGGCGAACTCGGGCCATGGGGATTTACCTGCTCACTCTTCGCTGGTGTGCACTTTACGGTGCAGGATCGCCTGGAACTCGTCGGCGAAGGTGTAGTAACGGCTGATCAGGGTCTCGCCACGGGCCGCAAAGCGGTTGTAGGCGATAACGGCCGGGATCGCGGCAAACAGGCCGATCGCGGTGGCGATCAGGGCTTCGGCGATACCCGGTGCCACGGTCGCCAGGGTCGCCTGCTGGGCGCTGGCCAGGCCGCGGAAGGAGTTCATGATCCCCCAGACGGTACCGAACAGACCGATATACGGGCTGACCGAGCCGACAGTGGCGAGGAATGGCAGGCTCTGCTCAAGCTTCTCTTCTTCGCGGGAGATGGCGACACGCATGGCACGCGCGACACCTTCCATGACCGCCTCGGGATCAACGCCCGACTGCTGGCGCAGGCGCGAGAATTCCTTGAAGCCGGCACGGAAGATCTGCTCCACGCCCGAATCAGGGTCCGGGTTGCTGCCCGCCTGACGGTACAGCTTGGACAGGTCGATACCCGACCAGAAGCGCTCTTCGAAGCTCTCCAGCGCGCGTCGACCGGCACGCAGCAGGTTGCTGCGCTGAAAGATCATGATCCATGAGGTCACCGATGCGGCTACCAGGGTCAGCATTACCAACTGCACAACGATGCTGGCATTGCTGACCAGGCTCCACATGGAGGAATGGTCGACGACGTTAGCTTCCACGCTTTATCTCCTGCTCTGAGTGTGTACCCGCGCCGCTCACGTCGGCGAAGGCCGCACGTAGAGCTTCGGGAATGGCCCGGGGTTTCAAATTGTCGGTGCGCACACAGGCCACCAGAAACTGCCCTTCGCAGAGCAGTGCATTATCCGTGGCTCGCCTGACCTGCTGTTTGAAGCGCAGGCTGGCCCGGTTCAATTCGATGACTTCTGCACTTACCAGAAGCTCGTCGTCCAGTCGCGCCGGCGCGTGGTAGCGCGCTTCGCTGGAATGCACGACGAACAACAGGTTCTCCCCTGCCAGCTGCGATTGGGCAAAGCCCAGATCTCGTAGCCGCTCGGTTCGAGCCCGTTCCATAAACTTAAGGTAATTAACGTAATACACGATGCCGCCGGCATCGGTGTCTTCGTAATAAACGCGACAACGATGTGCGAACGACTCAAGCCCGTTTTGCGCGCGCATACTCTAGTGCTTACTCCTCAGGTTGCCAATCCGGCCGGGCAACTGTTTTTCATTCTCGAACGGCTTTCTGGCGAAATAACGACAATGCCAGCCCCCTAGGACCGCACAAGCTGCGAATAAATCGCTGCCCAAGCGGTTATTAATCGTCCACGGCATCGAGGAATTCGTCTACCACAGGCATCTCCCCCAATCGTGACGGGATGTTTAGACCGAAATGCAGATAGGCATGCCGGGTCACCACACGCCCCCGCGGCGTACGCATGATATAGCCTTGCTGGATCAGATAGGGCTCGAGCACATCCTCGATGGTATGCCGCTCCTCGCTGATGGCGGCCGCCAGGCTGTCGACCCCCACCGGCCCGCCGTCGAACTTCTCGATCATGGTCAGCAGCAGGCGCCGGTCCTGGTGGTCGAAGCCACGTTCGTCGACATCCAGCAGGTTCAGCGCCAGGTCGGCGATGGGCTTGGTGATGTGGCCCTTGGCGCGAACCTCGGCAAAGTCCCGCACCCGGCGCAACAAGCGGTTGGCGATACGCGGCGTCCCGCGGGCGCGCCGAGCGATTTCAAAGGCACCGTCCGGGTCCAGCGGCAAGCCGAGAATGCCGGCGGAGCGCCCGACAATGGTCGCCAGGTCCGCGGTGCTGTAGAACTCCAGGCGCTGGACGATACCGAAGCGATCGCGCAGCGGGTTGGTCAGCATGCCCGCGCGGGTCGTCGCCCCCACCAGCGTGAACGGCGGCAAGTCGAGCTTGATCGAACGGGCCGCCGGCCCTTCGCCGATCATGATGTCCAGTTGGAAATCTTCCATGGCCGGGTACAGCACTTCCTCGACGATCGGCGACAAGCGATGGATTTCATCGATAAACAGCACGTCGTGCGGCTCGAGATTGGTCAGCAACGCCGCCAGGTCGCCAGGGCGCTCCAGCACCGGCCCCGAGGTGCTCTTGATCGACACCCCCATTTCCTGGGCGATGATGTTGGCCAGCGTGGTCTTACCCAGGCCCGGCGGGCCGAAGATCAGGGTGTGGTCCAGCGACTCGCTGCGCCCGCGGGCAGCCTGGATGAACAGCTCCATTTGCTCGCGCACCGTCGGCTGGCCGATGTATTCGGCCAGGCTGACGGGGCGAATCGCACGGTCCTGGACTTCCTCGCGCTCACGGGGGCCCGTGGCGGCGATCAGACGATCTGCTTCTATCACTTAAATCATTCCCTTCAGGGCGCGGCGAATCATGTCTTCACTGCTCAGGCCTTTTTCCTTGATCGCGGAAACGGCCTTGCTGGCTTCCTGCGGCTTGTAGCCCAGGGAAATCAGGGCGCTGACCGCATCGGTCTCGGCACTGGCCACCGGCATCGGCGCATCCGGCTGGTTCGGCACCAGGGCAAACATGCTCGGTACGGTTTCCCAGGCCTTGAAGCGGTCCTTGAGTTCGACCAGCAGGCGCTCCGCGGTCTTTTTACCGACCCCCGGCACCTTGGTCAGCGCCGAGGTGTCCTGCGCTTGCACGCAACGCACCAGCTCGTCGACCTCCAGGCTGGACATCAGTGCCAGCGCCAGTTTCGGCCCCACGCCATTGAGGCGAATCAGTTCGCGAAAGAAGTCCCGCTCGCGCTTGCTGGCAAAACCATAGAGTAACTGGGCATCTTCACGCACGACCAAATGGGTATGCAGGGTGAGCGGTTCACCGACCGACGGCAGGCGGTACAGGGTGGTCATGGGGACTTCCACCTCGTAACCCAGGCCGTTTACATCGAGAATCAGGTACGGCGGCTGTTTTTCAGCCAAGGTGCCGCGCAAGCGTCCAATCACGTTTCAGATCCTTAGCTCAGGCCAGATCAGCGGCCGGCGAGTCATAGAGCGAAGATCCGGGCCGGGCAGACAGGCGCGGGATGCTCCACTCATCAAATGTTTGCGCAGATGCTATCAGAGACGCAGGCGGCCGCCACGACTGCGTGCGGTGCCCAGGCCGTGGGGCAGCAGGCTGGAACGGGTGTGGGCATGACAGATGGCAATCGCCAGGGCGTCCGAGGCGTCGATCTGCGGCTTGCTGGTCAACTTGAGCAAGTGCATGACCATCATTTGCACTTGTTCCTTGTTGGCCCCACCGGTGCCCGCCACGGCCTGTTTGACCTGAGTGGCGGTGTATTCGGCGATTTCCAGGCTCTCCTCGGCTCCCGCCACGATCGCCGCACCACGGGCCTGACCCAGTTTCAGGGCCGAATCGGCATTACGCGCCATGAACACCTTTTCAATGCCCATGGTCACCGGACCGTAGGTCTGAATGACCTCGCGAACCCCGCGATAGACGATTTGCAGCCGCTCATGCAGCTCGCCGGCGCCCGTGCGAATACAGCCCGAGGCCACGTACACGCAGCCACGCCCGGTATCACGTACCACGCCGTAACCGGTGATGCGCGAACCCGGGTCGATACCAAGAATAAGAGTCATAACGCCTGCAAAGAGAAAATTCGGTTGCCTAAGGTAACGCCGGGAGAAGCCGGAAAAACAAAAAATCGCAGCCTTCGACAGCTCCCCTACAGGTACAGCGTAACCCTGTGTGTAAAGGGGGGAAACCGCCGAAGGCTGCGATCTTTTATCGCGCTATCAGCCGAGTTGCTCGGCAACCGACTGGGGAATATCCGCGTTGGAGTAGACGTTCTGCACGTCGTCCAGGTCTTCGAGCATGTCGATCAGCTTGAGGATCTTCTCGGCGCCTTCCAGATCCAGCTCGGCACTGGTGGTCGGCTGCATGACGATTTCCGCGTCATCGCCTTTGAAACCGGCCTCTTCGAGCGCGTTGCGTACCGCATAGAAGCCAGTGAACGAGGTAAACACATCGATCGAGCCGTCTTCGTGAACGACCACGTCATCGGCGTCGGCTTCCAGCGCCGCATCGGTCAGTGCGTCCTCATCGACGCCCGGCGCGAAGCTGATCTGCCCCTTGCGTTCGAACAGATACGCCACCGAACCATCGGTGCCAAGATTGCCGCCACATTTGCTGAACGCATGGCGCACGGCCGCGGCGGTACGGTTGCGGTTGTCGGTCATGCACTCGACCATCACCGCCACGCCACCCGGGCCATAACCCTCATAGGTCAGCTCTTCGACGTTGTCGGCCTCGGTCGCACCCGCGCCACGGGCGATGGCGCGATCGATGATGTCGCGGCTCATGTTGGCGCCCAAGGCCTTGTCCAGGGCCAGGCGCAGACGCGGGTTGGAACCAGGCTCGCCACCGCCCTGACGAGCGGCGACCGTCAGCTCACGGATCCACTTGGTGAAGATCTTGCCTCTCTTGGCATCCTGACGCTCTTTGCGGTGCTTGATGTTCGCCCACTTGGAATGACCTGCCATAACGCGCTCCAAATTCTCTTTGAAACATTGCCCGCAACGCCTGTAACAGCGGGCGGGCAACAAATATCTCGACCCAATAGAAAAAGGCGCATCCGAAGATGCGCCTTCAGGTCGGCCTTACTCAGCCTTTGGCTGTTCGCGCAAACGGATGTGCAGTTCGCGCAGCGCCTTGGCGTCGACCAGGCCAGGAGCCTGGGTCATCACGCAAGCGGCGCTCTGGGTTTTCGGGAAGGCGATCACTTCACGGATCGACTGGGCGCCGGTCATCAGCATCACCAGGCGATCCAGGCCGAACGCCAGGCCACCGTGCGGCGGCGCGCCGTACTTCAGGGCGTCCAGCAGGAAGCCGAACTTCTCTTCCTGTTCCGCTTCATCGATGCCCAGCAGACGGAAGACCGCCTGTTGCATTTCCTTGCGGTGGATACGGATCGAACCGCCACCCAGCTCGGTGCCGTTGAGCACCATGTCGTAGGCGCGCGACAGAGCGGTCGCCGGGTTGGCTTCCAGTTCTTCCGGCGAGCATTTCGACGCAGTGAACGGGTGGTGCAAGGCGGTGAAGCTGCCGTCGTCGTTCTCTTCGAACATCGGGAAATCGACAACCCACATCGGCGCCCATTCGCAGGTCAGCAGGTTCAGGTCGTGACCGAGCTTGATCCGCAGCGCGCCCAGGGCCTCGCTGACGATCTTGGCCTTGTCGGCACCGAAGAACACGATGTCGCCGTCGACCGCACCCACGCGATCGAGGATCACATTCAGGTTGGCTTCCGGGATGTTCTTGACGATTGGCGACTGCAGACCGTCAACGCCATTGGCGCGTTCGTTGACCTTGATGTAGGCCAGGCCCTTGGCACCGTAGATGCCGACGAACTTGGTGTAATCGTCGATCTGCTTGCGCGGCATGCTCGCCCCGCCAGGAACGCGCAAGGCGGCGATACGGCATTTCGGATCGTTGGCCGGACCGCTGAACACCTTGAATTCCACGTCCTTGAGCTGGTCGGCAACGTCCACCAGTTCCAGCGGGTTACGCAGGTCCGGCTTGTCGGAACCGTAGCGACGCATGGCTTCTTCAAAGGTCATGTGGGGGAATTCGCCGAATTCCAGATCCAGCACTTCCTTGAACAGGTTGCGGATCATGCCTTCGGTCAGGCCCATGATGTCTTTTTCATCGAGGAAGCTGGTTTCGATGTCGATCTGAGTGAACTCAGGCTGACGGTCGGCACGCAGGTCTTCGTCGCGGAAGCATTTGGCGATCTGGTAGTAGCGGTCGAAGCCGGCGACCATCAGCAGCTGCTTGAACAGCTGTGGCGACTGCGGCAGAGCGAAGAAGCTGCCGGCGTGGGTACGGCTCGGCACCAGATAGTCACGCGCGCCTTCAGGGGTGGCACGGGTCAGGATCGGGGTTTCGACGTCGAGGAAACCGTTCTCGTCCAGATAGCGACGGATGCTGGTGGTCATGCGCGAGCGCAGACGCAGCTTCTCGGCCATTTCCGGACGGCGCAGGTCGATAAAGCGATAGCGCAGGCGGGTTTCTTCGCCCACGTCGGAGTATTCATTGAGCGGGAACGGCGGGGTTTCCGCTTCGTTCAGCACTTCCAGCTGGTAGCCCAGGACTTCGATCATGCCCGAGGCCATGTTGGCGTTGCCGGCACCGGCCGGACGCAGGCGCACCTTGCCGGTGATCTTGACCACGTATTCGCTGCGCACGCGGTCGGCGGCGGCGAAGGTTTCAGCGCGGTCCGGGTCGAACACCACCTGGGCCAGACCTTCACGATCACGGATATCGAGGAAGATCACCCCGCCATGGTCGCGACGACGGTGGACCCATCCGCAAAGGGTAACTTCCTGACCTTCCAGGCTTTCGTTCAGTTGGCCGCAATAATGGCTGCGCATCATGGTAGTGGTTTCACTTCTCGTAATTCGAAATTCGATGGGAGGCCTTGCGCACCTCGGGGTACCGGATAATGCAAGAGCTCGCGCGTGTCGTTCAACTTAATCAGCTTTGTCGCCACCGGCCAGGTTCTTCTTGGCGCCGGTTTTGAAGTCGGTCTCATACCAGCCCGAACCGCTGAGGCGGAAACCTGGCATGGACAGCATTTTTTTCAGCTCGGGCGCCTGGCAGGCAGGGCAATCGACCAACGCAGGCGCGCTGATCTTTTGAATGGCTTCCAGCTGATGACCACAGGAAGCACATTGGTAGTCGTACATGGGCATGAGAGCGTCTCGGCGTACTTAACGTCTGGCTTAACCCGTGCCGAGGCCCGGGTTATATAGCAAAGGGCGGGATTATATCCATTAAATCGGCCCTGTGCAGCCGTATGACGGCACCGATAGACCACCGCCCGCCGAAACAAAGCCAGCGTCCCGCTGCCATACCCCACTCATCGGGCCTGAGGACGAACAGCCATGATCGGACGACAGGTCACGCCCCATAAAGGCAAATGGCGCCGATAACGGCGCCATTCGGTCTGCGGGACTATTGCTCGCTCAACAGCGAGCGCAGCATCCACGCGGTTTTCTCATGCACCTGCATCCGCTGGGTCAGCAAGTCTGCGGTGGGTTCGTCGCTGACCTTGTCGATGATCGGGAAAATGCCACGGGCAGTGCGGGTCACAGCCTCCTGCCCCGCCACCAGTTGCTTGATCATCTCATCCGCGCTTGGCACCCCCTCTTCTTCCTTGATCGAAGAAAGACGCGCGTAGATGGAATAGGCACCTGGCGCCGGGAACCCCAGGGCGCGGATACGCTCGGCAATCAGATCCACCGCCAGCGCCAGTTCGTTGTACTGCTCCTCGAACATCAGATGCAGCGTGCGGAACTGCGGCCCCGTGACGTTCCAGTGGAAATTATGAGTCTTCAGATAAAGCACATAAGTATCTGAAAGCAGGCGAGAGAGACCCTCCACGATAGATTTGCGATCTTCTGCGCCGATACCGATATCGATTGCCATGTCTATCTCCGTTAGCACATTGAATTCAACAGGTCAGGTACCGGACCACTCTAGCAAGACTGCCCTGCACCCGCAGCCCGGGATTGCCCGAGGCACTGCGACAGATTGCCCACCAAGCGGGCGGCCAGTACCTGCAAGAAGGCCCACGCCGGTTGTGACCCGCCTGAAAAGCCGCCGTTCCACTTTTTTGGGGTGCTGGCTCTCTAGAACAAGGCTTTGCCCGATAGTCCGGTATTCCCTCAGGACAACCAGGGCTTTCTCCCTCCTCCCGGCCACAGCGCCTGATTTGAGAAGGCCTGGGCTTTGCTGTTAAATAGAGGCCGTGTCGTTGTTGCCTATTTCTCGGCCTCAGCGCATAGGCTGATCCCGCGCACGTGCTCACCGCCTCCCATTGTTCAGAAGCGAACCGTGCACGCTCAGCTCTTCCTTGTGATCCGTCTTAACGTGAGTTCATTAAAATGTTGAAAATCGTCCACCTGCTAACGGGCGCAGCAGCCTTGCTGCTGTCCTTTATCCCTAGCCTGCGATCTGAAGCCGTTCCCTTCCTGCAACAACCCGATGCTCTTTACCTGGCCTTTTTCGGCCTGCTCAACCTGACACTGGCTCCGGTTATCCCCTACTGGAACAAAGGCCCGCGTCACCAACTGCAAAACCTGGTCAGCGCGCTCCTGGTGCTGGCGGTGGTCTTGCAGACCTTGACCCTGCTGGCACCAATGCCGGTTATCGCAGGTCAACCAGCTGTGCTGTTCAGCCTGCTGACCGCGGCGATCGCCGTTCTTCTGCACCTGGCCGTCAGCTTCTACAAATCGTCTCCCTCGGCCAATACCTCGCAAACCTACGACATGAGCAATCGCGATACCGGCACCGTCAAGTGGTTCAACACTTCGAAGGGGTTCGGCTTCATCTCTCGCGACTCCGGCGATGATATCTTCGTGCACTTCCGCGCCATCCGTGGCGAAGGTCACCGCGTCCTGGTGGAAGGCCAGCGCGTGGAGTTCTCCGTCATGAATCGCGACAAGGGCCTGCAAGCCGAAGACGTGATTGCGGCATTGCCGCGGCGCTGATTCACGCCCATAAAAAAACCGCGACGCAGCCATGCTGCTCGCGGTTTTTTATTGCCTGAACGGCCAGCCGCCCGATGCTCAGTAATGTGGCGGCGGAGCCTCTTCTTCGAATGATTCGAACTGCCCCACCATTTCCTCTTGTCGCTTGAGCAAGGCGGCCATCTGCAATTGCAGACGTTCGACCACCCGCTGCTGCCCTACCAGCACGTCGTTCAGGGCTTGAATGGTGTCATCCTGAAAAGCCAATCGGCTTTCCAGATCGGTGACCCGCTCTTCCAGGTTCATGACTCAGCCCTCCAGAAACTTGAAATCATCGGTCAGGACCAGTCGTAACCGCTCACGAATCGCAACCACCTGTTCGGCATCGTAGGGCCTGGCAGGCAGCTTGCCCCATACCGGAGCAGGCCAGGCCGCATCGTCGCGTTTGCGAACGATAACGTGCATGTGCAACTGACTGACGACATTACCCAGAGTCGCCACATTCAACTTGTCCGCATCGAACGAGTCTTTAAGCAACTCCGCCAGCGCCGTGGTTTCTCGCCATAGTTGCTGCTGGTCCGCGTCATCCAATTGAAACAACTCACTGATATCTTCCCGGCGCGGTACCAGGATGAACCACGGGTAATTGGAATCGTTGGACAACAGCAGCCGGCAAAGGGGGAAATCCCCAATGGACAGTGTGTCTTGTTGAAGTCGTGGATCTAAAGCGAACACCGCGCGCACTCCCGCTCAGCTCATCAAGTTTCAGCTTAGCGAACGCCATGACCGGCTGCCCGCCAAGCGACAGAACGGCAGCATACCTGCGAAAGCTCTCCCGTTCATCGCTCTGCTGCGCAGATCCCGCCTCAACATTCATCCTCGATACCACACGTCAGAGCGCCCCGACCTGGAACATTTTCCAGCGGGCTGCACCACGACAGAACGAAGCTCATAAAAAACAAGGAGAAAACCACGAAAGAGCCCCTTGCCTGCGCATTCTTCCAGTGCCCGACGCCGGATGACGATTGAGCTGCATCAAGAAACTTTTGCACCAAAACCTCACAGTGCGTCTACGCTCAGTGCGTTAACCATCCGCCATCTACTCACTCAGCAGGGTGAACCGGTAACGTTTTGGAATGACATGCGTTTTTTTCAGGGATCAACACCAGGAGGACAGGGAACGTCAAGCCCAAACAAAACGACCTTAAAACCACTGTTTTATGCGGTTTTTACAGCCAGAAGGGCTATCACCGAAAAAAACTCGGTGCCTTTGCGTTTTGTGCACGCTTGTTGCATTCACACCCACATTGTCCCAGGAGGAGCCACCGGAAAAAGGCCTCTCCTGTGACTAATAACAATAGTGGCAAGGCTGCCCCATGGAGATTTGACTGCTTGACCAAAGTTCTTTTTGTTCCAGGTTCAAGCCTTCGAAAACAGCGCTGAAGTTGTCAGTCCGGGTACATGCGGACTGCGGATTTGCGACATTGATCGAGCATTTTGCGACAGGGTCGTAAAGAAGCTGAAAGGACTGATACGCAAGTATCGCCAACATTGTCGGCGTGATATAAGTTTGCGCCGACACAAAAAGAAAGAGCCGCCCAGATAATAAAACAGGTGGGACGGCAGTACTCTTCTAAAAACCAAAGGAGCAAATCACGATGCGCGTGATGAAGTGGAGCATGATCGCACTGGCAGTTGCAGCAGCCGCCAGTACTCAAGTGGCTACGGCCGCACCTTTTGTAAGTGACCAGTCTGAAGCCAAGGGCTTTGTTGAAGACGCCAAGTTCGACGTACTGCTGCGCAACTATTACTTCAACCGTGACAACAAAGACCACAGCAACGATCAGAAAGACTGGACCCAGGGTATCTGGGGCAACTTCAGCTCCGGTTACACCCAAGGTACCGTCGGCGTTGGCGTTGATGCATTTGGTTACCTGGCAATCAAACTGGACGGCGGCGACGGCACTGGCGGCACTGGCAACATGAGCCGCGACTCCGATGGCGACGTCAACAATAGCCAGGGCAAAGCAGGCGCTGCGGTCAAATTCCGCATCTCCAAAACCGAGTTGAAAGCTGGCGATATGCAGCCAAGCACCTCTCCGGTCTTCGCGGTCGGCGGTTCCCGGATCCTTCCTCAAACTGCCAGCGGTTTCCAACTGCAGAGCAGCGAGATCAAAAACCTTGATCTGGAAGGTGGCCACTTCTATTCGGCCACCAGCCAGGACTCCAACGCCCGTAACGGCAACTTGTATGCTAACTATGCCGGCGTGGCATCCAATAGCATCGACTACTTCGGTGGCAAGTACGGCATCACCGACAACCTGAGTGCATCGCTCTACGGTGCCAAGCTGGAAGACATCTGGAACCAGTACTACGCCAACCTGAACTACACCATCCCGATGGGTGGCGATCAGTCGCTGAACCTGGACGGTAACATCTACCGCACCACCGATGCTGGTAGCGCCAAGGCTGGTGACATCAGCAACACCACGTTCTCCCTGGCAGCTGCTTTCTCGTTCCTGAAAGCACACACCATTACCGTCGCTTTCCAGAAGGTTAATGGTGATACTCCATTCGACTACATCGGTGTAGGTGGTCACGACTCCTCCCGGCGCGGTGCCAACCGTGGCGGCGACTCGATCTTCCTCGCCAACTCCATCCAGTACTCTGACTTCAACGGCCCGAACGAGAAGTCCGCACAGATCCGTTACGATCTGAAAATGGCCGAGTACGGCGTTCCTGGTCTGAGCTTCATGACCCGTTATGTTAAAGGCTGGGACATCGACGGCACCGGTCTGGCTGACAACAGCGCGTACCGTAAAAGCAACGGCGATCCGATTTACGGTGCCGATGGCAAACACAACGAGACCAACTTCGAAGCCAAGTACGTTGTGCAGTCTGGCCCGGCAAAAGATCTCTCCTTCCGCGTGCGCCAAGCTTGGCACTTCGCTAACAGCGACCAGGGTGAAGGCGATATCAAAGAGTTCCGCCTGATCGTCGACTACCCACTGTCGATCTTGTAATAGCGGTTACTTCGCAAGTAATAAAAAAGGCCCATCATTCGATGGGCCTTTTTATTGGGGCTGGCAGCTCGCTGAAGCTCCGGTTGTCGACAGCCTATTGTTACAACCAGGTTTCAAACACTCTCCAGCAAGTATCGCGTTAAAAGCCTGACCACTCGATCAGACTTTTAATCCCTATCCCCGTTACTTACTCAAACAGCCGCTTCCTGAACCACACGAATCACTCGTTGTGGAAAGGGGATATCAATACCCGCTTCCTTCAAGCGATCACGGGACAACTCGTTGAAGCGGAACATCACGTCCCAGTAGTCCGCGGTCTTCACCCAGACTCGCAAGGAAAGGGTAATGGCGCTGTCACCCAGCATGGAAACCACCGCCACCGGCTCCGGATCGGCCAGCACACGCTCGTCCTTGGCCAGGTCCAGCAGAACCTCACGGGCCTTTTGCAGGTCAGCCTCGTAGTTCACGCCGACATCGAAGATCACTTTGCGGGTCAGCTGGCGGTTGTGGTTGGTGATGATGCCGTTGGACAGGTTGCCGTTAGGCACGATGACGGTCTTGTTGTCACCGGTACGCAGCACCGTGTGGAAGATCTGGATGCTGTCGACCGTGCCGCTGATGCCTTGGGCTTCGATCATGTCGCCGATGCGGAAAGGACGGAACAGCAGGATCAGCACGCCACCGGCGAAGTTGGCCAGGCTGCCTTGCAAGGCCAGGCCGATGGCCAGGCCCGCCGCACCGATCGCGGCAACGAACGAAGTAGTTTCGACACCGATCATCGAGGCCACGCTGACAACCAGCAGCACCTTGAGAATGACGTTCGCCAGGCTGCTGATAAAACCCTGCAGGGCCTGGTCGGCATTACGCAGCGCCAGCAGCTTGCCGACTTTTTGCGTCAGACTGTTGATCAGCCACCAGCCGATGGCCAGCGTGATGACGGCCAGCAGTACCCGACTGCCGTATTCCATGATCATCGGAATCCAGGCTTGGGAAGCCTTGACCAGGTTGTCCACTTCAGCATTCAAATCCATCTATCTCTCCTGACTCCCGGCTGCCGGGCACACAAAAAACAAGGGCAGAACGAGTAGCTTTCTTTATAAAGGCTTAATCGTTTCTGCCCACTACTCGGGCCTCGGACGCCAATAAACTCGCGAGGTTCCCGAAAAATCCCATCAATCGCGGAAGTTGTTGAACTGCAGCGGCATGCCGAACTCTTTCGCCCGCAGGGCGGCGATGGCTTCCTGCAGATCGTCGCGCTTCTTGCCGGTCACCCGTACCTGCTCACCCTGGATCGCAGCCTGGACCTTCAGCTTGGCGTCCTTGATGTGGGCAACGATCTTTTTCGCCAGCTCTTTGTCGATGCCTTCCTTGAGGGTGGCTTCCTGCTTCATCACCTTGCCCGAAGCGTAAGCGTCCTTGACCTCAAGGCACTGCACATCGATCTTGCGCTTGACCAGGGCCAGCTTGAGGATCTCGATCATCGCTTCCAGCTGGAATTCGGCTTCAGCGGTCAGGTTGACGGTGAGTTCCTTTTCCTTGAACTCGAAGCTGCCCTTGCCCTTCAAGTCATAGCGGCGGTCCAGCTCCTTGACGGCGTTTTCCACTGCGTTGGTGACTTCGTGTTTGTCCAGTTCGGATACCACGTCGAACGACGGCATGTAATTTCTCCAATAAAAAAGGGGCGCAGCTCGATAAAGATGGAGCACGCCCGGTTTGCGGTTAAAATCCGGGCTCATTATAACGGGTCTTTCCCCTCCTTCACTGCGAGCCTCGCATGCGCCTGCCAAACCGAGCACCACGCTGATGTCGACTATCTGGCACATTCTGGGCGCGGGCAGCCTCGGCACCCTGTGGGCGACACGCCTGGCCCGGGCCGGCTTGCCGGTACGCCTGATCCTGCGCGACCAGGCTCGCCTGCAGGCCTACCAGGCCGCGGGCGGACTGACGCTGGTGGAACAAGGGCAGGCCAGTTTTCATGCCATTCCCGGCGAGACGGTCGACAGCCCTGAGCCCATCACTCGCCTGCTGGTGGCCTGCAAGGCCTATGACGCGCAACAGGCCGTCAGCCAGCTGGTCTCGCGCCTGACGCCGGATGCCGAACTGGTCCTGCTGCAGAACGGCCTGGGCAGCCAGGACGCCGTGGCCGCCCAGGTGCCGCAGGCCCGCTGCATTTATGCCTCGAGCACCGAAGGCGCCTTTCGCGATGGCGACTGGCGCGTGGTGTTCGCCGGCCATGGCTACACCTGGCTGGGGGACGCCAGCCACCCTACCGCGCCCTTCTGGCTCGACGACCTGAGCGCCAGCGGCATCCCCCATGAGTGGAGCGCGGATATCCTGACCCGCCTCTGGCGCAAGCTGGCGCTCAACTGCGCGATCAACCCCCTGACGGTCCTGCACGACTGCCGCAACGGCGGCCTGCTGCAACACCATTGCGAAGTGGCGATGCTGTGCGTCGAGCTGAGCGAACTGCTGGAACGTTGCGGCCAGCCCGCCGCGGCCGAGAACCTGCAGCAGGAAGTGGAGCGGGTGATCCAGGCGACCGCCGCCAACTACTCCTCCATGTACCAGGACGTCGCCAGCCGGCGCAGGACCGAAATCAGCTACTTATTGGGGCATGCCTGCGACGTTGCCGCCAGGCACCAGCTGCATCTGCCCAACCTCGGCCGCCTGCGCCGGCTATTGGTGGAACACCTGCAGCAGCGCGGATTGCCCAGCGACTGAGCAGCGGCTACGCTGCCCACGTGTTCCTCTCTAGCGACGTCCCCGATGCCATTGCGCCAGCGCCTTGAAAACCTGCCGGTCGGCCAAAAACTGCTGGCCGCCTTGCTCGTCCTGCTGATTACCGTACTGCTGGTCGCCAACCTGACCTTTATCAGCGCCGCCTACTGGATCTCTCAGGAAAGCATGGCGCCGCAAGCCTTGCAGACCATCGGCCGACTGGTATCCAACCCGACCCTGGCCGCACAGGCGCTGGACTCGCCACAAAATGCCGAGAAGCTGCTCAACGAACTCAACAGCTACTCTCCCCTGCGCGCCGCAGCGATCTATGACGGCAAGGGCACGCGCCTGGCCCAGTTGCAACATGGCGAACGCCTGAATCTGCCGGAACGCTATCGGCATATCGAAGCCTGGCAACTGACCGAATTTCGCAGCAACCAGATCATCACCCTGCCCCGCGCCGGCCAGCCCCCCGGCCACCTGTTGCTGGTGGCCAGCAGTGAGCTGCCGATGGCCTTCTACACCGGCACCCTGACCGCGAGCCTGGGCATCCTGATCTTCAGCGTGCTGCTGTGGCTGATCATTGCCCGACAGATCAAACGGCTGATCACCCAACCCATCCATCAGCTGGAAGAACTGTCCCGGCAGGTGACACGCGAGGAAAACTATTCCCTGCGCGCCGCCCGTGGCAACCACGATGAAATCGGCAGCCTGGCCGAGGCCTTCAACACCATGCTGTCGCGCATCGAAGCGCGAGAACAGCAACTCAAGCGGGCCCGCGACGACTCCCAGGCGGCCTATGACCAGGCCCAGGGGCTGGCCGAGGAAACCCGTCACACCAACCGCAAGCTGGAGCTGGAAGTCCAGGTGCGCAGCAAGATCGAAAAGAAACTCACCGGCTTTCAGAACTACCTCAACAGCATCATCGACTCGATGCCCTCGGCCCTGATCGCCCTCGACGAGCAGCTCTATGTCACCCAATGGAACCAGGAGGCCAGCGCCCTCTCCGGCACCCGCCTGGACGAAGCGCTGAATCAGCCGATCTTCCTCGCCTTCGAACCGCTCAAGCCGTTCCTGCCGCAACTCAAGGAAACCGTGGAGCAACATACGGTCACCAAGGTCGAGCGGGTCACCTGGGTCAAGGACGACGAAGCCCGGCATTACGCCCTGACCTTCTACCCGCTGATGGGCGGTGCCGGGCGCGGCGTGGTGATCCGGATCGACGACATCACCCAGCGCCTATCCCTGGAAGAAATGATGGTGCAGTCGGAAAAAATGCTCTCCGTGGGTGGCCTGGCCGCCGGCATGGCTCACGAAATCAACAACCCGCTGGGGGCCATCCTGCACAACGTGCAGAACATTCGTCGGCGCCTGTCCCCCGAGCTGCCGAAGAATCAGGAACATGCCGAGCAGATCGGCATCGAGCTGGAAACCGTCAACCGTTACCTGCAGAGCCGCGAAGTGCCGCAACTGCTCGATGGCATTCAGCAGGCTGGCGCCCGGGCGGCGAAGATCGTGACCCATATGCTCAGTTTCAGCCGGCGCAGCAACCGGCAGATGGCGCCCTGCGACCTGCCGGCATTGATCGACCAGGCCGTGGAGATTGCCGGCAACGACTTCGACCTGGCCATAGGCTTCGACTTCAAGGGCCAGGCCATCATCCGCCAGTTCGACTCGCAACTGGGGCCGGTGCCCGGCACCGCCAACGAACTGGAGCAGGTCCTGCTCAACCTGCTGAAAAACGCCGCCCAGGCCATTCACCAGCGGGTAGACGACAGCGAACCCGGGCGCATCATCCTGCGCACCCGGCTGAACCCGCCCTGGGCGGAAATCCAGGTCGAGGACAACGGCATCGGCATGAGCGAAAACGTGCGCAAGCGTACCTTCGAGCCGTTCTTCACCACCAAGGAAATCGGCCAGGGCACCGGCCTTGGGCTTTCGGTGTCTTACTTCATCATCACCAACAACCACAAAGGCCAGATGGAAGTGCAGTCGACGCAGGGCCAGGGCACTTGCTTCACCTTGCGTTTGCCATTGGCGGGCAGTCAGCCGCCACCACTGGAACATCCCCCACTGGAGAGGTAAGCATGGGCTTTCGCTTGTCGAAGATTTACACCCGCACCGGCGACAAAGGCGAAACCGGGCTGGGTGACGGGCGCCGGGTTCCCAAGGACCATCCGCGGGTCGAGGCCATCGGCGAAGTCGATACGCTGAATAGCCAGCTGGGGCTGCTCTTGGCCGGGCTGGCGGAACAGCGTCTAGAGCATCCCGGCTTGCAAGAGCTGATCGACGTCCTGGCGCCTTGCCAGCACCGCCTCTTCGACCTGGGCGGCGAGTTGGCCATGCCGGTGTATCAGGCACTCAATACCGCGGAAGTCGAACGCCTGGAAGCGGCCATCGATGCCTGGAACGAAGAGTTGGGGCCGCTGGAGAATTTCATCTTGCCGGGCGGTTCGACCTTGATCGCCCAGGCCCATGTCTGCCGCAGCCTGGCGCGCAGTGCCGAGCGACGCTGCCAGCATCTGAATGCCGTGGAACCGCTGGAGGGGGTCGGCCTGGCCTACATCAATCGCCTGTCCGACCTGCTGTTCGTGGCGGCGCGCCTGATTGCCAAGCGCCAGGGGATTGCCGAGATTCTCTGGCAAGCAGCAGCGAAACCCGAATAGCGGGCGTTTCCTGTTGATCGCGAGCCAGCTCGCCCCTGCGGCTCATGCAGGAGCGAACTGGCGGGTGAATGGCCTCAGGGCCAGAACGCGCGAATCCCCGCCACCCCTTGCGCACCGGCCTGCCAGGCCTGCTCGCGCTGATCCGGACCGACGCCGCCCAGCAGGTACACCGGCTTGTTGAAACCGCTGATCAGTCGGGCGGCCTGCTCCCAACCCAGTGGCTGCGCCTCAGGGTGGGTCTGGGTCGGCTGGACCGGCGACAGCGTCACGAAGTCCACATCCATCTGCTGCGCCAATGACAACTCTTCAGCATTATGGCAAGACGCTGCCAGCCAGCGCTCCTTGCCAAAGGGACGCCCGGCGCTGGCGTATTTGCGCAGCTGCGCCGAAGTGATATGCCAGCCCGCCGAGGGGAAATCCCCCAGCCATTCGAACGGCCCCTTGAGCATCAATTGCGCCTTGCCCGCGCACAGGCCGACCGCATCCACCGCCAGGTCGCGGTATTGCGGGTCGTAGCCGTTGGGCGCGCGTAGCTGGATCAACTTGCTGCCGCCGGCAATGGCCTTCTGCATGCCCCGCAACAGCGCCGGTGTTTCCAGGCCTTCCGGGGTGATCAGGTAGTCACTCGGCAAGCGCGCCGCCGCCACGATCGGCTGGTTGGCCGCCGGGAACTCGTAGTTCTCCAGCTCACGGGCCGTGACCCAGGCCAAAGGCTGGCCCTCGGCGCCATGGGGTTCGCCGGTAAAGGCGCACACTTCCCAGACATCCAGCAACACCTGCTTGTCCGGGTAATCGTGCTGCACTTTGATTAAAGGCCGCGCCTGGGACACCAGAATGCCCAGTTCCTCCTGCAGCTCACGGGTCAACGCCGCTTCCACCGCCTCGTCCGCTTCGACCTTGCCGCCGGGAAACTCCCAGAGGCCGCCCTGATGCTGGGTATCGGCACGTCGGGCAATCAGGATCCTGCCGTCGGCATCACGGATAACGGCCGCCGCCACATATACTCGTTTCACCGCACTGCTTCCTCTAAACCGGCTTTCTGCCAGGCCTTGAAGGCTGGCCATTGATAGATCGTTTCAACATAGGCGGCATCGACAGCCGGCAGCGCCACCCGATAGGTACGCAGGCGCACGGCGATTGGCGCAAAAAAGGCGTCCGCCAGGCTGACCCGGCCAAACAGGAAAGGCCCTGGCTCCGTCGCGGCCGCGCGACATTCGGCCCATAACGCCAGCATCCGCTCAATATCGGCCTGGGCCTCGGGCGGCATGGGTGAAAGCGCGGCATCGCGGCTCAGGTCGAACGGCAGATTGCCGCGCAAGCCGAAAAAGCCACTGTGCATCTGCGCGCAGGCGGAGCGGGCCTGGGCACGGGCCGCCACATCCCGCGGCCAGAGCTCGGCTTCGGGAAAACGCTCGACCAGGTATTCGGCAATCGCCAGGGAGTCGGCAATGGTGCCGTGCTCGGTCTTCAGCAAAGGGACTTTGCCGGTCGGCGAATGCTTGAGAATCAGCTCGCGGGTATCGGGCTGGTTCAGCTTGATCAGTTCTTCAGTGTAAGTCGCGCCGGCCAACTCAAGCGCCAGGGCGGCGCGCAGCGACCAGGAGGAATAGAGTTTGTCGCCGATGATCAGGTGAAGATTCATGTCGGGCACCTTTCAGAGGAGATGGAGGCCCGGGGCCTCCATCGCGAGCAGACTCGCTCCTACACGTGATGCGTCGCGTCCATGTAGAAGCGAGTAGCGGTGTATCAGGTACGGTATTCCGCGTTGATTTTCACGTACTCGTGGGACAGGTCGGTGGTCCAGATGGTTTCGCTGCAAGCACCGCGTCCCAGCTCGATGCGGATGGTGATTTCTTCCTGCTGCATCACCGCCGCGCCTTGGGCCTCGGTGTAGGTGGCGGCACGCGCGCCACGGCTGGCGATACACACCTCACCGAGGAAAACGTCGATCTTGCTCACATCCAGGTCCGGCACGCCGGCACGACCGACGGCGGCCAGGATACGCCCCCAGTTCGGGTCGGACGCGAACAGCGCAGTCTTGATCAGCGGCGAGTGGGCCACGGTGTAGCCGACATCCAGGCACTCCTGATGATTGCCGCCGCCGTTGACTTCGACCGTCACGAACTTGGTCGCGCCTTCACCGTCACGCACGATGGCCTGGGCCACTTCCATGCACACGTCGAACACTGCCTGTTTCAGCGCGGCGAACAGCGGGCCGCTGGCTTCGGTGATTTCCGGCAGGGCTGCCTGGCCGGTGGCGATCAGCATGCAGCAGTCGTTGGTGGAGGTATCGCCATCGATGGTGATGCGGTTGAACGACTTGTTGGCGCCGTCCAGTAGCAGGTTCTGCAGCACATCACGGGAGACTTTGGCGTCGGTGGCAATGTAGCCGAGCATGGTCGCCATGTTCGGACGAATCATGCCTGCGCCCTTGCTGATGCCAGTGACGGTGATGGTCACGCCGTCGTGCTGGAACTGGCGGCTGGCACCCTTGGGCAGGGTGTCGGTGGTCATGATGCCCGTGGCGGCGGCGGCCCAGTTGTCCACGGACAGGTCATCCAGTGCGGCCTGCAGCGCGCCTTCGATCTTCTCGACCGGCAGCGGCTCGCCGATGACCCCGGTGGAGTATGGCAGTACGGCGCTGGCATCGACGCCAGCCAGCTCGGCCAGCTTGGCGCAAGTGCGGGTCGCGGCGGCCAGGCCTGGCTCACCGGTGCCGGCGTTGGCGTTGCCGGTGTTGGTCAGCAGGTAACGCACAGGGCCCTGCACTCGCTGCTTGGCCAGGATCACCGGAGCGGCGCAGAACGCGTTCAAGGTGAACACACCGGCCACCGTAGAGCCCTCGGCACAGCGCATGACCACAACATCCTTGCGCCCCGGGCGCTTGATGCCCGCCGAAGCGATACCAAGTTCAAAACCGGCAACCGGGTGCAACGTTGGCAAAGGACCAAGACCAACAGCCATGAATGCGCTCCTCTTTAACCTGATGTGTGCACCGCCATCGCAAAAGGCAGTGCGGCGAATGGAAAAACGCCGCGACGGCTGATGCCGGTCGCGGCGCGGGTATTTCAGTGTCTGGCGAAAATCTTAGTTGATCTGGCCGTGACAGTGTTTGTACTTCTTGCCCGAACCGCAGTAGCACAGTTCGTTGCGGCCCAGTTTCTGCTCGTTGCGTACCGGAGCCGAAGCCAGGGCCACGTCGACATCGACGCCCTCTTCCAGCGCTTCCGGCTGCTCCAGGCCCGGGGCTTCGGCATGCTCGAACTGCATGCGCTGGGCCAGTGCCTCGGCTTCCTGGCGCAGGCGCGCCTCTTCCTCGACCGGATCCTCGCGGCGAACCTGAACGTGCGACAGCACACGGATCGAGTCGCGCTTGATGGAATCCAGCAGCTCGGAGAACAGGGTGAAAGACTCGCGCTTGTATTCCTGTTTCGGGTTCTTCTGCGCATAACCGCGCAGGTGAATACCGTGACGCAGGTGATCCATGGTCGACAGGTGGTCTTTCCACAGGTCGTCCAGTACGCGCAGAACGATTTGTTTCTCGAAGGTGCGCAGTGCTTCGGCACCGGCCTGGTCTTCTTTCTCGTTGTACGCCGCCACCAGCTCGTTGAGCAGTTTCTCGCGCAGGGTTTCTTCGTACAGGTGATCGTCTTCGTCGAGCCATTGCTGGATCGGCAGGGTCACACCGAAGTCGCTTTGCAGCGCAGCTTCCAGACCGGCCACGTCCCACTGCTCAGGCAGCGATTGTGGAGGAATGTGCGCGCTGACGGTGGCGTTGAGCACGTCCTGGCGGAAGTCGGAGATGGTCTCGCCGATGTTGTCCGCGGCCAGCAACGTGTTACGCATGTGATAGATCACTTTACGCTGTTCGTTGTTGACGTCGTCGAACTCGAGCAGTTGCTTGCGAATGTCGAAGTTGCGGCCTTCTACCTTGCGCTGGGCCTTTTCGATGGCGTTGGTCACCATGCGGTGCTCGATCGCTTCGCCGGACTGCATGCCCAGGGCCTTCATGAAGTTCTTCACCCGGTCGGAGGCGAAGATGCGCATCAGGCTGTCTTCCAGGGACAGGTAGAAACGGCTGGAACCGGCGTCGCCCTGACGACCGGCGCGACCACGCAGCTGGTTGTCGATACGGCGCGATTCATGACGCTCGGACGCGATCACCTGCAGGCCGCCGGACTCCAGCACTTGCTGGTGGCGCTTCTGCCAGTCGGCCTTGATCTGGGCAATCTGCTCAGGAGTCGGGTTTTCCAGGGAGGCGACTTCGACTTCCCAGTTACCGCCCAACAGGATATCGGTACCACGACCGGCCATGTTGGTGGCGATGGTCAGGGCGCCCGGACGACCGGCCTGGGCAATGATTTCCGCTTCTTTTTCGTGGAACTTGGCGTTCAGGACCTTGTGCTCGATGCCTTCCTTCTGGAGCAGGTTGGACATGTGCTCGGAAGTTTCGATGGTCGCGGTGCCCACCAGAACCGGACGGCCCTGGGTCATGCATTCCTTGATGTCGTTGATGATCGCGGCGTATTTCTCGTCCGCGGTCAGGAACACCAAGTCGTTGTAGTCTTTGCGAGCCAGCGGCTTGTTCGGTGGAATCACCATCACCTGCAGGCCGTAGATCTGATGGAACTCGAACGCTTCGGTGTCCGCGGTACCGGTCATGCCAGACAGCTTGGTGTACAGACGGAAGTAGTTCTGGAAGGTGGTCGACGCCAGGGTCTGGCTTTCGGCCTGGATGTTGAGGTTTTCCTTGGCTTCGATGGCCTGGTGCAGGCCCTCGGACAGACGGCGACCCGGCATGGTACGACCGGTGTGTTCGTCCACCAGGACCACCTGGCCATCCTGGACGATGTATTCGACGTTGCGGTTAAACAGCTTGTGCGCGCGCAGACCGGCATAGACGTGGGTCAGCAGGCCCAGGTTGTGCGCCGAGTACAGGCTCTCGCCTTCCGCCAGCAGGCCGACCTGGGTCAGCATCTCTTCGATGAACTGGTGACCGGCTTCGTTGAGTTCGACCTGACGGGTCTTCTCGTCGACGGTGAAGTGACCGGCCTTGGTGACCTCGCCTTCCACTTCCTCGACGTGCAGCTCAAGGCGCGGGATCAGCTTGTTGATTTCGGTGTACAGGCGGGAACTGTCTTCAGCCTGGCCGGAGATGATCAGCGGGGTACGGGCCTCGTCGATCAGGATCGAGTCGACTTCGTCGATCACGGCAAAATTGAGCTCGCGCTGGAACTTGTCTTCCATGCTGAAAGCCATGTTGTCGCGCAGGTAGTCGAAACCGAATTCGTTGTTGGTGCCGTAGGTGATGTCGGCGGCGTAGGCGGCGCGCTTCTCTTCCGGCGGCTGGAACGGCGTGACCACACCGACCGTCAGGCCGAGGAATTCATACAGCGGGCGCATCCAGTTGGCGTCGCGGCGGGCCAGATAGTCGTTCACCGTGACCACGTGCACGCCCTTGCCGGACAGCGCGTTGAGGTAAACGCCCAGTGTTGCCACCAGGGTCTTGCCTTCACCGGTACGCATTTCGGCGATCTTGCCTTCATGCAAGGTCATGCCGCCGATCAACTGTACGTCGAAGTGGCGCATACCCATGACCCGCTTGCCGGCTTCGCGGGCGACCGCAAAGGCTTCGGGAAGCAGTTTGTCGAGGGTTTCACCTTTGGCTATGCGGGCCTTGAACTCTTCGGTCTTGGCGCGCAACTGATCGTCCGAAAGGGCCACCATTTGCTCTTCGAAGGCATTGACGATCTGTACCGTCTTGAGCATGCGTTTGACTTCACGCTCGTTCTTGCTTCCAAAAAGTTTCTTTAACAAAGGCGCAAACATATCGGCAGGATCTTCCACACATAGGGATGGAGGGCGGCCCCGTGAGTCGCCCGTGCAGCCCTCATGGCCGCATGCGAACGAGCATTCTACCCGGAAACGATGGTGAGGAAAGTGGCGTTATTCCACGATGCTGGTACAGCGCTGTGACGGGGCTCACTTACAATAAGGCCTTTTGCGCCAGTTTCAACCCGGACGAGTACGAAGTTAACCATTGATTTAATGGATAAAGCCTCGTCGCAGCGATGAGCGAGGTCCGGCCAGCGCTTTCTGCTACCATGGCGGCTCTGTAACTTCAGGTGTCTGATCATGGCATTTCGCCCTCTTACGGCCAGAGCACCCGCCGTACTCCTTCGCGAAGCCAAGCCTCTCAAAGCCATACTCGGCCACGCCCAGCGCCTGGCGCATCTGCAGCGCCTGCTGGAAAGCCAGCTGCAACCGGCCGCACGCGAACACTGCCATGTCGCCTCCTGGCGCGAAGGCAGCCTGCTGCTGATCGTCACCGACGGCCACTGGGCGACGCGCCTGCGTTATCAGCAAAAACGCCTGCAACGTCAGCTTTTGGAGTTCAATGAGTTCAACAATCTGACGCGGATTCTGTTCAAAGTGCAGCCCCCAACCGTGCAACGAGGCGCAGCCGGCCACACCATGGACCTGTCGAGCAACGCTGCCGAGACCATTCAGGCCACCGCCGACGGCATCACCGATCCCAACCTGCGCGCTGCCCTGGAGCGGCTGGCCAGCCACGCCAAACCACGGGCGTAACTGGCCAGCCGCCGATCAGCGGCGCTTGCTGCCACCCAGCAAAGATCCCATCAACCCGCGCACCAACTGCCGTCCCAACTGGTTGGCGGCCTGACGCATGGCGGATTTCAGGGCCTGACCGGCGGCAGTGCCGAGGAACTCTCCGGCCCGATCGGTAAAGCTCGGCTCCTCTGCGGCCGGTTTGCCCGGCGCAGCCTCGGCCTCCGGTGCCAGGCCCTTGCGTCCCATCAGCACTTCATAAGCGGACTCGCGGTCGACCGGCTTGTCATAGCGGCCGACCAACGGTGAACTGTTGATCAGCGCGGTACGTTCGGCCTCGGTCAGCGGCCCGATGCGCGATTGCGGCGGTGCCACCAGCACTCGCTGGACCATCTCCGGCGTGCCTTTTTCCTGCAGCGTACCAACCAGCGCCTCGCCGATCCCCAGCTCGGTCAACACCGACAGCGCATCGAACGCCGGGTTCGGCCGGAAGCCGTCCGCCACGGCGCGCAAGGACTTCTGTTCCTTGGCGGTGAAGGCCCGCAAGCCGTGCTGGACGCGCAGCCCCAGTTGCGCCAGCACGTCGTCCGGCAAGTCGCCTGGCGACTGGGTGACGAAGTACACGCCCACGCCTTTGGAGCGAATCAGCCGCACCACCTGTTCCAGCCGGTCCTGCAACGCCTTGGGCGTGCCGGCGAACAGCAGGTGGGCCTCGTCGAAAAACAGCGCCAGCAGCGGCTTTTCCGCATCGCCGCGCTCTGGCAGTTGCTCGAACAGCTCGGCCAGCAGCCACAACAGGAAGGTCGCATAGACCTTGGGCGCCTCGTGCACCAGGCGACTGGCGTCGAGCAGGTGGATCCGCCCGCGCCCGTCACTGGCCGGCTGCAGGATGTCTTCCAGTTGCAGGGCCGGCTCGCCGAACAGGGCCTCGGCGCCCTGCTGTTCCAGGGTCGCCAGGCGCCGCAACAAGGCCTGGCTGGAGCCGGTGGTCATCAGCGCCGCGTCATCCCCCAACAACTGCGGGTTGTCCTTGAGGTGGTTGAGCAACGCCTTGAGGTCTTTCAGGTCGAGCAGCAACAGCCCTTCGCGGTCAGCCACCTTGAATGCCGCGTACAACGCCGATTGCTGGCTGTCGGTCAGTTCCAGCAGGCTGCCCAGCAACAGCGGGCCCATTTCACTCAGGGTAGTGCGCAGCGGGTGCCCGGACTGCCCGTGAATGTCCCACAACGTGACCGGATAAGCCTGGGGCTTGTGGTTCAGCCACGGCATCCCGGCAATACGTTCGGCGACCTTGCCCTGGGGATTGCCCGCGGCGCCCAGGCCACACAGGTCACCCTTGATGTCCGCGGCGAACACCGCGACACCGGCATCGCTGAACGCTTCCGCCAGTCGCTGCAAGGTGACGGTTTTCCCTGTCCCGGTAGCGCCTGCCACCAGCCCGTGACGATTTGCCAGGCGCATGGCCTGGGCAATCGGTTGCCCCGCGAGATCGGCACCGATAACGAGTTGCGATGAATCCGGCATTTTGTCACCCATGGTTAATCTTTAGCCTTGACCGGCCGATAGATCAGAAAAGACTGAAAAATAGTTCAGATAATTCCCCAAGGAGAGGTGGAAATATCAACTTACTTTCAACCCCGCCCATTTTGCGCGCTTTTATAAGAGCACGCTCGTGACATTAAGACCTAGCGGACACCACAAGCCATGAACAAAAACCTGCGCTTCAGCCATAAAATCCTGCTTGCCGCCGCCCTCATCGTTATTGCCGCCTTCGCTTCCTTCACGCTGTACAACGACTATTTACAGCGCAATGCGATCCGCGAAGACCTGGACAATTACCTGCATGAAATGGGCGATGTGACCGCCAGCAACATCCAGACCTGGCTCACCGGGCGCATCCTGCTGATCGAGAACCTGGCGCAAAACCTGGCGATCGACCCGCAATCGACCAAGGTGGCCAGCCTGCTCGAACAGAAGGCCCTGACCTCGACCTTCATGGCCTCCTACCTGGGCGATGCCAGCGGCAGCTTCACCATCCGCCCGGACGCGAAGATGCCCGACGGCTTCGACCCGCGCGTTCGCCCCTGGTACAAGGGCGCCGAAAGCAGCAGCGGCTCGACCCTCACCGAACCCTATATAGATGCAGCCACCGGCCAGTTGATCATTTCCGTCGCCACCGCCTCGCGTAACGGCGGGCAGAGCATCGGCGTGGTGGGCGGCGACCTGAGCCTGCAAACCCTGATCGAAACCCTCAATGCCCTGGATTTCGACGGCATGGGCTATGCCTTCCTGGTCAGCGCCGACGGCAAGATCCTGGTGCACCCGGACAAGGCGCTGGTGATGAAGAGCCTGAGCGAGGCCTACCCGCAGAACACGCCACGCATCAATGGCGATTTCAGCGAAATCGAAGTCGAGGGCAAGACCCGCATCGTCACCTTCACCCCGATCAAGGGCCTGCCGTCGGTGAACTGGTACATCGGCCTGTCCGTGGACAAGGACAAGGCGTTCTCGATGCTCAGCGAGTTCCGCACTTCGGCCATTATTGCCACCGTCATCGCCGTGGCCATCATCATCGCCCTGCTGGGCATGCTGATCCGGGTGCTGATGCAGCCCCTGCATGTCATGACCCGCGCCATGCAGGACATCGCCGACGGCGAAGGCGACCTGACCCGCCGCCTGACCATCCAGAACCAGGATGAATTCGGCATCCTCGGCACCGCGTTCAACCGCTTCGTGGAGCGCATCCACGGTTCGATCCGCGAAGTCTCGTCGGCCACCGAGCACGTCAACGAAGTCGCCCTGCGCGTGGTCAGCGCCTCCAATTCGTCGATGCTCAATTCCGACGAGCAGGCCAGCCGCACCAACAGCGTGGCCGCGGCGATCAATCAGCTCGGCGCCGCCGCCCAGGAAATCGCCCGCAACGCCGCCCAGGCCTCGCAGCAGGCCAGCGACGCGCGCAACCTGGCCGAGGACGGCCAGCAAGTGGTGGACCGCAGCATCCTGGCGATGAACCAGCTGTCGGACATGATCAGCGCCTCCAGCAGCAACATCGAAACCCTCAACAGCAAGACCGTGAACATCGGGCAGATCCTCGAAGTCATCACCAGCATCTCCCAGCAGACCAACCTGCTGGCCCTCAACGCGGCCATCGAGGCGGCGCGGGCGGGCGAAGCCGGGCGCGGCTTCGCCGTGGTCGCCGATGAAGTGCGCAACCTGGCCCACCGCACCCAGGAATCGGCGCAACAGGTGCAGACCATGATCGAGGAACTGCAGGTTGGTGCCCGCGAGTCGGTCAGCACCATGAGCAACAGCCAGCGCCACAGCCAGGACAGCGTGGAGATCGCCAACCAGGCCGGCGAGCGCCTGAATAGCGTGACCCAGCGCATCGGCGAGATCGACGGCATGAACCAGTCCGTGGCAACCGCCACCGAGGAACAGACCTCGGTGGTGGAGTCGATCAACATGGACATCACCGAGATCAACACCCTGAACCAGGAAGGGGTGGAAAACCTGCAATCGACCCTGCGCGCCTGTTCCGACCTGGAACAGCAGGCCGCACGCCTGAAGCAACTGGTCGGCAGCTTCCGTATCTGATCCCTTCAGCCATCCGGTGCCTGGGCAAAACCCAGGCACCGGACTGCCGACAATCCCTCCCGCATCCGCAGCAAACCGTTCATCCAGACGCATCGCCAACCGCCACGGCATCCCGACCGAACATCTATCCTTGATAAGGGTCAACCCTAGGGAGAACACCGGATCGGAGGGATGATCATCGTGCATATCGCTGACATAACCATGTTCTACGCCCCTGCCAGCGGTGGCGTGCGCACTTATCTGGACGCCAAGCATCGTCGCCTGGGACGCCAACCAGGAATCCGCCACAGTTTGCTGATCCCCGGGGCCCACTTCAGCGAACGCGACGGCATCTATAAAGTCCCCGCTCCCGCCCTGCCCTTTGGCAAGGGCTACCGTTTTCCCCTGCGCCTGGGGCCCTGGCGCAATATTCTCCATGACCTGCAACCGGACCTGATCGAAGTCGGCGACCCTTACCTCACCGCCTGGGCGGCCCTGGATGCGCGGCGCCAGCTGGACGTACCTGTGATCGGCTTTTATCACTCGGACCTGCCGCTGCTGGTCAGCAACCGCATGGGCCCCTGGTTCACTCCGAATGTCGAGGCCTACGTGCGCAAGCTGTACGGCAACTTCGACCGGGTCCTGGCCCCCAGCCAGGTCATGGCCGAAAAACTGATCGGCCTGGGCGTGCGCAACGTCTATGTGCAGCCACTGGGCGTCGACCTGCAAACCTTCCACCCGAGTCATCGCGACCCTGCCCTGCGCACCGAACTGGGGATTGCCGAAGACAGCCGCCTGCTGATCTTTGCCGGTCGCGGTTCCAAGGAAAAGAACCTGCCGGTGTTGCTCAACTGCATGCAGCGCCTGGGCAAGCGCTACCACCTGCTGCTGGTGGGCTCGGCCATGCCGACCGCCGTGCCGGAGAATGTCACGGTGATCGACGAGTTCTGCCCGGCCCCTCAGGTCGCCCGCCTGATGGCCAGCGCCGATGCCCTGGTCCACGCCGGGGACCAGGAAACCTTTGGCCTGGTGATCCTCGAAGCCATGGCCAGCGGCATTCCCGTGGTGGCGGTGGCCGCCGGGGCCTTCCAGGAAATCGTCACCGCGGAAGGCGGCTTGCTCTGTGCGCCGAACAATCCGCTGGCGATGGCCCATGCCGTGCAGGAGCTGTTCGCCCAGGGCTGCGCCGAGCGGGGCCAACGGGCGCGCCGCCATGTCGAACGTTATTACGCCTGGGATACGGTGGTCGCCAGCCTGCTGGAGCACTATCGCGCCGTGCTCGGCACCCAGCAGCCGATGCTGGCCCATGGTTGAGTCCGCCGGGATGCCCAGCGTGCTGCTGGTATTGCACGATGTCGCGCCACAAACCTGGATCGACTACCAACCCTTCGTCGAAGCCGTCGACGCCATGGGCAATGTGCCGATGACCTGGCTGGTGGTACCGGATTTTCACCGGCACAACCCGCTCGATGCTCATCCCGGCTTTCGCCGGCTGCTCAGCGCGCGCCTGGAACGCGGCGACGAACTGGTGCTGCACGGTTACTTCCATTGCGACGAGGGCCCGCCACCGCGCACCCCGTATGACTGGTTCATGCGTCGCGTGTACACCCATGAGGGTGAGTTCTACAGCCTCTCGGAAAACGCCGCCCTGGCACGCCTGCATGCCGGCCTGGAACTGTTCCAGCGTTACAACTGGCCCCTGCAGGGGTTCGTCGCCCCCGCCTGGCTGATGAGCCCGGGTACGCGCCAGGCCCTGCGCCAACTGCCCCTGCGCTACACCAGCGGCCCGCAGCATCTGTACCGGCTGCCGGACTTCTCGCCGATCGCCGCCCCCGGCCTGGTGTGGAGCGCCCGCAGCGCCTGGCGCCGCAAAGCCTCCCGGCTGCTCAGCCTGCAACGCGAACGACGCTGGCAGCAGGCAGCGGTGATTCGCCTCGGCCTGCACCCGGTGGACATGCGTCACCCCGACTCGCGCCAGTACTGGCTGGACACCCTCGAACGCCTGCTGGAGCAAGGACGCCAGCCACTGACCAAGGCCGACTGGCTCGACACCCAGCCGCCAAGGGCACGCGGTACCCCATGAGCCGGGCGATCTGGCTGGCCATGGCCTCGTTGGCGGCGCTCCTGGTCCCGCTGCTGCTGGGCGGCGGCGAACTGTGGGGGCGGGTCCAGCGTTTTTCCCTGCCGTTGCTGCTGGGCATGCTGAGCATGATTCTGCTGTGCTGGGTCATCAATTCGCTGCGCCTGAGCCTGCTGCTGGGTCGACACCGCGGCCGGCTGGGACGCTGGAAGAGTCTCGCAGTAGTGATGTCCACCGAGTTCGCCATGTGCGCCACGCCCGGCGGCAGTGGCGGCCCCCTGACCTTGATGGCCCTGCTGGCGCGTAACGGCGTGCGCCCGGCTCGCGGCAGCGCGGTGTTTGCCATGGATCAATTGAGCGACCTGCTGTTCTTCCTCTGCGCGCTGCTGGGGATCCTGTTCTACGCGCTGTTCCAGAACCTCAGCCAGCGCCTGGAATGGCTGCTGGCCCTCAGCAGCCTTTCGCTGTTCGGCGGGTTATGCATCTGCCTGGCGATAGCCCGCTACCACCGTCGCCTGATCCTGCTCAGTGGCCATCTGCTTGCGCCCTTCAAGATTCGCCCCGCGACCCGTCGGCGCCGGGCGCGCAAATGGCTGCATTTTCTCAAGGCCTTCGGCGATAGCCTGAAACTGCCCTGGCAGACCCTGACGGGGGTCTTTGCCCTGACCTGCATGCATTGGGCGCTGCGCTACAGCGTGCTGTACCTGGCGTTGCGCGGGCTGGGGGTGGACCTGCAATGGGCCTGGACCTTTCTGATCCAGATGCTCGCCCTGAGCGCAGGGCAATTCAGCTTGCTGCCCGGCGGCGCGGGAGCGGCGGAGCTGACATCGGCGGCGCTGCTGGCGCCCATGGTGGGAAAATCGACGGCGGCCGCGGCCATCCTGATCTGGCGGGCCGTCACCTACTATTTCTATCTGCTGGCCGGCGGCCCGGTATTCCTGATGATGGTCGGGCGCCCCTTGCTGCGCACCCTGATGAAGCTCAAGCAGGCTTAGGCGGCTCTGTATCCGGGGCATCCTGCTGCAACTGCTGCCACAACTCGGCGGCGCCGGGAAACTCGGTGCCGTCCTCGACGCTCATGTCGTCCGGGTCGTAACGGCTCAGGCAGCCCTCGCCGAGGGTGGCGGGTGCCTTGGATGTGGCTTTGTCCAGTGGATCACTCATCGGTCGATCCTCATGAAAAATCGCCGGACCTGGGGCTTGAATGCCCGGGCCCGGCGGATTCGATCAGAGCGCTTTTAATCAGAACACTCTGGATCAGAACACGACAGTCTTGTTGCCGTGCACCAGCACGCGGTCTTCCAGGTGGTAGCGCAGGCCGCGGGCCAGGACCATTTTCTCGACGTCACGACCGAAACGCACCATGTCTTCGATGCTGTCGCTGTGGCTGACACGGACCACGTCCTGCTCGATGATCGGGCCGGCATCCAGCTCTTCGGTCACGTAGTGGCAGGTCGCGCCGATCAGCTTCACACCACGCAGGGAAGCTTGGTGGTAAGGCTTGGCGCCGACGAACGACGGCAGGAAGCTGTGGTGAATGTTGATCACCTTGTGCGCGTATTCGCTGCACAGTTCCGGCGGCAGGATCTGCATGTAGCGCGCCAGCACCACCACTTCGGCGTCGTGCTGCTTGACCAGGCGCGAGACCTCGGCGAACGCCGGCTCCTTGTCCTGAGGGTTGACCGGCACGTGGTAATAAGGAATGCCATGCCACTCGACCATGCTGCGCAAGTCGTCGTGGTTGGAAATCACACAGGAGATCTCGCAGTCGAGTTCGTCGCTGTGCCAGCGGTGCAACAGGTCCGCCAGGCAGTGGGACTCACGGCTCGCCATCAACACCACGCGCTTCTTCTGCGCGGTATCGGTGATGCGCCAGTCCATCGAGAACTCTTCGGCAATCGGCGCAAAGGCTTCACGAAAGGCTTCAAGGCCGAACGGCAAAGAGTCGGCACGTATTTCGTGACGCATGAAGAACCAGCCACTCAGGTCATCCGAGTGGTGACTGGCTTCGGTGATCCAGCCGTTGTGGGACGCCAGAAAGTTACTGACTTTGGCAACGATGCCAACGCGGTCCGGGCAGGAAATCACCAACCGAAAAGTGCGCATGAGGGGGAAACTCCAGAACTTCGCAAAGGCCGCCATTCTAGCGATTGCGCGACAAAACTGCAGTATTCGTGATGTCGGAATCCGATTCCTCTGAGCAGTCTGTAGGGCTCATGCCCGATGCGAGAGGGAAATCAGTCACACTTGGAAATAGTCCTATAACTTTGTGGGAAATAGTCGTGCGGACTCGTTCACAATATTTAACTCATCAATCAGGATCTTTGCTAAACACTCTAATCAAATTAAATAAAAGCTGGCTTTATTGTTTACTTGAGGAAACTGCCTGACTATTATTACGCCACTGTCACCTGCCACTCAGCACTCAACATAAGGCAATTCTCATGTCCCTGATCAACGAATACCGCGCCACAGAAGAAGCTATCAAAGAGCTGCAAGCCCGTTTGAAGAACCTGTCGCAAGACGACAAACTGCAAGCCGAGCTGGAATTCGAAGGCAAACTGCGCGCCCTGATGGGTGAATACTCCAAGTCCCTGCGCGACATCATCGCGCTGCTGGATCCGGACTCGAAAGTTAAGGCGCCACGTGTTGCCGCCAAAACTACCGGCACCAAGCGCGCACGCAAGGTCAAACAATACAAGAACCCGCACAACGGCGAAGTCATCGAAACCAAGGGCGGCAACCACAAAACCCTGAAAGAGTGGAAAGCCAAGTGGGGCGGCGACGTGGTCGAAGGCTGGGCAACCCTGCTGGGTTAAGCCGTATACCCGTCACAGAGGGATTTGCGACCTTATGAAAAAACGCCAGCTTGCTGGCGTTTTTTTATTTCCGGCAAATGCCCGGAATGTACTAAGCCGAACAATCAAAGCCCGAAACGCAGGGCCAGCGACCGGCTGTAATCCTGCCATTCATCCAGCACCTGACGCTGAATCGATGTAGCACTCACCCGTAGTTCGGCAGCCGCCTGATTGAAACTTTCCAGGGTATTGGGCGCTCCCCACTGCGGGTCGCACAGGCGCTGCTGACAGAATGACTTCCAGCGCTCTTGCTCCTCCCCGTTCAAGGTTTCAGGAAAGTTACGGGCGCGATAACGAAATAATAATTCAGGCAAACGTTCATCATCGAACGGCCATTGCTCTTGCCCTAAATGAAGCGGCTCGGCATTGCGCACTTGTTCGCATAAGCGTCGGTCGCGATCGCCGATAAAACCGTCGTACAACTGCTGCTCGGGATCGATGCTGGGGGCAAAATCCTCGCTGGCATAAATTGCCGCAAGTTTATCCCGCCAAACTTCTTGTGCGTCACTTAGCCGCAGCGTCCGGGCCTTATATTCCGCCATGTCCAGTTGCAAACGCTGCTGGTCCTCGCCACGCAATACATTCAGCGGTGCGACGACCGGGCAGCGGTTGACATGGATCAGCTTCAACGGCACCGGCAACTCGCCTTCGGCCAGGTCTTCGCGGCGGGTATACAAACGCTGGCGCAGCGTCTCGGCGTCCAGGTCGAGCAATCCCTGTGGGTCCAGGTGCAGGTCACAGACAATCAGGGCGTTGCGGTTGCGCGGATGCCAGGCCAGCGGCAGGACCACGCCGACATAACTGCGCGCCGCGGAAAAGCGTCCGGAAATATGCACCAGCGGTTGCAACAGACGAACCTGGTCCATGACTTTCTGCTTGCTGCGCAACTGGAACAGCCATTCATACAACTTCGGCTGCTTGTCCCGAATCAGCCTGGCCAGGGCAATAGTGGCGCGCACATCGGACAGCGCTTCGTGGGCATGTCCGTGATCGATGCCATTGGCGGCGGTCAGGCGCTCCAGCTTCAGGGTCACCCGCCCCTCCTCGTCCCGCGGCCAGACAATCCCTTCCGGGCGCAAGGCGTAGGCGGTGCGCACCACATCGATCAGGTCCCAGCGGCTGTTGCCGCCTTGCCACTCGCGGGCATAAGGGTCGAAGAAATTCCGGTACAGGCTGTAGCGGGTCATCTCGTCGTCGAAGCGCAGGGTGTTGTAGCCGGCGCCACAAGTACCCGGTGCCGCCAACTGAGCATGCACCCGGGTCATGAAATCGGCTTCGCTCAGCCCCTGTTCGGCCAGCCGGCTCGGGGTAATACCGGTGATCATGCAGGCCGCTGGATGAGGCAGGATGTCGTCGCTGGGCTGACAGTAAAGATTGACTGGCTCGCCGATCTCGTTGAGTTCGAAGTCGGTGCGAATCCCCGCCACCTGCAACGGCCGATCGCAGCGCGGGTTGATGCCGGTGGTTTCGTAGTCGTACCAGAAGATGGAAGTCACGGGCTGTTCCTGAGCAAAAGACCGGCAAAGTCTAGGCGCTTGGCACCAGCCGCGGCCAGCCTTGTGATGATTCAAGGGTAACGGCGCACGTCACGCGGCACAGTTAATGATGTCGTTCGTCCCTCCGACACTGCTAGCATCAGGCGGTCATCCATCGCCACCAGGCCAGCCTCAAGTTGCCTATGCTCGAGACGACAGCACTGCCAGGGAAAGCATTGCCCCCGCCACTGGACACCCGCTACCAGGTCGAAACGCCAGAAGGCATCGACCTGCCGCTGCGGCCGGCGGGGCTGATGTCGCGTGCCCTGGCCTTTGCCATCGACCTGGGCTTTCGTGGCCTGATCCTCGGTGTGCTGTTTATTGTCCTGGGGTTTCTCGGCCAGCTCGGCATGGGGCTGGGCTCGATCCTGCTGTTTCTGGTCAGCTGGTGGTACATGGTGCTGTTCGAGGTGTTGAACCAGGGCTGCTCGCCAGGCAAGCAGCTGATGGGCCTGCGGGTCGTGCAGGACGATGGCACACCCATCGGCTGGGGCCCTTCCCTGACCCGCAACCTGCTGCGTTTTGTCGACATGCTGCCGTTCGGTTATTGCCTCGGCGCCATCAGTTGCCTGCAACACCCGACCTTCAAGCGCCTCGGCGACCTGGCCGCCGGCACCCTGGTGATCTACCGCGAGCAGCCGGTGGTTCGCCCGACCTTGCCGGCAGTGCCCGCCAGGACCGCCGCCTTCGCCCTGAGCCTGACTGAACAACGGGCCATCCTCAGCTTCGCCGAACGCCAGGAACAACTGTCCGCGGACCGGGTCCAGGAGCTGGCCGCGCTACTCGCCGAACCTCTGCATGTAACGCCCGCGCAGGCCCGTGACGAACTCAATGGCATCGCCCGCGGACTGCTGGGGCCGACATGAAACAGAGCCTGTTCGAAAACCGTCATCAAGCCTTGTGGCAGCGCCTGCGCGAACAGCTCGAACAACTGGAACGCGGCCAGGCGACGCCCGAGACCCATGCCCGTTTCCCCGAGGATTACCGCCGCTTGTGCCAACACCTGGCCCTGGCCCAGGAACGCGGCTACAGCAGCTTCCTGGTCGACCCGTTGCAGCAACTGGCGCTGCGCGGCCATCAGCAGCTCTATCGCCAACGCAGCCCGTTGGGCGCCCGGGTCCTGGGCTTTGTCCTGGCCGGTTTCCCGCAGTTGGTGCGCGAACAATGGCGCTTCGTCCTGGCCGCCAGCCTGGTGTTCTTTGGCAGCCTGCTGGGTATCGGCCTGCTGGTGTACCTGGTGCCCGAACTGATCTACAGCGTGGTCAGCCCGCAACAGGTGGCCGAAATGCAACGCCTCTACGATCCAGATGCCAGTCGCCTGGGCCGCCTCGCCAACCGGGCCGCCGGCGAAGACTGGATGATGTTCGGCTACTACATCATGAACAACATCGGCATCGCTTTTCAGACCTTTGCCAGCGGCCTGCTGTTTGGCCTGGGGAGCCTGTTCTTCCTGTTCTTCAACGGCCTGACCATCGGCGCGGTGGCCGGGCACCTGACCCAGATCGGCTATGGCGCCACCTTCTGGTCGTTTGTCGTCGGCCACAGTGCCTTCGAGCTCAGCGCCATCGCCCTGGCCGGCGCGGCGGGATTGAAAATGGGCTGGGCGCTGATCGCCCCCGGACGCCTGCCCCGCGGCGAAGCCTTGCTGCTGGCCGCGCGCACCAGCGTGCGGTTGATCTGCGGGGTCATCCTGTTCCTGCTGATCGCTGCCTTTATCGAAGCCTATTGGTCCTCCCTGACCTGGCCCGCGGCCTGGATCAAATACCTGGTCGGCGGCATCTGCTGGCTGCTGGTCCTGGCCTACCTGATATTCGCTGGACGCCGCCATGCGCCTGAGTGAAGCCAGCGTGGTGATTCGCCCGCGCACGACTTGGGAAGCCATGGACCTGGGAGTACTGCTGAGCCAGCGCCACCGACGCCTGCTGATGACCAGCTGGGCGCTGATCACCCTGCCGGTATTCGCCCTGCTCAGCCTGTTGCTCTGGGACTCGCCTACCCTCGCCCTGCTGCTGTTCTGGTGGCTCAAGCCGGCCTTCGAACGGCTGCCGCTGTACATCCTCGCCAAGGCCCTGTTCGGCGAAACCCCGACCTTGCGCCAGGCCCTGCGCCAATGGCCCAGGCTGCTCAAGCCGCAGCTGCTGGCCAGCCTGACCTGGCGCCGCCTGAGCCTGAGTCGCAGTTTCATCATGCCCGTGGTGCAGCTCGAGGGCCTGAGTGGCGAGGCGCGCCAGCAACGGGTGCGGGTGCTGCAACAGCGCAATGCCGGGGCCGCGCACTGGCTGACCCTGATCGGCGTGCACCTGGAAGGCATCTTGTGGATCGGCCTGCTGGCGTTGTTCTATCTATTGCTGCCACAACAGATCGAGCTGGACTGGGACTGGCAGACGCTGATTGCCGCCGCCGAGCAGGATTGGCTCTGGCTCGAACACCTGACCAACGCTTTTTACGCGCTGGTCCTGATTGTCTGGGAGCCGGTGTACGTCGCCTGCGGCTTCAGCCTCTACCTCAATCGCCGCACGCTGCTGGAGGCCTGGGATATCGAACTGGTGCTGCGCCGCCTGCGGCAGCGCTTGAGTGGCGCCGCCCTGCTGCTGGTCCTGGGCAGCCTGAGCCTGCTACCCCTGCCGTCCGATGCCTGGGCCGCCGAGCCGGCCACTGGCCCTGACAGCCCGCGCCTGCTGGATCAGCCGCTGACCAGCCAGGCCGCGAAAGACAGCATCAACCAGATCCTCGACCAGCCGCCCTTCAAGAACCCGCAGACCGTGACCCGTTACCGGTTCGACGAAGACAGCCCGAAAAGCGCTGAACAATCTGAGCTACCGGGCTGGCTCAAGGCCCTGACCGACCTGCTGGACAGCAGGGCCTTTGGCGTCGCGGCCAAGGCCCTGGAGATCCTGCTCTGGGCCCTGCTGCTGGGGGCGCTGGCCCTGCTGGTGTGGCGTCATCGTGAATGGTTGCGGGCCTTTGTCGGCCGCCGTCCGCTGCCGGGCAAGCTACCCGCGCGAGCCGCTCCGCACCAGCTGTTCGGCCTGGACCTCAGCCCCGACGCCTTGCCCGAGGATGTCGCTAGCGCTGCCGAGGCGCTCTGGCCACAGCAGCCACGCGAAGCCCTCGGGCTGTTGTACCGCGCGCTGCTGAGCCGGCTCCTGCATGACTTCCGCCTGCCGTTGAAACCGGCGGACACCGAGGGCCAGGTCCTTGAGCAGATCAAGGCTTTGCAGTTGCCCCAACTGCAGGCGTTCAGCAACAGCCTGACCCAGCACTGGCAGAACCTGGCCTACGGTCATCGCCTGCCTCCCGCGCAATTGAAGCAGGAACTGTGCGATGGCTGGCGCACCCTGTTCGGCCCGGGAACCCCACGATGAACCGGCGCCTGCTGCCGCTGCTCGCGCTACTGGTCGCTGGCCTGCTCGGCGGCTTGCTGCTGTACCTCTACCTCAACGCCAGGCCCTACCAGGAAACCATCGATCACGGCCCCTCCCCGCAAGCCCGCGCCAACCCATACCTGGCGGCGGAAATGTTCCTGCGCCAGCGCGGCTTGCAGGTTCACCACGCCAACGGCCTGGAGGTGCTGCCGACCCTCAAGCCGCAGCAGAACAGCCTGTTGCTGCTGGGCGAGCGCTCGAACATGACGCCGCAGCAGGTCGAGCAACTGCTGGACTGGGCCAGGGCCGGCGGGCGCCTGCTGTTCGTCGCCGAAGCGCTGTGGAACAAAGAGGCCGGACGCAGCGGCGACCTGTTGCTCGATCGCCTGCACCTGCGCCAGTTTCTCAGCAAGGACCTCAAAGCCCCGCCGCCAGGCGCCGGCAAAGAGCCCTACCCGAAACTGACCAAGCTCTACCTGGAAGACGAAGACGCGCCGGCCTACATCGGTTTCGATACCGACTTCCACCTGGAAGACCCGGACAACCTCGCCCAGTCCTGGGCCAACAGCGCCCGGGCCACCCACATGATGCAACTGAGCTACGGCCAGGGTTCGGTGACCGTGCTCACCGACGCCGAGATCTGGAAGACGCCGTTGATTGCCAAGTACGACAACGCCTGGCTGCTCTGGTACCTGAGCGCCGACAGCGACGTCACCCTGCTGTTCGACACCGATCACGACAGCCTCTGGAGCCTGCTGCTGAAGTACTTCCCCCAGGCACTGGTGGCCCTGGCGGCACTGCTCGGCCTGTGGTTGTGGCATGTCGGGGTTCGCCACGGACCGATGCAGGCTCCGATGCCCAGGGCCCGGCGCCAGTTGCGCGAGCACCTGCAAGCCAGCGCCCACTTCCTGTTGCGCCACACCGGTCAGCAGGGGCTGCTGCATAGCCTGCAGCAGGACATTCTGCGCCGCGCCCAGCATTGTCATCCCGGTTTCGAACGACTCACCGCCGCCGAACAAGGGCAGGTCCTGGCCCGCCTTACCCGGCAACCGGACAGCGTCATCAGCCAGGCCCTGGCTCCCCAGCCGGCACAACGCCTTTCCAGCGCCGACTTCAGCCGCCTGGTCACCCACCTGCAAACTCTCAGGAATGCCCTATGAGCGACCTTCCCGCCGAACCGCTTCCCGCCACCGAGCCCGGTCATGCGCAAGCGCATGCCGTCCAGCAACGCCAGCGCGCCAGCCAGTTGGCCCAGGCCCTGCGCCACGAACTGCAAAAGGCGGTGATCGGCCAGGACGCGGTGATCGACGACGTGCTCACCGCCCTGATCGCCGGTGGCCACGTGCTGCTCGAAGGCGTGCCCGGGCTGGGCAAGACCTTGCTGGTGCGCGCCCTGGCCCGTTGCTTTGGCGGCGAGTTCGCGCGCATCCAGTTCACCCCGGACCTGATGCCCAGCGACGTCACCGGCCATGCGGTCTACGACCTGCAGACCGAGCAGTTCAAGCTGCGCAAGGGCCCCTTGTTCACCAACTTACTGCTGGCCGACGAGATCAACCGCGCGCCGGCCAAGACCCAGGCCGCCCTGCTCGAAGCCATGCAGGAGCGCCAGGTCACCCTCGAAGGCCGGGCGCTGCCCATCGCCCAGCCCTTCATGGTCCTGGCCACGCAGAACCCGATCGAACAGGAAGGCACCTACCCGCTGCCGGAAGCCGAACTCGACCGTTTCATGCTCAAGCTGCGCATGGATTACCCGGACAGCGACCAGGAATTGCACATGGTCCGCCAGGTCACCCGCTCACCCCGGGCCGACATGCTCGACGTGCAGCCGCTGCGCACCCTGCTGCAGGCCAAGGACGTGCTGGCCCTGCAGCGGATCGCCAGCGACCTGCCGCTGGACGAGCAGGTCCTCGACTATGCCGTGCGGCTGGCCCGGGCCACCCGCAGCTGGCCGGGGCTGACCCTCGGCGCCGGGCCGCGGGCGTCGATCGCCCTGGTCCGTGGGGCCCGGGCCAGGGCCTTGCTGCGCGGCGGCGAGTTCGTCATTCCGGACGACATCAAGGGCTGCGCCCTGGCGGTGCTGCGGCATCGCGTGCGGATCGCCCCGGAGCTGGATATCGAAGGCTTGTCGGTGGAGCAGGTGCTCAAGCAACTGCTCGATCAAGTGCCGGCGCCGCGACTGTGAGCCCGCCAAAGCGATGAAACCCTCACGTCTGTTTCTGACCTGGCTCGGCGTATTGCTGGCGCTGGACGTGCTGCTCGGCGCTGCGCGGGCCTACGGCCTGGCGGTCGCGGCCAGCCTGCAAGCGATTGCCTGGGGCCTGCTCCTGGCCCTGTTGCTGCTGGCCGTGCTGGACGCCTTCCGGCTCAGGCGCCTGCCTTCGCCCCAGCTCCGACGCCAGTTGCCCGGCAGCCTGCCCCTGGGGCGCTGGAGCGAAGTGCGCCTAGAGGTTCGCCACGACTTTACCCAGCCGCTGACCCTGGAGCTGTTCGATCATGTGCCCGATGGCCTGGGCTTCGAATACCTGCCGCAGTCGCTGCTCCTGGAGCCGGGCCAGTCGCAGGAACTGGGTTATCGGGTGCGCCCGCTCAAGCGCGGCCATTTCAACTTCGAGCGCTGCGAGGTCAGCCTGCCCAGCCCGCTGGGCCTGTGGTCGGCGCGTCGGCTGCTGAAGCTCGACGACAGCACGCGCGTCTACCCGGATTTCGCCCGCCTCTACGGCGCCCGGCTGCTGGCCGTCGACAACTGGCTGAACCAGATCGGCGTGCGGCAACAGCCGCGCCGTGGCCTGGGCCTGGAGTTCAACCAGCTGCGCGAGTTTCGCGAGGGCGACAGCCTGCGCCAGATCGACTGGAAAGCCACCGCCCGGCAACGCACGCCGATTGCCCGCGAGTACCAGGACGAACGCGACCAGCAGATCGTCTTCATGCTCGACTGCGGACGGCGCATGCGCAGCCAGGACGGCGAACTGGCGCATTTCGACCACGCGCTCAACGCCTGCCTGCTGCTCAGTTATGTCGCCTTGCGCCAGGGCGACGCGGTAGGCCTCTGCACCTTTGCCGGCGAACGCCGCCGCTATCTGGCGCCGGTCAAGGGCGCGGGCCAGTTGAGCGCCTTGCTCAACACCGTCTACGACCTGGACAGCAGCCAGCGCTGCGCCGACTTCCAGGCCGCCGCCAGCGAGCTGCTGGCCCGGCAGAAACGCCGGGCCCTGGTAGTGCTGGTGACCAACCTGCGGGACGAAGACGACGAGGAACTGCTGACCGCGGTCAAGCGCCTCGGGCGCCAGCACCGGGTGCTGGTGGCCAGCCTGCGCGAGGAAGTCCTCGATCAGTTGCGCCAGGCGCCGGTGCACAACCTGCCCGATGCCCTGACCTACTGCGGCACGATCAATTACCTGAATGCCCGCACCGACCTGCATGAACGCCTGAGCGCCCAGGGCGTTGCCCTGCTCGATGTGCGGCCGGGTGAACTGGGGGCGGAACTGGTGACCCGTTACCTCAGCTGGAAAAAGGCCGGGACCCTGTAGCGGTCAGGCGGAGGTCTGCACCGGGTAGAAACTGAAGTAGCTGCGCAAGGCCGTCACCAGCTCGCGGTACTCGGGAGGCGAACGCAGCAGCACGAAGCCGGTGTCGTAATGATGGGGCGTGACATCTTCATGGCACCAACGGCAAGAGGCGGTGATCTCGATCGGTTGCAGCTGGCCGTCGCGGCCGGGAACCTGCAGGCGCAACTCGAAATCGGCGCCGATCAGCATCGGCAACTGGCTGATCAACATGAAGCCATCTTCGGAAACGTTGCCCAGATAACCGATGGGTCGATCGGTCAGCCGATTGAAGACTTTCAAAAAACACGGCAACTGGTGCCGCTCGATCCGCCGGTCCGTGAACATGTCATGCATCGCTATTTAGGAAGGTCATTGCGCATCGTCGCGCCGAGGACTGTCGGCCCCGGCCGGCCCATTTTAGAAACGATACTCTAAAACAGGCCCACAGATGTTAGCTCAAGGCTCACGCGGGATCAGCAATAGCCTGATGACGAGTATTACAACGCGGTCGGACGCGCCTGAGCGCTGTTGCGCGAAGGGTAATGACCCAGTTGCTGCAGGGTTTCCAGGCGTGCGCGGGCACGGTAGGCGTACTCGCTGCTCGGGTGTTCGGTGATGATGTACTGGTAGGTCTGCGCGGCATCGAGGAACAGCTTCTGCCGCTCCAGGCACTGTCCGCGCAGCATCGATACCTCGGGCTGGATATAAGGGCGCGAACGACTTGTGCGATCGACCTGGCTCAGTTCGAGCATCACCCGTTCGCAGTTGCCGGCGTCGTAGGCGCGGTAGGCGGTATTCAGATGATGGTCCATCGACCAGCGGGTACAGCCGACAACACTGACGGCCAGGGCAGCAATGAGCACGAATCGCATGGGGGTTCTCCTGTCTTGTGCACGTTATCGACCCGCGTTGGAAAATCTTCAGGAATGTTCGTTTAAAGAAACAAACGAATAAGTAGTGCAAACGAACAATGACTACAGCTGCGGACCATAGTAGCCTCTCGTTGCGCTTGAACTCAGGAGTCTTTGCATGTCCGTCCGTCGTACCAAAATCGTCGCTACCCTTGGCCCGGCCAGTAACTCGCCGGAAGTTCTCGAACAGCTGATTCTGGCTGGCCTGGACGTCGCCCGCCTGAACTTCTCCCACGGCACCCCGGACGAGCACAAGGCTCGCGCCAAGCTGGTGCGTGACCTGGCCGCCAAGCATGGGCGCTTCGTCGCGCTGCTGGGTGACCTGCAAGGCCCGAAGATCCGTATCGCCAAATTCGCCAACAAGCGCATCGAGCTGAAGATCGGTGACAAGTTCACCTTCTCCACCAGCCACCCGCTGACCGAAGGTACCCAGGACATCGTCGGCATCGACTATCCGGACCTGGTCAAGGACTGCGGCGTGGGCGACGAGCTGCTGCTCGACGACGGCCGCGTGGTGATGCGCGTCGACACCGCCACCAGCACCGAACTGCATTGCACCGTGACCATCGGCGGCCCGCTGTCGGACCACAAGGGCATCAACCGTCGCGGTGGTGGCCTGACCGCCCCGGCCCTGACCGAAAAAGACAAGGCCGACATCAAGCTGGCCGCGGCCATGGACCTGGACTACCTGGCCGTGTCCTTCCCGCGCGACGCCGCTGACATGGAGTACGCCCGCCAACTGCGCGACGAGGCCGGCGGCACCGCCTGGCTGGTGGCGAAGATCGAGCGCGCCGAAGCCGTGGCCAACGACGAAACCCTCGACGGCCTGATCAAGGCCTCCGACGCCGTGATGGTGGCCCGTGGCGACCTGGGCGTGGAAATCGGCGACGCCGAGCTGGTGGGCATCCAGAAGAAAATCATTCTGCACGCCCGTCGCCACAACAAGGCGGTGATCGTCGCGACCCAGATGATGGAGTCGATGATCCAGAACCCGATGCCGACCCGCGCCGAAGTGTCCGACGTGGCCAACGCCGTGCTCGACTACACCGACGCCGTGATGCTCTCGGCCGAATCCGCCGCCGGCGCCTACCCGCTCGAAGCCGTCCAGGCCATGGACCGCATCTGCATCGGCGCGGAAAAGCATCCGACCAGCAAGACCTCCAGCCACCGCATCGGCAAGACCTTCGAGCGCTGCGACGAGAGCATCGCCCTGGCCACCATGTACACCGCCAACCACTTCCCGGGCGTGAAGGCGATCATCGCCTTGACTGAAAGCGGCTACACCCCGCTGATCATGTCGCGTATCCGTTCCTCGGTGCCGATCTACGCGTTCACCCCGCACCGCGAAGCCCAGGCCCGCACCGCGATGTTCCGTGGCGTCTACACCATCCCGTTCGACCCGGCGTCCCTGCCGCCAAGCGAAGTCAGCCAGAAGGCCATCGACGAGCTGGTCAAGCGCGGCGTCGTGAAGAAAGGCGACTGGGTGATCCTGACCAAGGGCGACAGCTACCACACCACCGGCGGCACCAACGGCATGAAGATCCTGCACGTTGGCGACCCGATGGTCTAAGCCACCTGACGCAACAATAAAAAGCCCCGCAGTGAAGACTGCGGGGCTTTTTTATGGAGGGCATATTTATGGAACTCACGAACCTGTAGCCGCTGCCGTCAGGCTGCGATGAGGCCGCCAGGCCTTCAGCGATCTTGGGACCTTACGCCCCCTTCGTCGGAATGCCGTCCAAATCGATCGCAACCTCCGGCAGCGGCTACACGAGCGGTGCCGATTTCAGCTTTTAGCGAAAAAGCCCGACAAGGCCGCCAGCGCTTCCGGCGAATGCAGGCGCTGGGTGAACAGGGCGCCCTCCTCCTCGATCACCTTGCGCAGCTGTTCGCGATCGGGCGTACGCATCAGCTGCTTGCTGATCTGCACCGCCTGCGGCGCCAGCTTCTCGAAACGCAGCGCCATCTCCCGGGCCTTGTCCAGGGTCGCCGCACCATCGGCCAAGGCCTGGTTGGCAATGCCCCACTGCGCAGCCTGTTCACCGCTGAAACCTTCGCCCAGCAGCAACAGTTCGGCGGCCCTGGCCTGCCCAAGCAAGCGCGGCAGGATCAGGCTGGAACCAAACTCGGGGCACAAACCGAGATTGACGAAAGGCATGCGCAACCGGGCATCGCGGCTGACGTACACCAGGTCGCAATGCAGCAGCAGGGTGGTGCCGATCCCCACGGCCGGCCCGGCGACCGCGGCGACCACCGGCTTGCGGCATTCGAACAGGCTGAGCATGAACTGGAAGACCGGGCTGTCGAGACCGGTAGGTGGTTGCTGGAGGAAGTCGGCAATGTCGTTGCCGGCGGTAAAGCAGTCGCTGCTGCCGCTGAGCAGTACCGCGCGGACCTCAGGGTCGGCGTCGGCTTGCCGCAGCCCTTCGGCCAGCTGGCTGTACATGGCCCGGGTCAGGGCATTTTTCTTGTCCGGGCGATTCAGGCGCAGGGTCAGCAGCCCGCCCTCGCGTTCAAGCAGGATGGTATCGGTCATGGGTGGTCTCGCTCAGGACGGATCAGCGCTCAGCCGCGGGGCAGGAATACGTCGGCCAGCAGTTGATTGCGCGGCAGCCCCGCCAGGTACAAGCGTCGGGCGAAAGCATCGACGCTGTCGGGGTGCCCGCAGAGTAAAGCCTGGGTTTGCCGTGAAACAAGCCGCAGTTGTGCCAAAGCCGCTGGCAGCTCGGTCGCGGTCAACAGCTCGACACTGAGGTTGGCGTGGCTCGCCGCCAGCGCCGCCAGGGGCTTGGCCAGGTAATGTTCGCTGGCGTCATGGGCCAGGTGAATGACGCGGATGTCGCCCTGATGATCCTGGCGCAAAGCCTCGCGCAGGATACCGAACAAGGGCCCCAGCCCGGTGCCCGCCGCCAGCAGCCACAATGGCCGGTTTTGCCAGTCCGGGTCGTAGTGCAGTGCCCCGCCGCGCAGCTCGCCCAGACGCAACCCATCGCCGGGCTTGAGCTGGCGCGCCGCGTCGCTGAACGCGCCGGGCTGGCGGCAATCGAGGTGGAACTCAAGAAAGCGGTCTTCGCCAGGCAGGCTCGCCAGCGAATACGGCCGCGCCACGCCGGAAGCCGTCCACAGCACCAGGTGCTGGCCGGCCTGATAACGCAGGTTGCGCTCCGGCTGCAAACGCAGGCGCAGCACCGTGGCCGACAGCCAGTCCACACCGACCACCTCGGCCGGCGCGCCATCGCGCAGCGGGTCGTAGGTTTCGACCCGCAGGTCTTCCACCACCTGACACTGACAGGCCAGCCGCCAGCCGCGCTGGCGCTGATCGTCGCTCAAGGCATCGGGCCGGCTGTCGCTGGGCAGGCCCTCGACGCAGTGCACCAGGCAGGCGTGGCAACTGCCGGCGCGGCAGCTGTAAGGCACCGCCACGCCGGCCTGATTCAAGGCATCCAGCAGATTGCTGCCCGCGACCACCGACCACTGCCGCTCACCGACACGCAGCTCAGGCATCGATATTTTCCCAGGCCGCGGCGCAGCGATTGCGTCCGTCGCGCTTGGCCCGATACAGCGCCTGGTCGGCACGTTGCAGGGCATCGTCCAGGTCGTCGCCCAGCTCCACCAGGGTCATGCCGACGGACAGGCTCAGGCCAGGCACCTCGACCCCGATCAACTGGGCGTCCATAAAGGCCACGCGCAGACGCTCGCAGCAGGAGGTCAGGCGCTCAGGATCGCAATCGGGCAACAACATGACAAACTCCTCGCCGCCGTAGCGGGCCAATACATCACCATCGCGCAAGCAGGCGCTGGCTACGGCGGCGAACGCCTGCAGCACCTGATCGCCCGCGGCATGGCCATGCACGTCGTTGATCCGCTTGAAGTGATCAAGGTCGATCAGCGCCAGGCCATGCATCTGCTCCAGGCTCATCGCGTGCAGTTCGCGCGACGCCAGCCGCAGGAAATGCCGTCGATTGTACAGGCCGGTCAATTCGTCGGTGGCAACCAGATCCTCCAGTTGTCGCATCATGCCGCGCAAGGTGTCCTGGTGCGCCTGCAAGGCGAAGCGCCGTTGCCGCATGCGCTGCCGGGAAGTCTGCACATAGCTGGCGTACAGGCACAGCCAGATCAGCACCGCGAACAGCACGCACACCTGCAGGACGGCGAGCATCGGATCGGCCAGCCGGAAGTGGTAGCCGTCCCACAGCGTGATTCCGGCAAAGCCGATGAAAATGCACAGGGCACAGCGCACGAAGGCCCGGCGCGGAAGGTGGAACAGGCCGAACAGCAGCGTCAACAGATAGAACACCAGGAAGGTGCCGCGCGCCGTATCGAGGTGGGCCAGCAGCCAGGTCTGCCAGCCGATGGCCAGGAGTATCTGGATCTCGGTCAGGCTCGGGTCGCGAAAGCGCAGGTTGCGTCCGGAGACAAACAGCCAGAACAGCAGCGCCTGGCTCAGCACCACCAGGCCGGTATCGATCAGCGCCGAATGCACCGGCGCCGAATAGTAGCCACTGAAAATGGCCAGCCAGAGCAGCAGCAACGCCAGTCCATAGGTACCCGCCGCAAGAACGAAGCGCTTGAGTAAAAGACTCTGGATAGCGTTATGGGTCAATCGTTGACTCACCATGCGAAAGGGGGCTTTAAAGAGTTTCCTACCCTACAGGCCACTTGCCACTTTAGTGGTGTCGCCAAAAAATAACTATCCCATTTTTGTTCCCGCCCAGCGCCATCCGGCCCGGGGCCGCGCCCACCGTCATGCCTGGCGCCATCCCCCGACTGGCGCATCCCCGGCATGCGACTTTGGTTTGACTGCCGGCGCGTGTGCCCGGCTCCGAGGCGCGGTATACTGCCGCGCCTTTTTAGCGTCGCGCCAGTGTGTCCGGCGTGCCTTGAAGGTGCTTGCAACCGACCGATGCACCCAAGCTGCAAGCACCTTATTAAATGTTCCCGTCTTTTAGAGGAGCGCGACTCATGACCGTGATCAAGCAAGACGACCTGATTCAGAGCGTTGCCGACGCCCTGCAATTCATTTCCTACTACCACCCCGTGGACTTCATCCAGGCGATGCACGAAGCCTACCTGCGCGAAGAATCGCCAGCGGCCCGTGACTCCATGGCGCAGATCCTGATCAACTCGCGCATGTGTGCCACCGGCCACCGCCCGATCTGCCAGGACACCGGTATCGTCACCGTATTCGTACGCGTGGGCATGGACGTGCGCTGGGACGGCGCGACCATGAGCCTGGACGACATGATCAACGAAGGCGTGCGTCGCGCTTACAACCTGCCGGAAAACGTCCTGCGGGCTTCGATCCTCGCCGACCCGGCGGGCGCTCGTAAAAACACCAAGGACAACACCCCGGCGGTCATCCACTACTCCATCGTTCCCGGCAACACCGTGGAAGTGGACGTGGCGGCCAAGGGCGGCGGCTCCGAGAACAAGTCGAAAATGGCCATGCTCAACCCGTCCGACTCGATCGTCGACTGGGTGCTGAAAACCGTTCCGACCATGGGCGCCGGCTGGTGCCCGCCGGGCATGCTCGGCATCGGTATCGGCGGCACCGCCGAGAAAGCCGCGGTGATGGCCAAGGAAGTGTTGATGGAATCCATCGACATCCACGAACTGAAGGCCCGCGGCCCACAGAACCGTATCGAAGAGATGCGCCTGGAGCTGTTCAAGAAGGTCAACCAGCTGGGCATCGGCGCCCAGGGCCTGGGCGGCCTGACCACCGTGCTCGACGTGAAGATCATGGACTACCCGACCCACGCCGCCTCCCTGCCGGTGTGCATGATCCCGAACTGTGCCGCAACCCGTCACGCGCACTTCGTGCTCGACGGCTCGGGCCCTGCGTCCCTGGAAGCGCCACCTCTGGACGCCTACCCGGAAATCGTCTGGGAAGCCGGTCCGTCGGCCCGTCGCGTCAACCTCGACACCCTGACCCCGGAAGAAGTGCAGAGCTGGAAGCCGGGCGAAACCGTCCTGCTCAACGGCAAGATGCTCACCGGTCGCGACGCCGCGCACAAGCGCATGGTCGAGATGCTGAACAAGGGCGAAACCCTGCCGGTGGACCTCAAGGGTCGCTTCATCTACTACGTCGGCCCGGTCGATCCGGTCGGTGACGAAGTGGTTGGCCCGGCTGGCCCGACCACCGCGACGCGGATGGACAAGTTCACCCGCCAGATCCTCGAGCAGACTGGCCTGCTGGGCATGATCGGCAAGTCCGAGCGCGGCCCGACCGCGATCGAAGCGATCAAGGACAGCAAGGCCGTGTACCTGATGGCCGTCGGCGGCGCTGCCTACCTGGTAGCCCAGGCGATCAAGAAGTCCAAGGTCCTGGCCTTTGCCGAACTGGGCATGGAAGCGATCTACGAGTTCGAAGTCAAAGACATGCCAGTCACTGTCGCGGTCGACAGCAAAGGCGAGTCGGTGCACATCACCGGTCCTGCCATCTGGCAGAAAAAGATCAGTGAAAGCCTGGCGGTAGAAGTGCAGTAAGCGCTGCTTGCTGTTACCCAAGGCGGCGTTGCTCGATGAGCAGCGCCGCCTTTTTCATGCCTGGCCGGGCAAGGACTGTCCACGATCAACGAAGCCTCGGACAGGCGTGTTATCTTTCCTGCCCCCTTTCAGCCTGCCCTTGACTCATGGTCCAGATCTCCCGCCCGCTGCGCTTGACCTTCTATACCCTGGTGATTCTCGCCGGCGCCATGGTCAGCGCGACCTTCGCCATGCGCCATGCCGAGCGCCAGGCGCTGGAGGACGATGCCGCCCGCGCCAGCGAGCAACTGGCGCTGTATGCCAACTCCCTGCATACCCTGATCGAGCGTTACCGCGCCCTGCCCGCCGTGCTGGCGCTGGACCCGGAACTGCGCTCGGCACTCAAGGGCCCGGTCGGCCCGCAACAGCAGGACGCCCTGAACCGCAAACTGGAACAAATCAACGGCGCCGCCCGCTCCTCGACCCTGGAACTGCTGGACCACACCGGCCTCGCCGTGGCCGCCAGCAACTGGCGCCTGCCCAGCAGCTATGTCGGGCACAACTACGGTTTTCGCCCCTACTTCAGCCAGACCCGCAGCCAGGGCAGCGGACGCTTCTATGCGGTGGGCGTCACCAGCGGCATTCCCGGTTATTTCCTCTCCAGCGCGGTCAAGGGCGAGCAGGAGCAGTTCCTCGGCGCCATGGTGGTGAAACTGGAGTTCCCCGAACTGGAGCGCGAATGGAGCCAGGGCAGCGACACCCTGCTGGTCAGCGATGCCCGGGGCATCGTGTTCATCGCCAACCAGCCGGGCTGGCGTTATCGCCAGCTGCGCCCGTTGTCGGACAGCGACCGCGCCGAACTCCAGGCCACCCGGCAATACGACAAGCAACGGCTGACGCCGCTCGAACACCGGCCGCTGCGACGCTTTGACGACGACAGTACGCTGACCCGGGTCGAGGGCCCGGACGGCAGCGTCGACTACCTGTGGGAATCCCTGCCCCTGGCCACCGAAGGCTGGACCCTGCATTTGCTGCGCCGCCCGCAGATCGCTTTTGAGGACCGCCGCAATGCCGGCCTGGCCGCGGCTGGCGCCTGGCTGACCCTGGTGTTCCTGCTGCTGTTCCTCAACCAGCGCTGGCGCCTGGCCAGGCTGCGCCAGCGCAGCCGCGAGGAGCTCGAACGCCTGGTCGAGGAGCGCACTCGCGATCTGCGTACCGCCCAGGACGGCCTGGTGCAATCGGCCAAGCTGGCGGCCCTGGGGCAGATGTCCGCGGCCCTGGCCCATGAAATCAACCAACCGCTGACCACCCAGCGCATGCAGCTGGCCACCCTGCGCCTGCTGCTCGATCACGGGCGGATCGACGAGGCCTACCAGGCCCTGAAACCGCTGGACGATATGCTGACCCGCATGGCCAGCCTCACCGGCCACCTGAAAACCTTCGCCCGCAAAAGCCCCAGCGGCCTGCGCGAACGCCTGGACCTGGCGGCGGTGGTGGATCAGGCCCTGCAACTGCTGGACACCCGGCTGCGCGACGAACAGATCGACACACACCTGCAACTGATGCGCCCGGCCTGGGTCCGCGGCGATGCCATACGCTTGGAGCAGGTGCTGATCAACCTGCTGCGCAACGCCCTGGACGCCATGCGCGACAAGCCCCTCAAGCACCTGGAAATCCGCCTCGAAGCCGACCAGCAGCTGTGGAGCCTGAGCGTCATCGACAGCGGTGGCGGCATCGCCGAAGAACACCTGCCGAACGTCTTCGATCCGTTCTTCACCACCAAGCCGGTGGGCGACGGCCTGGGCCTCGGCCTGGCGGTGTCCTACGCTATCGTCCACGAACTGGGCGGGCGCCTGAGCGCCGGCAATCAAGGCCAGGGCGCGATCTTCACCCTGAGCCTGCCCATCGACCTGGAGGCACATATCCCATGTTGAATTCGGTGATGCTGGTCGACGACGAAGCCAGTATTCGCACCGCCGTCGAACAATGGCTGAACCTGTCGGGCTTCGCGGTGCAGCTGTTCAGTCGCGCCGAGGACTGCCTGGCCCGGTTGCCCAGGGACTTCCCCGGGGTGATCCTCAGCGACGTGCGCATGCCCGGCATCAGTGGCCTGGAGCTGCTCAAAGAAGTGCAGCAGCGCGACGCCGACCTGCCGGTGATCCTGCTGACCGGCCACGGCGACGTGCCGATGGCGGTGGAAGCGATGCGCGACGGCGCCTACGACTTCCTGGAAAAACCCTTCAGCCCGCAAACCCTGCTGAGCAGCCTGCGCCGGGCCCTGGACAAACGCGGCCTGATCCTGGAGAACCGACGCCTGCACGAACAGGCCGATACCCGGGAGAAAATCGACTCCACCCTGCTCGGCGTGTCCCGCGCCTTGCAGACCCTGCGGCGCCAGGTGGTCGACCTGGCCGCGCTGCCGGTCAACGTATTGATCCGCGGCGAGACCGGCAGCGGCAAGGAACTGGTCGCCCGCTGCCTGCACGACTTCGGGCCGCGCGCCGACAAACCTTTTGTCGCCCTGAACTGCGCGGCGATCCCCGAGCAACTGTTCGAAGCCGAACTGTTCGGCCATGAAAGCGGCGCCTTTACCGGCGCCCAGGGCAAGCGCATCGGCAAGCTGGAATACGCCGACGGCGGCACCCTGTTCCTCGACGAGATCGAAAGCATGCCGCTGGCCCAGCAGGTCAAGCTGCTGCGGGTGCTGCAGGAACAGAAGCTCGAACGCCTAGGGTCCAACCAGAGCATCGAGGTGGACCTGCGGATCATTGCCGCGACCAAGCCGGACCTGCTGGACGAAGCCCGCGCCGGGCGTTTTCGCGAAGACCTGGCCTACCGCCTGAACGTCGCGCAACTGCGCCTGCCGCCGCTGCGCGAGCGGCGCGAGGACATCCCGCTGCTGTACGAACATTTCGCCCACGCCGCCGCCGAGCGCCTGGGCCGTAGCGTCGCGCCCCTGAGCGGGGCGCAGTTGAGCCGCCTGCTGAGCCACGACTGGCCGGGCAACGTGCGCGAACTGGCCAACGTCGCCGAACGCCAGGTGCTTGGCCTGGGCGAGCCCGAGCCGGAAACCATCGACCCCGGCCAGTCCCTGGCGGCGCAGCAGGAAGCTTTCGAGGCGCAATGCCTGCGGGCCGCGCTGACCCGGCACAAGGGCGACATCAAGGCGGTGCTCGTTGAGCTGCAACTGCCGCGCCGCACCTTCAATGAAAAGATGCAGCGCCATGGGCTGGCGCGGGAAATGTTTCTCGGGGAGGAGTGATGCCCGAGGTCCTATCGCGAGCAAGCTCGCTCCTACAGGGATCACGTAGCTTCTGTAGGAGCGAGCTTGCTCGCGAAGACGCCCTCACCCACACCACCTTCATCGGCAATTTTCCGCTCACGCACTTTCGCCAATGAGCGGATTTCCGCTCATTAAAATCTCAAGACCCTTCTAAACCGGGCCTTTCGGCTCCTGGCACAGCTCCTGCTATAGCTCCAGCAGGCTGCGTTTCGGCGCGCTCCACAAAAACAATTAAATGAAGGATCCGTCATGGATAACTCGCAAACCCTGCCTCTTGGGTCGGCAGCTGCGCCTGCCAAAGAAAAGACCACCGCCAGCCGCCTGAAATCGATCTTCAGCGGTTCGGTCGGCAACATGGTCGAGTGGTACGACTGGTACGTCTACGCCGCCTTCTCCCTGTACTTCGCCAAAGTCTTCTTCCCCAAGGGCGACACCACCGCACAACTGCTGAACACCGCCGCGATCTTCGCCGTGGGCTTCCTGATGCGTCCGATCGGCGGCTGGCTGATGGGGCTCTACGCTGACCGCAAGGGCCGCAAGGCCGCGTTGATGGCCTCGGTGCTGCTGATGTGCTTCGGCTCGCTGATCATCGCCCTGACTCCCGGCTACGAGACCATTGGCGTCGGCGCCCCGATCCTGCTGGTGCTGGCGCGCCTGATGCAGGGCCTGTCGGTCGGCGGTGAATATGGCACCTCGGCCACCTACCTCAGCGAGATGGCGACCAAGGAACGTCGGGGTTTCTTCTCCAGCTTCCAGTACGTGACCCTGATCTCCGGCCAGCTCATCGCCCTGGCGGTCCTGATCGTGCTGCAGAACGTGCTGACCACCGAAGAGCTGCAATCCTGGGGCTGGCGCATTCCGTTCGGCATCGGCGCCCTGTGCGCGATCGTCGCGCTGTACCTGCGTCGTGGCATGGAAGAAACCGAGTCCTTCACCAAGAAGAAGGAAAAGCCGAAAGAAAGCCTGATGCGCACCCTGATGCGTCATCCGAAAGAGCTGATGACCGTGGTCGGCCTGACCATGGGCGGCACCCTGGCCTTCTACACCTACACCACCTACATGCAGAAATACCTGGTGAACACCGTCGGCATGAGCATTTCCGACTCCACCACCATTTCCGCGGCGACCCTGTTCCTGTTCATGTGCCTGCAACCGGTGGTCGGCGCGCTGTCGGACAAGATCGGCCGCCGTCCGATCCTGATCGCCTTCGGCATCCTCGGTACCCTTTTCACCGTGCCGATCCTCACCACCCTGCACACCGTCCAGAGCTGGTGGGGCGCGTTCTTTCTGATCATGGCGGCGCTGATCATCGTCAGCGGCTACACCTCGATCAACGCGGTGGTCAAGGCCGAGCTGTTCCCGACCGAGATCCGCGCCCTGGGCGTGGGCCTGCCCTACGCGCTGACCGTATCGATCTTCGGCGGCACCGCCGAATACATCGCGCTGTGGTTCAAGAGCGTCGGCATGGAAACCGGTTACTACTGGTATGTCACCGCCTGCATCGCCGTGTCGCTGCTGGTCTACATCACCATGAAAGATACGCGCAAACACTCGCGGATCGAGACTGATTGACCGACAAAAAAGCGCGAGGGTGCAAGGCCCTCGCGCTATGGTGTCATCAGGTAAAGCCTATCGCGGGCAAG
>NZ_JACNDE010000012.1:0-179511 GCF_017351415.1 Pseudomonas sp. FW305-25 | reverse complement strand
AGCTTGCTCGCGATGAGTCATGACGCTCGGGTGGGGGCAGCCGGTAGCGGCTGCGGAGGGCGGATAGGGCGGCTTTTCCCCAGGCCAAAGAAAACCCCCGGCAGGCAGGGCCTGTCGGGGGTTCGGATAAGCGCCGGGAGGCGCCTGTCGGCTCAGCTTATTGGCAAGCTTCGCAATCCGGCTCGTCGATGGCGCAAGCCTTCGGCACTGGAGCAGGACCGGCTGGAGCCGCCAGGACCGAGTCGTCACCGTGGTTGCCGCCGCTGGAAACAGCGTTCAGCTTGCCGGTGTTGATGGTCGACTTCTCGGTGCTGGTCGCGGCCAGGGCACGGAGGTAGTAAGTGGTTTTCAGGCCACGGTACCAGGCCATGCGGTAGGTCACGTCGAGCTTCTTGCCCGAAGCGCCGGCGATGTACAGGTTCAGCGACTGAGCCTGGTCGATCCACTTCTGGCGGCGGCTAGCGGCGTCGACAATCCACTTGGTTTCCACTTCGAAGGCAGTCGCGTAGAGCTCCTTGAGTTCTTGCGGGATGCGCTCGATCTGCTGCACGGAACCGTCGTAGTACTTCAGGTCGTTGATCATGACCGAGTCCCACAGGCCACGAGCCTTGAGGTCGCGAACCAGGTACGGGTTGATCACGGTGAATTCGCCCGACAGGTTCGATTTCACATACAGGTTCTGGTAGGTCGGTTCGATCGACTGCGACACGCCGGTGATGTTGGCGATGGTTGCGGTCGGCGCGATGGCCATGATGTTGGAGTTACGAATACCTTTCTGTACACGGGCGCGCACCGGTGCCCAGTCCAGGGTTTCGTTCAGGTCGACATCGATGTACTTCTGGCCACGGGACTCGATCAGGATCTGTTGCGAATCCAGCGGCAGGATGCCTTTGGACCACAGCGAACCCTGGAACGTCTCGTAGGCGCCACGCTCGTCGGCCAGGTCGCAGGAAGCCTGGATCGCGTAGAAGCTCACCGCTTCCATGGACTTGTCGGCGAAGTCGACAGCGGCATCGGAACCGTAAGGGATGTGCTGCAGGTACAGCGCGTCCTGGAAGCCCATGATCCCCAGGCCGACCGGACGGTGCTTGAAGTTGGAGTTCTTCGCCTGCGGTACCGAGTAGTAGTTGATGTCGATCACGTTATCGAGCATGCGTACAGCGGTGTTCACAGTGCGTTGCAGCTTGGCGGTGTCCAGCTTGCCGTCGACGATGTGGTTCGGCAGGTTGATCGAGCCGAGGTTGCAAACGGCGATCTCGTCCTTGTTGGTGTTCAAGGTGATCTCGGTGCACAGGTTCGAACTGTGGACCACGCCCACGTGCTGCTGCGGGCTGCGCAGGTTGCACGGGTCCTTGAAGGTCAGCCAAGGGTGGCCGGTTTCGAACAGCATGGACAGCATCTTGCGCCACAGGTCTTTGGCCTGGATGGTCTTGAACAGCTTGATCTTGCCGTATTCGCACAGGGCTTCGTAGTACTCGTAGCGCTCTTCGAAGGCCTTGCCGGTCAGGTCGTGCAGGTCCGGCACTTCCGATGGCGAGAACAGGGTCCACTTGCCGTCGTCGAAGACGCGCTTCATGAACAGGTCGGGAATCCAGTTGGCGGTGTTCATGTCGTGGGTACGACGACGATCGTCACCGGTGTTCTTGCGCAGCTCGATGAACTCTTCGATGTCCATGTGCCAGGTTTCCAGGTAGGCACACACAGCGCCTTTGCGCTTGCCACCCTGGTTCACGGCTACTGCGGTGTCGTTCACCACTTTCAGGAATGGCACGACGCCCTGGGACTTGCCGTTGGTGCCCTTGATGTACGAGCCCAGCGCACGCACTGGAGTCCAGTCGTTGCCCAGGCCACCGGCGAATTTCGACAGCATGGCGTTGTCGTGGATGGCGCCGTAGATGCCCGACAGGTCGTCCGGCACGGTGGTCAGGTAGCAGCTCGACAGCTGTGGACGCAGGGTGCCGGCGTTGAACAGGGTCGGAGTCGAAGCCATGTAGTCGAAGGACGACAACAGGTTGTAGAACTCGATGGCACGGTCTTCGCGCTGTTTTTCTTCGATCGCCAGGCCCATGGCCACGCGCATGAAGAAGACCTGTGGCAGTTCGAAGCGCACGCCATCCTTGTGGATAAAGTAACGGTCGTACAGGGTCTGCAGGCCCAGGTAGGTGAACTGCTGGTCGCGCTCGTGGTTGATCGCCTTGCCGAGTTTCTCCAGGTCGAATTCGGCCAGCACAGGGTTCAGCAGTTCGAACTCGATACCTTTGGCGACATAGGCCGGCAGTGCCTTGGCGTACAGGTCGGCCATCTCGTGGTGAGTGGCGCTCTCGGCCACTTCCAGGAAGCTCAGGCCTTCGGCGCGCAGGGTGTCCATCAGCAGGCGGGCGGTCACGAACGAGTAATTCGGCTCGCGCTCAACCAGGGTGCGCGCGGTCATCACCAGGGCGGTGTTGACGTCCTTGAGCGCTACGCCGTCGTAGAGGTTCTTCAGGGTTTCGCGTTGGATCAGGTCGCCGTCGACTTCTTCCAGGCCTTCGCAGGCTTCGGTGACGATGGTGTTCAGGCGGCCCATGTCCAGAGGCGCGAAGCTGCCGTCGGTACGGGTGATACGGATCGACGGGTGAGCCTGCACCGGCTCTTCGCCTGGGGTGCGGGTGGCGCGCTCTTTGGCGCGCGAGTCACGGTAGATCACGTAGTCGCGGGCAACTTTCTGCTCGCCGGCGCGCATCAGGGCCAGTTCGACCTGGTCCTGGATCTCTTCGATATGGATGGTGCCGCCCGAAGGCATGCGACGCTTGAAGGTGGCGGTGACCTGCTCGGTCAGGCGAGCGACGGTGTCGTGGATTCGCGACGAAGCGGCAGCGGTGCCGCCTTCAACTGCGAGAAACGCTTTGGTGATGGCGACGGTGATTTTGTCATCGGTGTAAGGAACGACAGTGCCGTTACGCTTGATCACTCGCAGTTGGCCAGGCGCGGTGGCAGACAGATCCAGGTTGGAATCGGCAGCCTGCGGCGCTTTGGCCTGCGGGTTCTCGCGAGTTGTGTCGGTTTGCATGGGTGTCTCCACGTTCTCTATGTTTGTTTGGGCACCCTTTGGGTGCCCACCGTTCCGTCCTGAAGCACTACAACCGGCGCACGCCGGGCATAACGACTTCGGGACAGTTCAGGAAGGGGGGCTGTTGGCGCCGCTTCCATGCCGAAGTCATAGGTCGCGAGCCAGTGGCTCGTGACCGTATTCCTGGTGGGTGACAGTCATGTACTGCAACACCCGTACCGTTTTCCTCGCCGTGGGCTGGAAAACCGCAGCCATACGCACGCGCGGTTTGGCTTCTGAAAATCCGATTGGTTCCACCAAACGAGTGCAAGAAAAGCGCTTGAGTTTCTTGTCTGATTTGTGTTTGGTTTTTGGCCTGAAACCCTAGATGTAGGGTTTTTTTGCGGCCGAGCTACAAGATAATGCGTTTTTGGGGGTGATTGCAACGTACAGCCTGTGGATAAGGTTGTGCGTAAATTGTGTATGAATCAGGTAAACCTCACGCAGGCCGCAGCAGGGCTGGATCCTACCGTTTGTCACTGTTTTTTGCCCTGCAAAACTGCCCGGGGCGGATTTTTGCGGGCGCGAACCCTATCACAAAAAAACGCCTTTACCGAGCGCATTCAGCGCCTTGTGTTCACGGCCTTTGCCGTTGCTACAATCGGGCCTTCCAGACATTGTTTTATCCATCTCACATTACAAAAAGACGGGCGGATTCTTCCTGAGCCCGTATCTGGCAAGCAGAGGTCACCGTGGAGCAAGAAGCGTGGCAGATATTGATCGTCGAGGACGATCAGCGACTGGCCGAGTTGACCTGTGAATATCTGCAGAGCAATGGATTGCGTGTCGCCATCGAAGGCAATGGCGCCCTGGCCGCGGCGCGGATCATTGCCGAACAACCCGATCTGGTGATCCTCGACCTGATGCTGCCCGGCGAGGATGGCCTGAGCATTTGCCGCAAGGTCCGCGATCGCTACGACGGGCCGATCCTGATGCTGACCGCGCGCACCGACGACATGGACCAGATACTGGGGCTGGACACCGGTGCCGACGATTACGTGTGCAAGCCGGTCCGTCCGCGCCTGTTGCTGGCCAGGATCCAGGCCCTGCTGCGGCGCAGCGAACCTGTGGAAAGCAGCGCGCCGGAGAAATCCCGGCGCCTGCAATTCGGCCCGCTGGTGGTGGACAGCGCCTTGCGCGAGGCCTGGCTGCACGACGCCGGGATCGAGTTGACCAGCGCCGAGTTCGACCTGCTCTGGCTGCTGGTAGCCAACGCCGGGCGCATTCTGTCCCGCGAGGAAATCTTCACCGCCCTGCGCGGCATCGGCTATGACGGCCAGGACCGCTCCATCGATGTGCGCATTTCGCGTATCCGTCCGAAAATCGGCGACGACCCGGAGCACCCGCGGCTGATCAAGACCATCCGCAGCAAGGGTTATCTGTTCGTCCCCGAAGCCGCTGCCGATCTGTTGCCGTGAACTCCATATTCCTGCGCATCTACGGCGGCATGTGCGCCGCCCTGATTCTGGTGGCGCTGTTGGGCGTACTGGCGCTGCACCTGCTCAACCAGGTGCGTAGCGAGCAATACCGCGAGCGCCTGGCCCACGGCACGTTCTCGCTGATGGCCGACAATCTGCAGCCCATGAGCGAGATCGAGCGCCGCCGCGCCCTGGCGGTGTGGGAGCGCCTGTTGGGCATCCCGCTGACCCTGCAGACCTTCACCCAGACCGGCCTCGACCTCGGGCAGCGCAACCGCGTTTTGCGCGGCCAGGCCCTGGTGGAGCAGACCGGGCCTTATGCGGCACGGGTCTACCGTCTGGTCAGCGAACCTGAGCAATTGTTGCTGACCGGTGAAGTGCAGCAGATCAGCGAACAACTGGCGCGGGCGACTATCTATCTGCTGGCCGACGAGCTGGTGCGCTTTCCGGTGGCCGAGCAGCCGGAGCGCCTGGCGGCACTGAAAAAGAACAAAGGCTTTGGCTTCGACATGCACCTGGTCACCCAGGACGACGCGGACATGGACGAGGACCAGCGTCGCCGGGTTGCCGAGGGCGATACGGTGATGGCGCTGGGCAAGGGCGGCGATTCGATCCGCGTGTTCGCAGGGATGGTGGGCACGCCCTGGGTGCTGGAAATCGGCCCGCTGTACCAGATGAATCCCTACCCGCCGCAATGGCTGGTGTTGATCGCGGTGCTGGGCCTGAGCCTGATCGGCCTGATCGTCTATTTATTGGTACGCCAGCTGGAGCGGCGCTTGCGTGGCCTGGAATCGGCGGCCACGCGCATTGCCAAGGGCAGCCTGGAAGCCCGGGTGCCGGCCGGTGGCGCCGACTCCGTGGGACGGTTGGCGGCGGCCTTCAACGGCATGGCCGAGCATTTGCAGCGCTTGCTGGCGATCCAGCGCGAGCTGGTGCGCGCGGTGTCCCATGAGTTGCGCACGCCAGTGGCGCGCCTGCGCTTTGGCCTGGAGATGATCGGCTCGGCGACCACCCCACAGGCCCGGGACAAGTACATGGAGGGCATGGACAACGATATCCAGGACCTCGACCGGCTGGTGGACGAAATGCTCACCTATGCGCGGCTGGAGCAGGGTTCTCCGGCGCTGAACTTCCAGCGCATCGACCTGGACGCGCTGATCAACCAGGTGATCAGCGAGCTGGCGCCGTTGCGGGCGCAGGTCAAGGTGCAGCGTGGTTCGTGCCTGTCCGCGGCGGATTGCGATGGCGCCTGGGTCGAGGCCGAGCCGCGCTACCTGCATCGGGCGTTGCAGAACCTGGTGAGCAACGCCATGCGCCACGCCGAGTCGCAGGTGCTGGTCAGTTACCAGGTGGGGCAGATGCGTTGCCGGGTCGATGTCGAGGACGATGGTCCAGGGGTTCCGGAAAGCGCCTGGGAGCGGATCTTCACCCCGTTCCTGCGCCTGGATGACAGCCGTACCCGCGCTTCGGGTGGGCACGGCCTGGGGTTGTCGATCGTGCGGCGGATCATTCACTGGCACGACGGCCGGGCATTGATCAGCAGGAGCAAGACCCTCGGTGGCGCCTGCTTCAGCCTGAGCTGGCCACGGCATCAGGATAAAGGTTGAAGGCTTGCGCTCAGGTTCGTCCGGGCATCAAGCCCGGATACTGACCAGGCTCAGCAGTTGCCCGTCCTGCAGGGCGAATTGCGCGTCCAGTTCACTGCCATTGCGCCATTCGCTGGACAGGTCGGTCAGCAGGCGCAGGCGGACCTGGCCGCTGGCCGTCCACTCCAGCACTTCGGCATGTTCGAAATAGAAGCGTTGCCGGACGATCGGGTACAGCGCCTTGAATAGGCTTTCCTTCACCGAAAAGGTCAGGGTGACCCAGAGCGCCAGTTGTTCCCGCGGGGCGGCGGCCATGCGCTGCATTTCGGCCGGGATGAGGATTTCCCCCGCCAGGCGTTCCGCCCGTTCGCTGTTGAGCAGGTTCTCCAGGTCCATGCCCAGCCCGCGCCAATGCTCCTTGCGCGCGACAATCGCCGCGGCACGCCCGGTGCTGTGGGTAATCGAGCCGCTGATGTGCGTCGGCCAGACCGGCGCCCGGTCCTCGCCGATCGGCGGAATGCAGTCCAGGCCATCCAGGCGCTGCAGGGCAGCGCGGGCGCAGAAACGACCGGCGAGAAACTCGGCCTGCCGTTTTGCCACCGAACGTTGAATGCTCGCGGGCGGCTCGATGGCGCTGCGCTGGAAGTCGTTGCTGGCCAGGCGCGAGGCATCGAAATGGGTGCCGAGCAGGACGGTGTCCGGCAGGGCGTCGGGCAGCGGCCACTGGTCGTCGAGTGGGGTGCAGCAGGCTGGGAGGGTGGGGATGCGATTCATGCCAGGCATTTTGCCGGGTTGTAAGGCTGGAGGGTAGCCTGGCAAGCGTCGGCCTCGATGCCGCCGCCCCGGGAATTGAGGTCTCGGGGCGGTCGACGCGGGGTCAGTCGAACAGCTTTTTGAAGAACTCTCGCATGTCCGCCCATGAGCGTTCATCGGCGGCCTTGCTGTAGCCGATGTCCAGCCCGCCATGTTCGCCGTGGCTCATGCGGTCGGCATCCGGATTGCTGAAGCTGTGCTTGGCGCCCTCGAGGTTGACGAACCGGTAGTCGGCGCCGGCCTTGTCCATTTCTGCCTTGAAGGCGCTGACGTTATCGGCGGTGACCATGCTGTCGAGGGCGCCGTGCTCCACCAGGATTTTCGCCTTGACGCTGCCGGGAGTGGCCGGGGTACTGGTGACCAGGGCGCCATGGAAACTCACCACACCGAGCAGGGGCAGGCCCTGGCGCGCTGCGTCCAGCACCACCTTGCCGCCGAAGCAGTAGCCGATCGCGGCCAGCTTGGCCGGGTCGGTCTGCGGTTGTTTCTTCAGCAGGTCGAGCCCGGCCTTGAAGCGCGCGCTGGCGGCGGCACTGTCTTTCGAGGCGGCCTGCATGAAGGCCATGGCGTCTTTCGGGTGCTCGGTGTTCTTGCCGTCGCCGTACATATCGATGGCCAGGGCGCTGTAACCCAGGGCCGCGAGATCCCGGGCCCGGCGTTTGGCGTAGTCGTTCAGGCCCCACCACTCATGCACCACCACGACTCCTGGGCGTGGCCCTTTCAACACGTCGTCATAGGCGTAGTAGCCGATGAGCCGGGTACCGTCGGGGCTCTGGTAGGGGATTTCCTGGGTCTTGATGGCTGCCTGGCTCAAGCCGCAGAAAGCCAACAACAAGCAAGCGAAAAGCGCGCGCATGGTCCGTTCTCCTTTTAAAAGACTGCCAGACAGCCTAGTCGATTTGATTCAGCCGAGGTTCAGAGTGTGTTCAGGGGGAGTTCAGGGCGGGGTCGGTAGTCTGGCTCCCGTACCCAAAAACACATAGCGAATGAGGAAACACCCATGACTACTTTCAAGAAGATGATCCTGGCCTTCACTGTTCTCGGCGCCAGCGCTGTCGTCCAGGCCGCCGACAGCAACTTCGCCAGCCTTACCTATGGCCAGACCAGCGACAAGGTCAAGAAGTCCAGCCTGCTCAACAGCAACCTGAACAACCCGAACGCCGACGGTGTGATCGGCAAGGACAACACCTGGGGCGTGCGCCTGGGTCAGCAGAATGACCAGCACCGCTACTACGCCACCTACGACAATGTCTCCGGCTCGCACAATGGCATTAAACTGCGCCAGGAAAACCTGCTCGGCAGCTACGATGTGTTCCTGCCGGTGACCAGCAGCACCAAGCTGTTCGGCGGCGGTACCGCGGGCCTGACCAAGCTGACCCAGGATTCCCCAGGCTTCAGCCGCGACAGCGATATCGGTTATGCCGTCGGCATGCAGGCCGGTGTCCTGCAGCAGGTTTCACAGAACACCTCGGTCGAACTGGGTTACCGTTACCTGCGTAGCAATGCCAGCACCGAGATGAGCGAGCGCAGTGGCAGCAAGCAGGGTTCGCTGAGCCTGACCAGCAGCGCCCAGACCTACCTGTCGGCCAACTACGCTTTCTAAAATATTGTCCTGGTTCTGAGCGCGCCGGATCTGCCAAGGCAAGATCCGGCGTTGCCATATATACGATCAGGGCGCCTGAGCGCCCTTGGAGATGTCGAATTTTGCCTGGGAGAGCTGCATGAAACTGCTCGTCGTTGAAGATGAGGCGCTGCTGCGCCATCACTTGCAAACCCGCCTCACGGACAGCGGCCATGTGGTCGAGTCCGTGGCCAATGCCGAGGAGGCGCTGTATCAGACCGAGCAGTTCAACCATGATCTGGCGGTGATCGATCTGGGCCTGCCGGGCATGGGCGGGCTGGACCTGATCCGCCAGCTGCGCTCGCGGGGCAAGGCGTTTCCGATCCTGATCCTGACGGCACGCGGCAACTGGCAGGACAAGGTCGAAGGGCTGGCCGCCGGCGCCGACGACTATGTGGTCAAGCCCTTCCAGTTCGAGGAGCTGGACGCACGCCTGAATGCGCTGCTGCGTCGCTCCAGCGGGTTCACCCAGTCGACCATCATCGCCGGCCCGCTGCTGCTCGACCTCAATCGCAAGCAGGCCTCGCTCGACGAACAGCCGCTGGCGTTGACCGCCTACGAGTACCGGATTCTCGAGTACCTCATGCGCCACCATCAGCAGGTGGTGGCCAAGGACCGGCTGATGGAGCAGCTGTACCCGGACGATGATGAGCGCGATCCGAACGTGATCGAGGTGCTGGTCGGCCGCCTGCGGCGCAAGCTGGAAGGGCCGTCGGGCTTCAAGCCCATCGATACCGTGCGTGGCCTGGGTTACCTGTTCAACGAGCGCTGCCGATGATCCGATCGTTACGCCTGCGCCTGATGCTGGCGGCCACGACGCTGGCGGTGCTGTTCATGCTGGCGTTGTTGCCGGCCATGCAAGGCGCGTTCAGCCTGGCGCTGCAGGACTCCATCGAGCAGCGCCTGGCCTCCGACGTGACCACGCTGATCTCGGCGGCCCGGGTCGAGAACAATCACCTGCAAATGCCGGCGCAACTGCCGGACGAGCGTTTCAACCTGACCGACAGCCGTCTCCTGGGTTACATCTACGACCGGGAGGGGCGGCTGGTCTGGCGCTCCAAGGCGACCCAGGAAGAGAACATCAACTACAAGCCGCGGTATGACGGGCGCGGCAACGAGTTCGCGCGTATCCGCGAGGTCAACGGCCAGGAGTTTTTCGTCTACGACGTCGAGGTCAAGCTGCTGGGCGGTAAAAGCGCGGCGTTCAGCATCGTCGCCTTGCAGCCGGTGCGTGAGTACCAGTTGACCCTGGAAGGGGTGCGGGAAAACCTCTACCTCGGGTTCGGCGCCGCGTTGCTGGTGCTCCTGGCGCTGCTCTGGCTCGGCCTGACCTGGGGCCTGCAGGCATTGCGCCGGCTGAGCCAGGAGCTGGACGAAATCGAGAGCGGCACCCGGCAAAGCCTCAGCGAAGAACATCCACGCGAACTGCTGCGCCTGACCGGCTCGTTGAACCGCCTGCTGCACAGCGAGCGCGAGCAACGCAGCCGTTATCGCGATTCCCTGGATGACCTGGCCCACAGCCTGAAGACCCCGCTGACGGTGTTGCAAGGGGTCAGCGAGGACATGGCCCTGCGTCCTCAAGACCGCGAACAGGCCTGGGTGCTGCAGACCCAGATCGAACGCATGAGCCAGCAGATCAGCTACCAGCTGCAGCGCGCCAGCCTGCGCAAGAGCGGCCTGGTGCGCCACCAGGTGCGTTTGCGTCCGGTGCTGAAAAGCCTGTGCGACACCCTGGACAAGGTCTACCGCGACAAACAGGTGCGGGTCTCGTTCGATCTGCCGGAGCGCTGCTATGTGCCGATCGAGCATGGAGCCTTGCTCGAATTGCTGGGCAACCTGCTGGAGAACGCCTACCGCCTGTGCCTGAGCGAGGTGCGTATCAGTGTCCGCCAAGACCTCCACGGCGCGCAGTTGTGTGTCGAGGACGACGGGCCGGGCGTGCCGCCGGACCAGCGGGCGCGGATTCTCCAGCGCGGCGAACGGCTGGATCGCCAGCATCCGGGGCAGGGGATCGGCCTGGCGGTGGTCAAGGACATCATCGACAGCTATGGCGCGCAACTGACCCTTGGCGATTCCACCCTGGGCGGGGCCGCGTTCCGCATTCACTTCCCGGCGATTTGATCGGCGCGCTCAGATTTCCTGGGCGCGGTAGGCGCCCGGGGTCAGCCCGGTCCACTTCTTGAACGCGCGGTGAAAGGCCGATGGCTCGGAAAAGCCGGTCTGCTCGGCGATCTGTTGCAACGACAGGTCGGCCCGACGCAGGTGGTAGATGGCGATATCGCGCCGCAACTGATCCTTCAACCCCTGAAAACTCGTGCCTTCTTCGCGCAAGTGCCGGCGCAGGGTCTGCGGGCTGATGTGCAGGTGCTGGGCGATGCTTTCCAGGTCCGGCCAATGGTTGCTGTCGCGGCTGAGCAGGCGGCGCAGCTGGCTGCTCAGACTGTCGCCGTCGTCCGGGCGGGCCAGGAGGTCGGCGGGGGAGCGTTCAAGGAAGTGCTTGAGGGTTCGTTCGTCCTGCAGCAGCGGCATGCTCAGGTAGCGGCTGTGGAACAGCAGGCTGCTGCAGTCGCGGGAAAACATCAGGGGGCAGGGGAACAGCAGGTCGTATTCGTTGCCGTGCTCGGGTTTCGGGTAGCTGAAACAGGCCTGCTCGAGGCGGATGCGCTGGCCGATCAACCAACTGCCGAGGCGATGCCAGATCACCAGCAGGCTCTCGCTGAGGAAATGGTCCGGGTCCCACAGTGCGGCGTCGTCCAGGCTCAGGCGGGTCATGTCCCCTTCGCGCGTCAGGCTCAGCCGCGGTGCCTGGGGGAACAGGCTATAGAACAGCAGGCCGCGCTGCAGGGCCTTTTCCAGGTTGCTGCAGTGGATCAGGGCGTGGCACATCATGGCGAAGGTGCCGCGCTTGCTCGGGCCGTCGCCAAACCCCAGGTACTCGTCGTCCAGGACTTGCCAGAGCTGTTGCAGCAGGCTGGCGAACTGCTCGGGGGCGATACGGGCCTTGGGTTCGTTGAGCAGTTCGAGGCTGATGCCCAGGGTCTGCAGCAGCTCCGAATAGTCGTAGCCCCGTCGGCGCGCCCCGCCCAGGGCGGCGCGGGCGAAATGACTGGCGATGGTGCGTTCGCGCATGAAGGTTGATCCGTCCATTAAGTGGCGGATGTTAACAGCCGACAACGACTGGGCAAGGCGGATATCCGCCAAATTGTAGGACGAGCGTCGGGCGATGGGCGGAAATCCGCCACTTCATGTAGGGGCAGGGAGAGCGAAGGCGAGCGCAAACCCTGATGTCCAAAGGCCTTCAGGGTTTTTTGGCAAGCTGGCACGGGCTTTGCGATAGCGAGCAAGGAGAAGGGAGCAGCGAAAGGTGTTCCCCGCAGCTCTACACAACAAATCCCTCCAGTGCAGGAGGGTTCGCACTTTAGGCGTCGTGTGCATCGATGGATGGTGTGCAACGGTGCTCTTGAGGAACTTTGCAATGACGACTCGTCAGCCACTGTACAAATCCCTGTATTTCCAGGTGATCGTTGCCATCGCCATCGGCATCCTGCTCGGTCACTTCTACCCGCAGACCGGTGTGGCCCTCAAGCCCCTGGGTGACGGGTTCATCAAACTGATCAAGATGGTCATCGCGCCTATCATCTTCTGTACGGTCGTCAGCGGTATCGCGGGCATGCAGAACATGAAATCGGTGGGCAAGACCGGTGGCTACGCGCTGCTGTACTTCGAAATCGTTTCGACCATCGCCCTGCTGATCGGCCTGGTTGTGGTCAACGTGGTGCAGCCGGGCAACGGCATGCACATCGACGTGTCCACCCTGGATGCCTCGAAAGTGGCGGCCTACGTCACCGCCGGCAAGGACCAGAGCATCGTCGGCTTCATCCTCAACGTCATTCCGAACACCATCGTCGGTGCCTTCGCCAACGGCGACATCCTGCAAGTGCTGATGTTCTCGGTGATCTTCGGTTTCGCCCTGCACCGCCTGGGTGCCTATGGCAAGCCGGTGCTGGACTTCATCGACCGTTTCGCCCATGTGATGTTCAACATCATCAACATGATCATGAAGCTCGCGCCGATCGGTGCGCTGGGCGCCATGGCCTTCACCATCGGCGCCTATGGCGTGGGTTCGCTGGTGCAGCTGGGCCAGCTGATGATCTGCTTCTACATCACCTGCGTGCTGTTCGTGCTGGTGGTGCTGGGCGCCATCTGCCGCGCCCACGGTTTCAGCGTGCTGAAGCTGATCCGCTACATCCGTGAAGAACTGCTGATCGTGCTGGGTACTTCCTCCTCGGAATCGGCCCTGCCACGCATGCTGATCAAGATGGAACGCCTGGGCGCGAAGAAATCGGTAGTGGGCCTGGTGATCCCCACCGGTTACTCCTTCAACCTCGACGGTACTTCGATCTACCTGACCATGGCGGCCGTGTTCATCGCCCAGGCGACCGACACCCACATGGACATCACTCACCAGATCACCCTGCTGCTGGTGCTGCTGCTGTCCTCCAAAGGCGCCGCAGGCGTGACCGGTAGCGGCTTCATCGTGCTGGCGGCGACCCTGTCGGCCGTGGGTCACCTGCCGGTGGCCGGCCTGGCGCTGATCCTGGGTATCGACCGTTTCATGTCCGAAGCCCGTGCGCTGACCAACCTGGTGGGTAACGCGGTAGCCACCGTAGTGGTCGCCAAGTGGGTCAAGGAGCTGGACGAAGACCAGTTGCAGGCCGAGCTGGCTTCCGGTGGTCGTGCTATCAGCGACACTCGCGAAGAAGATGACCTGGGCGTTGCCGAAGGCCCAACCCCGACGTCCGTGAAGTAACTTCACCACGTCGATGAAAAACCCGCTGCGGCGGGTTTTTTCATGCCCGGGGTTTGAGCGCAACGGTCAGCCCGGGTGGCGCTTGCGGTGATTGCCGGGCCTCGAGACGCTGCCTACTCTGTGGGCAGTCAATCGGCAAGGGAGGGTACTCATGCACGGGCCACTGGCGTCACTCAAGGTATTGGATTTCTCCACGCTGCTGCCGGGGCCGTTCGCCTCCTTGCTGCTGGCGGACATGGGCGCCGAGGTGCTGCGCATCGAATCGCCGACCCGTACGGACCTGCTGCGGGTGCTGCCGCCCCACGATCAGGGCGTCTCCGCCAGCCATGCCTACCTCAATCGCAATAAGCGCAGCCTGGCGCTGGACCTCAAGCAGCCCGAGGCGCTGGAGGTGATCCGCCAACTGGTGCTGGAATACGACATCGTCCTGGAGCAGTTCCGCCCCGGGGTGATGGAGCGCCTGGGGCTGGGCTACGAGGCGCTGAAGGCGCTGAACCCGAAGCTGATCTATGTCTCGATCACCGGTTACGGCCAGACCGGCCCGTACCGGGATCGCGCCGGCCACGACATCAATTACCTGGCCCTGGCGGGCTTGGCCAGCTACACCGGGCGCAAGGACAGCGGGCCGCTGCCCCTGGGCATCCAGGCGGCGGACATCGCCGGCGGTTCGCTGCATGGGGTCATCGGCCTGCTGGCGGCGGTGATTGCCCGCCAGCACAGCGGCCTGGGGCAGCACCTGGACGTGAGCATGACCGATTGCGTGTTCAGCCTGAACGCCATGGCCGGGGCCGGCTACCTGGCGTGCGGGATCGAGCCCGCGGCGGAGCAGCAGGTGCTCAATGGCGGCAGCTTCTATGACTATTACCGCAGTCGGGATGGTCGCTGGCTGTCGGTGGGCAGCCTGGAGCCGCCGTTCATGCAGGCGCTGTGCAAGGCCCTGGGGCGTCCGGAACTGGCGGCCCAGGGGCTGTCGCCGCAGCCGGAACAACAGCAGGCGCTCAAGCAGGCCTTGCAGGTCGAGTTCGAGAAGCACGATTTTGCCGAGCTCTGCGAGTTGTTTGCTGGGGTCGACGCCTGCGTCGAACCGGTGCTGGGCCTGGCGGAGGCGGTGGTGCATCCGCAGTTGCAGGCACGGCAACTGGTCAGCCAGGTGCCGCGTGGCGATGGCAGCTACCAGGCGCAGATGGCCTGTCCGTTGAAGTTTTCCCAGGGGCTGCCGGAGCCGCGGCATATCGGGGCGGAACTGGGCGCCCATAGCGACCAGGTGCTGGCTGAGCTGGGTTACAGCGCGCAGCGCATCGCTGAGCTACGCCAGGGCCGGATCATCCTGTAGGGCGCCGGGCCGGGTTCATTCCACCCGCATCTCGCCGCTGAATACCAGGGTGTGCCGGCAACGTCGGCACAGATAGCGTCGGCCCTGGGCGACCAGGCGATGGCGCTGGGCGGAAAACGGAAAGTCGTTGTCGCAGGGGCAGCGGTAGATGTAGCGGGTCACGCTGCGGCGCTGGATCTCGTAGGTGTGGCAGCGATTGGGCGGCAGTTCGTACACGCCGCGCATGATCAGTTGCCATTCTTCGCCGTGGGGCTGAATGCGCTCGCCGAACAGTTGGTGGGCGATCAGGTGCGCGACTTCATGGGCCACGGTCTGCTTGAGGAAGTCTTCGGTGTTTTCCCGGTACAGCTGCGGGTTGAAGCGCAGCAGGTTCTCGTGCAGGTGGGCGACACCGGCTTTCTGGCCGCGCAACTTGAGGCTGACCACCGGGCGTTTGAAAGGTCGTTTGAAAAAGGATTCAGCGAGTTGGAAACAGTCTTCGACGCGGGTGTTGAGTTGCTCGGGCATGCTTAACGGCTCTCCAGAGCGGGTGAGTATGCCGCAAAACCGATGCATTCCGAATCGTCCAGGCGCCGAATGGTCGTTGCGCAGATTGGAAGGCCGCCTTGCGGCGGCCTGTGTTGGCAGATTGTGTTGGTTTTTTGAGCGACGTCAGTTGGTGTAAACGGGGCCGACGCCAAGACCCCAGACGATCACGGTGAATGCCATGATCGCGACCAGTACCACCAGCCCAACGGCCAGTACGGAGCTTGAGAACAGGAAACCTTCGTCCGAGGGAATGTTCATGAAGGTCGGCAACCCGACATACAGCAGGTAGACGGTGTAGCAGATGGCGGCCGTGCCGACGATCATGCCCAGCCACATGTGCGGATACAGCGCCGCCAGGCCGCCGATGAACAGGGGCGTCGCGGTATAGGTGGCGAACGCGATGCAGCGCGCCAGGCTCGGGCTGGCGTCGTAGGTGCGGGCCATCCAGTGGACGAAGGCGCCCATGACCGCGACCCCGCCCAGCATCGCCAGGTACGACATGATGGTCATCCACAGCGCGCTTTCCATGGTCAGCATGACCGGTGCTCGATTGCCGATGACCCAACCGACCTGGGTGGTGCCGATAAACGCCGAAATCGCCGGAATCGCCGCGAGAATCAGCGTGTGGGTGAGGTACATGTGGCTGATGCTTTCCTCTTCGTCGCCACGTATTTCTCGCCATTCCTGATCGGGGTGGGTGAAGAGTCCCACGACATGATGAATCATAGTCAGTCACTCCTTTGTTATTGCCATCGCCCCCCAACGGAGCGCCTACGGGCCAGCGGCCAAGTAAGTAAAGGTCTGAATATGCGTGCGACCTTATGTCGCAGTATAGAAAGGACTGACCTGCAAAGGTCATGGGTGTTAGAGCAAATCGCGCTGTCGGCGCGGCTGGTAATCGCATTCGGCGATTTGATCGGTCGACTGGCGCCCGGCGCTTCGCCCGCGCGCGGTTTTTGCGTAAAATGACCGGCTTTTCGTCACACACCGCGGATTTCAAGCGCCATGGGCACTCTTACGGTCAACCAGAACAAACTGCAGAAACGCTTGCGCCGCCAGGCCGGGGAAGCGGTCGCCGACTTCAACATGATCGAAGACGGCGACAAGGTCATGGTCTGCCTGTCCGGCGGCAAGGACAGCTACACCATGCTCGACGTGCTGATGCACCTGCAGAAGGTTGCACCGATCAAGTTCGACATCGTCGCCGTGAACATGGACCAGAAGCAGCCCGGGTTCCCCGAGCACGTGCTGCCGGCCTACCTCGAGACACTGGGTGTGGAGTACCACATCGTCGAGAAGGACACCTATTCGGTGGTCAAGGAACTGATACCGGAAGGCAAGACCACCTGTTCGCTGTGCTCGCGCCTGCGTCGTGGCACCCTGTACACCTTCGCCGACGAGATCGGCGCGACCAAGATGGCCCTGGGTCACCACCGGGACGACATCGTCGAGACCTTCTTCCTCAACATGTTCTACAACGGCTCGCTCAAGGCCATGCCGCCCAAGCTGCGGGCCGACGACGGGCGTAATGTGGTGATCCGCCCCCTGGCCTATTGCAGCGAGAGGGACATCCAGGCCTATTCCGACCTCAAGCAGTTCCCGATCATCCCGTGCAACCTCTGCGGCTCCCAGGAAAACCTGCAGCGCCAGGTGGTCAAGGAAATGCTCCAGGAATGGGAACGCAAGACCCCGGGCCGTACCGAAAGCATTTTCCGCGGCCTGCAGAACGTGGTGCCGTCGCAGCTGGCGGACCGCAACCTGTTCGACTTCACCAGCCTGAAGATCGATGAAACCGCGGCTTCGCGTTTCGTCAATGTGGTGAACCTCTGAGTCGTCTCGCGGCTCTGTATCGTGGAATCACGGCGCTCCTTCGAGCGCCGTTTCTTTATCGTCATTAGGAGAGGGCATGCGCGATTACAAGTGGCTGCACGAATACTGTCTGAACCGTTTCGGTTCGGCGGCCGAGCTGGAAGCCCATCTGCCGGTGCCGAAAACACCGGCGCAATTGCGCAAGATCAGCGATGACCGTTATCTCTCGACCCTGGCCTTGCGGGTATTCCGCGCCGGCTTGAAGCACAGCCTGGTGGACGCCAAGTGGCCGGCCTTCGAAGAGGTGTTCTTTGGCTTCGACCCAGAGAAAGTGGTGCTGATGGGCGCCGAGCACCTCGAGCGGCTGATGCAGGACACGCGGATCATTCGCCACCTGGGCAAGCTCAAGAGCGTGCCGCGCAACGCGCAGATGGTGCTCGACGTGGAAAAGGAGAAGGGCAGTTTCGGCGCCTTGATCGCCGACTGGCCGGTGACCGACATCGTCGGCCTGTGGAAGTACCTGGCCAAGCACGGTCACCAGTTGGGCGGCCTCTCGGCTCCGCGCTTTCTGCGGATGGTCGGCAAGGACACCTTCGTGCCGACCTATGACGTGGTGGCGGCGCTGAATGCGCAGCAGATCATCGACAAGGAGCCCAGCAGCCTCAAGGACCTGGCCACCGTGCAGGGCGCCTTCAACCAGTGGCACGCCGAAAGTGGCCGGCCGCTGTGCCAGATCTCGATGATGCTGGCGTATACGGTCAATCACTGATCGGGGCGTGTTCCCTGGAGTACCGCGTCATCGTTCATCGCGAGCAAGCTTCGCTCCTACAGAAGTACTGGGTGCTCTGTAGGGGTGAGGCCTGCCCGCGATAGCTCGCCGTCAGGCGGCGCTGACCTGGCCTTCGCCCGCCAGCTTGCGGTTGAGCTGGAAGCGCCAGCGCACGTAGAGCAGGGCCGAGCAGAACACGGCCAGGCTGGCCAGCATTTCCAGGATGCCGAACAGTTGCCGGTTCGGGTCGTAGGCGGCCAGCGCGCCCTTGATGAAATACAGGTTCACCACAAAGCACATCCAGGAATGCCCGCGGGCGCTGCCCACCAGCATGCCCGGCGCCATCAACAGCAGCGGCACCAGTTCGATCAGCAGAATCACCCAGGGCCGGGCGCCGTGCAGGTCGGCGACGAACAGGTAGTAGCCGCAGAGCAGGCCGACCAGGCCGAAAAAGCAGATCAGGCTCAGCACCCGGGTGATGTGTACGCGCGGCTCCAGCCATTCGATGGCCGGCAGGATCTTCGGCTTTTTAGCCACGGCTGCTCTCCAGTTGCAGGGCAGTCTTGGCCAGGCGCAGGCCCAGGGCGCGGCAGAGGGCGACCTCGTGCTCGTTCAGCGGGCTCTTGCCGTCGGCGCCGGCATGGTGGCTGGCCCCGTAAGGCGTGCCACCGCCACGGGTTTCCAGCAGGGCCGACTCGCTGTAGGGCAGGCCGGTGATCAGCATGCCGTGGTGCAGCAGCGGCAGCATCATCGACAGCAGGGTGGTTTCCTGGCCGCCGTGCAGGCTGGCGGTGGAGGTGAACACCCCGGCCGGCTTGCCCACCAGGGCGCCGGTCAGCCACAGGTTGCTGGTGCCGTCGAGGAAGTACTTCAGCGGCGCGGCCATGTTGCCGAACCGGGTCGGACTGCCCAAAGCCAGGCCGGAGCAGTGCTTCAGGTCGTCGAGGCTGGCGTACAGCGCGCCGTCTTCCGGGATGCTCGGGGCTACGGCCTCGCAGTCGGCGGATATCGCCGGCACGGTGCGCAGGCGCGCTTCCATGCCACCTTGTTCGATGCCCCGGGCGATCTGCCGGGCCATCTCGTTGGTCGAGCCGTTGCGGCTGTAGTAGAGAACCAGGATGTACGGCGTACTCAAGGCAGGATCTCCAGCACGTTCTCCGGCGGCCGGCCGATGATGGCCTTGTCGCCGACTTCGAGAATCGGCCGTTCCATGAGTTTCGGGTGCGCGGCGATGGAGGCGATCAGCTGCGCTTCGCTGAGGCTGGCGTCGGCCAGGTTGAGGGTCTTGTACTCGTCTTCGCCGGTGCGCAGCAGCTGGCGGGCGCCGATCCCGAGCTTGCCCAGCAGGCTTTGCAGCTGGGCGGCCTCGAGCGGAGTTTCCAGGTAGCGGACCACGGTCGGGGTCAGGCCACGGGCTTCCAGCAGTTCCAGCGCACCGCGGGATTTCGAGCAGCGCGGGTTGTGATAAAGCGTCAGATCGGTCATGGGCGGGTCGCATCTTGCGTAAGGTGGCGGCTATTCTACCTGTGCGACGGGCAGTCCTGAACCTTGCGAGGCGATGGGTCGCACGAGAAAGCGGGTTTGACGGTTTTTTTTCAATACAAGGATCAAGGCATGGCAAGGCAACTGGCGGCGGCATTGGCGATCATCGGCACTTTGTTGCTGAGCGGCTGCGGTAACGATTACGGGGTCGATCAATATGGCCGGAAAGTCGCCGCCGAGCGCGTGGACAAGCAGTGGCTGGTGCTCAATTACTGGGCTGAATGGTGTGGGCCGTGCCGCACCGAGATTCCCGAGCTCAATGCATTGGCCGAAGGGCTCAAGGGCCAGCCGGTGAGTGTGCTGGGGGTCAATTTCGATAATGTGCAGGGCGAAGAACTGAAGAGCGCCAGTGAAAAACTGGGGATCAAGTTCACCGTGCTGGCGCAGAACCCGGCGGAGATTTTCGATTTGCCACGCAGCGAAGGCTTGCCGGTGACCTACATCATCGATGACCAGGGCAAGGTGCGTGAGCAACTGATGGGCGAACAGACTGCGGCGGGCGTGATGGCGAAGCTGGAAGCCCTGCGCGGGCATTGATCTGTAGCCGCCGCCGCAGGCTGCGATCGGCCTGCAAGGCCGTTGCAATCTTGGGATCGCTGAAGGTCCTGCGGACCTTATCGCAGCCTGCGGCAGCGGCTACAGGGGGCGGTATCAACCTTCCTCGAGCCACCAGCGCAACGGCTTGCCTTCGGCCGGCCAGAAGCGCACTTGCTCGATTGGGGAAATGTCCCAGCGCTGGACGGTTTCCAACGCCTGCAGGAAGCGTCGTTCCTGCTCCATCAGGGCTGGCGCGCACAGCTTGCGGGTACTGCCGACCTTGCCGAAGCTGAGCTTGTCGCCGTCCAGGGTATAGGGCGCAAACCAGTGGTTGCAGCCGCCGTTGCCGTAGGCGCGACCGTCTTCACCGAGGGTGATGGTCAGGTGGCTGTAGTCGATCAGCGGACGTTCGCCGATCCACTCCAGGATGTAGCTGCGATCCTGCTGCAGTTTCACCGGCTCCGCCGCGCAACCCAGCAGGCCGGCGCCGAACGCGGCGGTCAACGCCAGGCGTTTCATTGGGCGGCTCGCTGGCATTTCGGGCAGAGGTGTTTTTCCCCTTCGCTGATCCAGCCCAGCTCGGCGATCCGCGCGCTGGCCGCGGGCTTTTGCGCCTTGCTGCCCAGCTTGGCGTCCACCGCGAACTCGAAGCTCAGCTCGGCCGCACAGCTGTCGCAGTTGACCTGCCACTGATGGATCGCCAGCTCGCCGAATACCGGACCACGGGCCACGGCGACCCACTGGCCGACCGGGTTGATCAGGTGCCGCACGGTTTCCACCGTCAGGCGCATCGACAGGTCCTTGCTGCCCTTGAGGGTGACGATCAGCACGTCGTCGTTGCGGATGGAACCACCGTTGCCGGTGACCTGATAGCGGCCGGGCACCAGGGCGCGGCATTCGATCAGGGTGTGTTGCGGGTTCATCAGGCTGTAGCGGAAATCGTGTTCGACCATGGGTCCTCCAAATCTGGCGCGTATGCTAGCACGCACCCCGATATCTCAGGTTGCAGGCAGATGACCTTCGCTTACCGCCGGTCCGTCGGCTCAGCCTTCCACCCGGTTGCAGGGCGCGCCGGCGGCCCAGGCGGCGATGTTGTGCAAGGTGGTGTCGGCGATCGCCGCCAGGGCCTCGCGGGTGAGGAACGCCTGGTGGGCGGTGACAATCACGTTGGGGAAGGTCAGCAGCCGCGCCAGCACGTCGTCCTGTAGCGGCAGGTCGGAGCGGTCCTCGAAGAACAGCTGCGCCTCCTCTTCGTAGACATCCAGCCCCAGGTAGCCCAGCTGGCCGTTCTTCAGGGCCTCGATCAGCGCCGGAGTATCCACCAGGCCGCCGCGGCCGGTGTTGATCAGCATTGCGCCCGGTTGCATCCGGGCCAGGCTCTGGCGGTTGATCAGGTGTTTGCTGTCGGCGGTGAGCGGGCAGTGCAGGCTGACGATCTGCGCCTGGGCCAGCAGCTCCGGCAGGCTCAGGTAACGTGCGCCCAGGGCCTCGACTTGCGGGTTGGGGAAGGGATCGTGGGCCAGCAACTGGCAGCCGAAGCCGGCCATGATCCGGGCAAATGTCGCGCCGATCTGCCCGGTGCCGACGATGCCGACGGTTTTTCCCACCAGGTCGAAGCCGGTCAGGCCGTGCAGGCTGAAGTCGCCTTCGCGGGTGCGGTTGTAGGCGCGGTGCAGGCGGCGGTTCAGCGCCAGGATCAGGGCCACGGCATGTTCGGCCACGGCATGGGGAGAATAGGCCGGGACCCGGACCACGCTCAGGCCCAGGCGTTTGGCCGCGGCCAGGTCGACATGGTTGTAGCCGGCCGAGCGCAGCGCGATCAGGCGCGTGCCGCCGGCGGCCAGTTGCTCCAGCACCGGGGCGCTCAGGTCGTCGTTGATAAAAGCGCAGACCACCTCGTGGTGCTCCGCCAGGGCCGCGGTGTCCAGGCTCAGGCGCGCGGCCTGGAACTGTAGCTCGATACCCGGCGGCGGCTCGGCGCCGAGGAAGCTGTCGCGGTCATAGTTCTGGCTGCTGAAGAGAATCGTGCGCATGGCGTCGTCCTTGTGGGAGGTTGCCCCGAGCATGAGCCTTCGGGGCAAACCTGTCGTTGCCCTGGGTCAGGCGTTGATGCGGGCCTCCGTGGCCAGGCGGTTGATGGCCCGTTCGAGTTCGTCGAGGGCGGCGAATGCCTTGACGTCTTCCTGCTTGAGCAGGGTTTCGCTGCGCTGGCAGGCGGCGCGCAACTGCGGCACGCCACAGTAGCGGGTGGCCCCGTGCAGACGGTGGACCCGTTCGATCAGCGCATTGTGGTCGTTGGCGGCACGGGCGGCGCGAATCGCTTCACGATCGGCCTCCAGCGAGGCCAGGAGCATCGCCAGCATGTCGGCGGCCAGGTCCGCCTTGCCGGCGGCCAGGCGCAAACCTTCGTCGTGATCCAGCACTTGCAGCTCGAGGCCGTTGCCGGACGGTTCGCCAGTGCGTTCCGGTCCCTGGTTGCGCAGGGCCAGACCGGTCCACTTCAGCACCACCTGAGCCAGTTGCCGCTCACTGATGGGCTTGGTCAGGTAGTCGTCCATGCCGCTTTGCAGCAGCGCGCGTTTTTCGTTGGCCATGGCGTGGGCGGTGAGGGCGATCACCGGCAGCGGCGTGCAGTTGCGTTCGCTCTCCCACTGGCGAATCGCCTCGGTGCTCTGGCGGCCGTCCATGCCGGGCATCTGCACGTCCATCATCACCAGATCGAACGATTCGTTCTGCACTGCCTTGACCGCCGCATAGCCGCTGTCGACCGCGAGCACCTTGGCGCCCATGTCTTCGAGCAGGGTCTGCACCAGCAGCAGGTTGGCCGGGTTGTCATCGACACACAGCACCCGTGGCGGGCGACTGGCGATCGGTTCGCTCGGCTCGTTGCGCACCACCTTGGGGTTGACCAGATCGGCCAGGGCGCGCCGCAGTTTGCGGGTGCAGGCCGGTTTGGCCTGCAACTGGCTGTGAGGGTTGGGCACCGACAGATGGAACAGCGTCTGTTCGGTGGTCGGGCACAGCACCAGTACTTTGCAGCCCAGGTGCTCGAGGTCCCAGATGTGCTGGTTGAGGCGTTCCGGCGGCATGTCATTGCTGGTGATGCCGAGCACCGCCAGATCGATCGCCTGTTCGGTCTGGTGCACTCCGGTCACGCCGTTGGTCAGGGCTTCCAGGGTATTGAACGGCGTCACTTCCAGACCGCAGTCCTCGAGTTGATGCTGCAGGGCCTGGCGTGCCAGCTCATGGTTCTCCAGGACTGCGATCCGCCTGCCGAGCAGCGGCGGGCGGGCAGGTCTTCGGCGTCGTCGCGGGTTTTCGGCAGGCGCAGGCTGATCCAGAACTCCGAACCTTCGCCGGGCGTGCTGTCGACGCCGATCTCGCCACCCATCTGTTCGATCAGGCGCTTGGAGATCACCAGCCCAAGGCCGGTACCGCCCGGTTGCCGCGACAGCGAGTTGTCGGCCTGGCTGAAGGCCTGGAACAGGGCGCGCACGTCCTGGTTCGACAGGCCGATGCCGGTGTCCTGAATGCTGATGCGCAGTTGCACGCTGTCTTCGTGTTCTTCTTCGAGCATGGCGCGGGCGACGATGGTGCCTTCGCGGGTGAACTTGATGGCGTTGCTCACCAGGTTGGTGAGGATCTGCTTGAGACGCAGCGGGTCGCCCACCAGCGACAGCGGGGTATCGCGATACACCAGGCTGACCAGTTCCAGCTGCTTGGCGTGGGCGGCCGGGGCGAGGATGGTCAGGGTGTCCTGCAACAGGTCGCGCAGGTTGAACGGAATGCTGTCGAGCACCAGCTTGCCGGCTTCGATTTTCGAGAAGTCGAGAATTTCGTTGATGATTCCCAGCAGGCTGTCGGCGGACTTTTCGATGGTGCCCAGGTAATCCAGCTGGCGCGGGGTCAGTTCGCTTTTCTGCAACAGGTGGGTGAAGCCGAGAATACCGTTGAGCGGCGTGCGGATCTCGTGACTCATGTTGGCCAGGAATTCCGACTTGATGCGGCTGGCCTCCAGGGCCTCCTTGCGCGCCAGGTCCAGTTCGATGTTCTGGATTTCGATGGTTTCCAGGTTTTGCCGGACGTCCTCGGTGGCCTGGTCGATGCTGTGTTGCAATTCTTCCTGGGCGTTCTGCAGGGTGCCGGCCATGCGGTTGATGCCCGAGGCCAATTCGTCCAGCTCCTGGCTGCCGAGCAAGGGCAGGCGGGTTTCCAGGTTGCCGTCCTTGAGTTGGGTAACGGCATGTTTGATCTGGCTCAGCGGGTTGTTGATGGTGCGCCCCATGCGCAGCGCCAGCAGGCCGGTGCAGATCAGCCCGGCGATAATCAGCAGCAGGCTGGCGAACAGGCTGCGGTAGCCGCGCAACAGCATGCTGTTATGGGACAGCTCCAGCTCGACCCAGCCGAGCAGGCGGTCGGACTCGTCGGGAATCAGGTCGCCGGCCAGGTTGCGGTGGCGGCCGAACACCGGCAGCAGATAGCGGGTGGCGTCGCTGCCGGTGCGTTGCAGCATCTGGCTGCCGTTACCGGTCGGCGCCTGGTTGAGCATGCTCGGGCCGGCATGGGCCAAGGGGGTGCGGTCGGGCGCGAGGAAGGTCACTGCGCGCACGTCCTGCTGTTCCAGGGACTGGGTGGCGATGCGTTCCAGCAGGGCGATGTTCTTGTGGGCCAGGGCCGGTGCCACCAGGGGCGCCAGTTGCTCGGCGATCATTTCGCCGCGTTGCAGAAGCTGGGTTTGCAGGTCCGACTGCTGCATCCAGGTGAAATAACCGCCCAGCACCAACGCCATCAGGCTGGTTGGCAGCAAGGTCAGTAACAGCACGCGGCCTTTGATCCCCAGTTTCTTAAGCACGCAACTCTCCTGCTACCACGCCGTTTTGAATGAACCCTGCGCACATCCGGTGCGCACCACCTGCGCAGTGTAGCCATTTGCTTTGCCGCAATCTTCGCAAAATTAACCGTCGAACCGCTCAGGTGCCGCAGGCTGGCGAGCGCTTTGTCGACCGGTGTCGGTTGCCCGGCCGCGGACAATCTTGAATAATCGCCCAACTGAGAATTACTTGCAGAAGCTAATGAATCCCGTATCTGTCAGCCACCCCCGGATCCTGAGTATCGAAGACGACCTGGTGCTCGGTGCCTACGTGCATGAGCAATTGGGTCGTTGTGGGTTTGATGTCACCTGGTGCCAGAACGGCCAGGAAGGCCTGACGATGGCTCGCCAGCAACCTTTCGATGTGGTGCTGATGGACATCCTGCTGCCGGGGATGGACGGGCTGACGGTGCTCACCCATTTTCGCCAGAGCCATTCCACGCCGGTGCTGCTGATGTCGGCGCTGGGAGCCGAGGCCGATCGCATCAGCGGTTTTCGCCTGGGGGCCGACGATTATCTGCCCAAGCCCTTCAGCATGGCCGAGCTGCGGGTACGGATCGAAGCCATCCTGCGGCGCGTGGCCCTGGATCGTCGGCCGGCCCCGGCGCCGCTCAGGCAGGAAGCCCAGGGCCTGCGTTTCGACGACGAGCTGTGCGACGTGCATTACGGACAACAGTGGGCCGGGCTGACCCGCAGCGAATACCGCCTGCTGGAGACGCTCAACCGCAACGGCGACGAGGTCCTGAGCAAACCCTTCCTTTATCAGCATGTGCTGCAGCGCGGCTACGCGCCTCATGATCGCAGCCTGGACATGCACATCAGCCAGATCCGCCGCAAACTCAAGGCCATTGGTTATGTCGCGCGGGAAGTGCGTACGGTCTGGGGCAAGGGCTATGTGCTGAGTGCCGTCGATGAAATGGCCTGAGCTGCCCGGCAGGCATTCGCTGTTCTGGAAGCTGGCCTGCCTGTTGGTCGCGTTCTGCCTGCTGATGATCTGGCTGAGCTGGTCCTGGGGCCGCTACATGGAACAGAAGAACCTGTTCCTTTCCGACGAGGCCCGCGGCACGCTGACCGGCTACGCCGCCGAAGCCGAACAGGCCTGGAACCAGGGGCAGAGCGCCGGGGTCGATGCCTGGCTGCAGGGCATGGCCGAGCGCGAGCGCCATTGGGTCGGGGTCATCGGCCGCGACCTGCAATCGCTGAGCAGCTATCCGCTGAGCGAAGCCGAGAGCCAGCACCTGACGTTCCTGCGCGGCCTGGATTGGCCGGTCAGCCGGCATACCCGTGGCTTGCCCTGGCTGAAGATTGCGTTTCCCAACGACCCGTCCGCCGGCAGCCTGGTGATCGAGTTGCCCCAGCGCTTCATGCCCGGGCGCTACCGGGTGTTCTGGCGGGTGCTGACCAATGGGGTGATTCCCGGCCTGTTCACCCTGCTGCTGTGTGTCGGGCTGTATCGACTGCTGGTGGTGCCGCTGAACCAACTGCGCGAACAGGCCAACGCCTGGCGCGCCGATCAACTGAATGCGCGGCTGTCGAGCCAGACCACCAGTCGCCAGGACGAGTTGGGCGAGCTGGGTCGGGCGTTCGACCAGATGTCCGAGCGCCTGCAGGGCACGGTGGCCTTGCAGCAACAATTGCTGCGCGATCTTTCCCATGAATTGCGTACGCCCCTGAGTCGCCTGCGGGTCGCCTGTGACGGCGAGCAGAGCCTGCCGGCACTGCGCGAGCGGCTGGCACGGGAGGTCGATGGCATGCAGCGGCTGGTGGACGACACCCTGCAACTGGCCTGGCTCGACACCGAGCGGGCACCGCTGGCCGAGGAAGACATCCAGATCCAGGCCCTGTGGGAAATGCTCACGGAAAACGCCTGTTTCGAAAGCGCCTGGTCCAGCGCGCAACTGCACTGTGCGCTGGACGCTTCATGCTGGGTCCGAGGCAACCTCAATACCCTGGCCCAGGCCCTGGAAAATATCCTGCGCAATGCCATCCGTCATTCGCCCGCGGGCGGTCGTGTGCTGCTGGACGGCCAGCGTCAGGGCGAGCATTGGCTGCTGTGGCTGGAGGATGAGGGGCCTGGCGTGGCCGACGCCGATCTGCAGCGGATCTTCGACCCCTTTACCCGCCTCGACGGCTCGCGTCCGGGCAATGGCGGTTTTGGCCTGGGGTTGAGCATCGCGCGCAACGCCGTGCAGCGTCAGGGCGGCCAGCTGTGGGCGGAAAATACCGGGCGTGGGCTGCGTTTGAACATGCGCCTGCGGGCTGCCGTTGTGATGGACGCGCCTTCGCCCGAGGCTGATTCGCTGCCTTATATCGTTAAGCCATAAGACCCTCACTTTGCGTGATATGGCCTGCGAACGTTTGCCGGTATGATAGTCGCCCCCGCAGTCCGGATTGCGAATACGCCATGACCTTGCAGTACCCCACCATCGCCGATTGCGTCGGCAACACCCCGCTGGTCCGTTTGCAGCGCCTGCCTGGCGTCACCAGCAACACCCTGCTGCTCAAGCTCGAGGGCAATAACCCGGCGGGTTCGGTCAAGGACCGCCCGGCGCTGTCGATGATCACTCGCGCCGAGCTGCGTGGGCAGATTCACCCCGGCGATACGCTGATCGAAGCGACCTCGGGCAACACCGGGATTGCCCTGGCGATGGCCGCGGCGATCAAGGGCTACAAGATGATCCTGATCATGCCCGACAACTCCAGTGCCGAGCGCAAGGCGGCAATGACCGCCTATGGCGCCGAACTGATCCTGGTCAGCCAGGAAGAGGGCATGGAAGGCGCGCGCGACCTGGCCGAGAAGATGCAGGCCGAAGGTCGTGGCAAGGTGCTCGACCAGTTCGCCAACGGTGACAACCCGGAGGCGCACTACACCGGCACCGGCCCGGAAATCTGGCGGCAGACCGAGGGCACCATCACCCATTTCGTCAGCTCCATGGGCACCACCGGCACCATCATGGGCACCTCGCGTTATCTGAAGGAACAGAACCCGAACGTGCAGATCATCGGCCTGCAACCGATGGAAGGCTCGGCCATTCCCGGCATTCGCCGCTGGCCGCAGGAATACCTGCCGAAGATCTACCAGGCCAGTCGCGTGGATCGCATCGTCGACATGGCGCAAAGCGAAGCCGAAGACGTGACCCGGCGCCTGGCCCGCGAAGAAGGCATCTTCTGCGGCGTGTCCTCGGGCGGTGCGGTGGCGGCGATGTTGCGCCTGTCCCGCGAAGTCGAAAACGCGGTGATTGTCGCGATCATCTGTGACCGTGGCGACCGTTACCTGTCGACCGGCATCTTCGATGCGCCCAACTGATGGCTAAGCCAGTCAGAGGCTTGCGCTTCCAGCCTTCGGGCGGCAGCCGGGCTGCGCAGATACCCGTCGGGAAAAAACAGCGCCTGACCATCGAGCGTCTGGCCAACGATGGTCGCGGCATTGCCTTCCTGGAAGGGCGTACCTGGTTCGTCGCTGGCGCATTGGCGGGCGAAGAGGTCGAGGCGCGTGTGTTGGGCGCCCACGGCAAAGTGGTGGAAGCCCGTACCGAGCGGGTATTCAGCGCCAGCGATCTGCGGCGCCCGGCGCCATGCGCCCATGCCGGCCGTTGCGGTGGCTGCAGCGTGCAGCATCTGCCCCATGACGAACAGCTTGCCCTGAAACAGCGCATGCTCGCCGAGCAGCTGTCGCGGGTCGCCGGTGTCGAGCCAGAGGCATGGGCAGCGCCCTTGAGCGGTCCGGAGTTCGGCTACCGGCGCCGGGCGCGGGTCGCGGTGCGCTGGGACGCCAAGGCGAAAAAGCTCGAAGTGGGTTTTCGCGCCGCCGGCAGCCAGGACATCGTCGCCATCGACGAATGCCCGGTGCTGGTACAGCCCTTGCAACCGATCATGAGCCGCTTGCCGGCCATGCTGCAGCGCCTGAGCAAACCGCAGGCACTGGGGCATGTGGAGTTGTTCAGCGGTTCGGCGATTGCCGTGCTGCTGCGCCATATGGCGCCGTTGTCCGCGGCCGACCTGGAGATTCTCCAGGCGTTCTGCGCATTCCATGAGGCCCAGTTGTGGCTGCATGGCGAAGGCGAGCCGCAACCGGTGGACCCGGACCAGGCCCTTGGCTATCGCCTGGAGCCCTGGAATCTGCAGCTGGCTTATCGGCCGGGAGACTTTGTCCAGGTCAACGCCGGGGTCAACGAGGCGATGGTGGCCCAGGCCCTGGAATGGCTGGCGCCACAGGCCGACGAGCGCGTGCTGGACCTGTTTTGTGGCTTGGGCAACTTTGCCTTGCCGCTGGCGCAGAACGTTCGGGAAGTGGTGGCGGTCGAAGGGGTGGCGACCATGGTCGCGCGTGCGGCGCAGAATGCTGCTAGCAACAATTTGCATAACACCCGGTTTTTTCAGGCCGATTTATCGCAGCCCCTGAGCGACGCCGAGTGGGCCCGCGAAGGCTTTTCTGCGGTACTCTTGGACCCACCTCGGGACGGGGCTTTCGAGGTGGTCCGCAAGCTGGCGAGCCTGGGCGCCAAGCGCCTGGTTTATGTGTCATGCAACCCTGCCACTCTGGCGCGTGACACAGTCGAACTGGTCAGACAGGGCTACCGGTTAAAACGTGCCGGGATCCTCGATATGTTTCCTCAGACGGCACATGTCGAGGCCATGGCGTTATTTGAAGCGAGCTAGGATGGCTCGTCTAATCCGTTGGCCCGTCAGGCAGCACTCGCCGGCCCAGCGAGGAAATACTGGCAGTGAAGGTCAGCGATTTGACGCATTGAATGTGCGTCGTAGGGAAGGTAAAGCAAGATGGTACAGGTGAGAGCGCACCAGCCGATCAACACCGACGGCAGTATCAATCTCGAGGCGTGGCTCGATCATGCGGTCAGCGTCGACATGGCACTGGACCGTGAAGCCTTGAAAGAAGCCTGCGAGTTCGCTCGTGAGGCAGAGCAACAACACATCGCGGCGAAGAATCTCAGCGGCGAGGACATGTCGAGTTTCAGCACTGGCCTGGAGATCGCGGAGATCCTCGCCGACCTCAAGCTGGATCAGGATTCGCTGGTGGCCGCGGTGCTTTATCGTGGCGTCCGGGAAGGCCAGATCCCGCTGCCGGCCGTCAGCCAGCGCTTCGGCCCGGTGGTGGCCAAACTGATCGACGGCGTGCTGCGCATGGCGGCGATCAGCGCCAGCCTCAGCCCCCGCCAATCCCTCGTGCTCGGCACCCAGGCCCAGGTGGAAAACCTGCGCAAGATGCTGGTGGCGATGGTCGATGACGTGCGCGTGGCGCTGATCAAGCTGGCCGAGCGGACCTGCGCGATCAGGGCGGTGAAAAACGCCGACGACGAGAAGCGCAACCGCGTTGCCCGGGAAGTCTTCGACATCTATGCACCGCTGGCGCATCGCCTCGGTATCGGCCATATCAAATGGGAGCTGGAGGACCTGTCCTTCCGCTACCTGGAGCCTGAGCAGTACAAGCAGATCGCCAAGTTGCTGCACGAGCGGCGCCTTGATCGCGAGCGTTTCATCTCCGACGTGATGAACCAGCTGCAGAACGAACTGCGGGCCACCGGCGTCGACGCCGACATCAGCGGCCGGGCCAAACACATCTATTCGATCTGGCGCAAAATGCAGCGCAAGGGCCTGGAGTTCAGCCAGATCTACGACGTGCGCGCGGTGCGCGTGCTGGTCCCGGAAATGCGCGACTGCTACACCGCGCTGGGGATCGTCCACACCCTGTGGCGGCACATTCCGAAAGAGTTCGACGACTACATCGCCAACCCCAAGGAGAACGGTTACCGCTCGCTGCACACGGCGGTCATCGGCCCTGAGGGCAAGGTGCTGGAAGTGCAGATCCGCACCCACGCGATGCACGAAGAGGCCGAGCTGGGGGTCTGCGCCCACTGGCGCTACAAGGGCACCGACGTCAAGTCCGGTTCCAACCACTACGAAGAGAAAATCTCCTGGCTGCGTCAGGTGCTCGAGTGGCATGAGGAGCTGGGGGATATCGGCGGCCTGGCCGAGCAGTTGCGGGTGGATATCGAGCCGGACCGGGTCTACATCTTCACCCCCGACGGCCACGCCATCGACTTGCCGAAAGGCGCGACCCCGCTGGACTTCGCCTACCGCGTGCACACCGAGATCGGTCACAACTGCCGGGGTGCGAAGATCAATGGGCGCATTGTGCCGCTCAACTACAGCCTGCAGACCGGCGAGCAGGTCGAGATCATCACCAGCAAGCACGGCACGCCGAGCCGCGACTGGCTGAACCCGAACCTGGGCTATGTCACCACCTCGCGGGCGCGGGCGAAGATCGTCCACTGGTTCAAGCTGCAGGCGCGGGATCAGAACGTGGCGGCGGGCAAGACTCTGCTCGAGCGCGAACTCAATCGCCTCGACCTGCCGCAGGTGGATTTCGACAAGCTGGCCGACAAGGCCAACATGAAAACCGCCGAGGACATGTTTGCCGCCCTGGGCGCGGGCGACCTGCGCCTGGCGCAACTGGTCAACCTGGCTCAGCAACTGGTGGAGCCGGAGCGCGGCAACGAACAGCTGGAACTGATCCCGCGCAAGGCCACCGGCTACAAGCCCGGCAAGCGCGGCGACATCCAGATCCAGGGCGTCGGCAACCTGCTGACCCAGATGGCCGGCTGCTGCCAGCCGCTGCCGGGGGATGCGATCGTCGGTTACATCACCCAGGGCCGTGGGGTGAGCATTCACCGCCAGGACTGCGCCTCGGTGCTGCAACTGGCCGGCCGCGAGCCGGAGCGGATCATCCAGGTCAGCTGGGGCCCGGTGCCGGTGCAGACCTACCCGGTGGACATCATCATTCGCGCCTACGACCGCTCCGGCCTGCTGCGTGACGTGTCCCAGGTGCTGCTCAACGAACGGATCAACGTGCTGGCGGTCAACACCCGCTCGAACAAGGAGGACAACACTGCGCTGATGTCCCTGACCATCGAGATTCCGGGGCTGGACGCGTTGGGGCGGCTGCTGGGGCGTATTTCCCAGTTGCCGAACATCATCGAGACTCGCCGTAACCGTACCCCTTGAAAGTCGGAGCGTAGGAGTGAGGCTTGCCCGCGATGGCGATTTGTCTGACATACCGCTATCGCGGGCAAGCCTCGCTCCTACAGAAAACATGGTTTGGCAATGAGAGTGACCGATGTACAGCCTTGAAGACCTGTTGCACCTGATGGCGCGGCTGCGGGACCCGCAGTACGGCTGCCCTTGGGATATCAAGCAGAGCTACGCCACCATCGTCCCCCACACCCTGGAAGAAGCCTACGAAGTGGCCGATGCCATCGAGCGGGGCGATTTCGAGCACTTGCAGGGTGAGCTGGGCGATCTGCTGTTCCAGGTGGTGTATTACAGCCAGCTGGCGCGGGAGGAAGGGCGTTTCGAGTTCGATGGCGTGGTCGACAGCATCACCCGCAAGCTGATCCGTCGCCATCCCCATGTATTCCCTACCGGGGACCTGTACGCGCCGCTGGATATTCCGCGGCTGGATGAAGAACAGGTCAAGCAGCGCTGGGAAGAGATCAAGGCCGAGGAGCGTGCCGAGAAGTCGGCGCAGCCTTTGCAGTTGTCCTTGCTCGACGATGTGCCCACGGCGCTGCCGGCGCTGTCTCGTTCGGCCAAGCTGCAAAAACGCGCGGCACAGGTCGGTTTTGACTGGCCGGACGCCTTGCCGGTGGTGGACAAGATCCGCGAAGAGCTCGATGAAGTGCTCGAAGCCATGTCCGAGAATGACCCGCAGGCGATCGCCGACGAGGTGGGCGACTTGCTGTTCGCCGTGGTCAACCTGGCCCGACATCTGAAGGTCGATCCGGAAACCACCCTGCGTGGCGCCAATGCCAAGTTCGAGCGACGCTTCCGATTTATCGAGCAGGCATTGCGCGATACCCGCCGACCCATGGAAGATTGCACCCTCGAAGAGTTGGACGCCTTGTGGGGCGAAGCCAAACGTCAGGAAAAGAATTTGCCCAGCTGTGGCTGAGGCTGTTGCCTAAGTGAGTGAGCACCAATGAGCCTTTCCCTTCGCGACCAGTTGCTCAAAGCAGGGCTGGTCAACCAAAAGCAGGCCAAACAGGTCAGCAAAGAGAAACAGAAGCAGCAACGCCTAGTCCATAAAGGCCAGGTCGAGGCGGACGATACCCAGGCGCGCCTGGCCCAGGAGGCGCAGGCCGAGAAGGTCAAGCGCGACCAGGAACTCAACCGCCAGCAGCAGGAGAAGGCCGAGCAGAAGGCCCGTGCCGCGCAGATCAAGCAACTGATCGAAGTGTCGCGCCTGCCGAAGCTGACCACCGAGGATTACTACAATTTCGTCGACGACAAGAAGGTCAAGCGCCTGTCGGTGAACACCCTGATGCGCAACAAGCTGAGCAGCGGCTCGCTGGCCATCGTGCACCATGCCGGCGGTTATGAGGTCATCCCGCGTGAAGCCGCGCTGAAGATCCAGGAGCGCGATCCACGGCGCATTGTTCAGCTCAACACGCCGACCGAGGCGCCGGACGAGGACGATCCGTACGCGGCCTACCAGATCCCTGACGATCTGATGTGGTAAACCCGCAGAAACAACAAACCCCGCCATGAGCGGGGTTTGTTGTTTCTGAAGCGCCTGCCGATGCGTGGCGGCAGGCGCGGCAGTCGTTGTGAGGTCAGGAGCTTTGCGGTGCGCGGTTCTGCTCCAGCTTCTCCAGTTCGGCCTTGTAATTATGGGCATCGCTCTCGGAATGAAACATTCCCACCAGCAAGTCTTGTTGATGCACGTTCCAGATCCGTACACCTGCGGCTACGCCTTCATGGGACATGTGTGAATCGTCGCGTTCAGTTACTTTTACAGTCATCTGCTAGCTCCAATCTCTATTGATCTGCAGCAAGGCGTGTGCAGGACTCTGTTATATATTTTGTTAGCTGGCTAAGTAAATTGCTTTCAAATGCAACAATCTTTTGCAGATTTCGAAACAGTCCCGCAGGCCGCGGAAACTGTGGCATTCGGTCGCAGGGGTCGGAGTTTTATGACAAAAGTTTCATGTTGGGCGGCTGTCGTACTGGGTGTTTTGGCCCGGCGAGAGAGCCTGCCGGGTCGCCAGGAGGGCTGTGCTTGAGCGGCTAAATGGAAGCACCAGGCGAAAAAAAGCCCCGCATCGGCGGGGCTTTTTCATTGTCGTGCGGCTTAGCTGCCTTTGACGGTCTTGCCGTTGACGGTGCCGTTCAGGAGCATGATGTTGTACTCCTTGCCGTCGGTTTCGACCTGTTGCAGGCGAACCAGCAGGTAATCCCAGTCCTTGGCGAACCACATGACGGTGATGCGTTTGCTTTGTGTCGGGTCGCGCACGCGCTCGACCTTGATCGCGTCGATCTGGCCGGCCTTGGTGTCGACTTTTTCCGAGCCCAGGACACGGAAGTCGTAGGTATCGACTTCGCCATCATCGACGACCTGGTAGCTCATGCTTTTCTTGCCGGCGGCTACATCGTGCTGCAGAGCGAGCTGGTAGGTGGATTTGTCGACCATGCCGCGATTGAGCGGGATCTTGACTGCATCGCCGCGATCGGTGCCGGTGACCATCTTGGCATTCCAGTCGAAGTCCAGGTCGGCCTTCTTGGCTTTGCCCAGGCCGCCGCGCTCGAAGTGATAGGACTGCGGCAGCAGGGTGTCCTTGTCGAGCGTCAAGGTGCTTTCTTCAGTCAGGCTGGCGATCATCATCGAAGCCTTGAAGCTCAGCTTCCAGGTGCCGTCGCCTTTCTTTTCCAGGCTGCGTTCGGCGGTACCGCTCATCGGCAGCTGTTTCCAGTCGGCGGTATAGCTGGCGGAGAAGGGTTGAAGGTCCGCAGCCTGCGCGAAGGGCAGGGCGAGCAGAGCACAAGCGAAGAGCAGGGCGCGACGCATAAAATCTCCTAATTACGAATCAAGTGGCCACTGGCGGCCAGTAACTGACCATCCAGTAAAGCACCCTGTTCGCCGAGTGTGAGTCGACCTTCGGCAAACCAGCGTACGGCCATTGGGTAAATCCGGTGTTCCTGGACGTGGACCCGCTGCGCCAGGCTTTGCGGCGAGTCGTGCAACTCTACCGGGATCACTGCCTGTACGACCAGTGGTCCGCCATCGAGTTCCTCTGTCACAAAGTGCACGCTGCAGCCGTGCTCGGTGTCTCCGGCCTCCAGCGCTCGCTGATGAGTGTGTAACCCTTTGTATTTGGGTAGCAGCGAAGGATGGATATTGAGCAGGCGACCCTGATAGTGCCGCACGAAGTCCGCGCTGAGAATGCGCATGAATCCGGCAAGCACCACGAGCTTGGGCTGGAAGGCGTCGATCAGTTCGATCAGCGCGGCATCGAAGGCCTCGCGACCTTCGAATGCCTTGTGATCGAGAGAGCGGGTATCGATACCGGCGTCCCGGGCGCGTTGCAGGCCGTAGGCGTCGGCGCGGTTGGAAATCACCGCGCGGATGCGTACCGGGCTGTCGTCGCCCCGGGTACTGTCGATCAGGGCCTGCAAGTTGCTGCCGGTACCGGACAACAGCACCACTACATCACAGGTGGCTGGCATCGGCTCTTGCATCAATGTGCCTTGAGGTTTTTCAGCTCGACCCGGGCAGCGCCTTCGGCGGCGCTAGCGATCTGACCAATGACCCAAGGTTGTTCGCCGGCTTCGCGCAGGACGTTAAGGGCGCTTTCAACGTGCTCTTGAGCCACGCAGATCACCATGCCCACGCCGCAGTTCAGCACGCGGTGCATTTCGTGTTCGTCGACGTTGCCTTTCTCTTGCAGCCAGTCGAATATCGCCGGGCGCTGCCAGCTGGCCACGTCGACCACGGCCTGGGCGCCTTTTGGCAGGACACGCGGAATGTTATCCAGCAGGCCGCCGCCGGTGATGTGGGCCATGGCCTTGACCGCGCCAGTGTCCTTGATCAGCTTGAGCAGTGGCTTGACGTAGATGCGGGTCGGGGCCATCAGCAGTTCGGTCAGCGGCTTGCCGTCGAGCTGGACGGTTTCGATATCGGCACCGGAGACTTCGATGATCTTGCGGATCAGCGAGTAGCCGTTGGAGTGCGGGCCGGACGATGGCAGGGCGAGCAGGGCGTCGCCGGTGGCAACCTTGGAGCCGTCGATGATTTCGGCTTTTTCCACCACGCCGACGCAGAAGCCGGCCAGGTCGTAGTCTTCGCCTTCGTACATGCCGGGCATTTCAGCGGTTTCACCGCCGACCAGGGAGCAGCCAGCCAGTTCGCAGCCGGCACCGATACCGGTAACCACGGTGGCGGCAACGTCGACGTTCAGTTTGCCGGTGGCGTAGTAGTCGAGGAAGAACAGCGGCTCGGCACCGCAGACCACCAGGTCGTTGACGCACATGGCGACCAGGTCCTGGCCGATGCTGTCGTGTTTGTTCAGGTTCAGTGCCAGGCGCAGCTTGGTGCCCACGCCGTCGGTACCGGAGACCAGTACTGGCTGCTTGTAGCCGGCCGGGATTTCGCAGAGGGCGCCGAAACCGCCCAGGCCGCCCATGACTTCCGGGCGCGCAGTGCGCTTGGCGACGCTCTTGATGCGTTCGACCAATGCTTCACCGGCGTCGATGTCTACACCGGCGTCTTTGTAGCTCAGGGAGGGTTGCTTGCTCATGATCCAGGCCTTTAGGGGGGATTCAGGGGTATCGACCGAGTCCAGGGAGGCCATTGAAACAGTCGCGGCGGCAATGCCGCGCAATCATTTCAGCGACCCCGGCTGTTGCCGGTCTGCGAAGGCGCGCGATTTTATCAGGCTTGAGGTGTAGCGGCCATCCTCGGGCCGACGGGCAGGGCATATCCGCTTAAAAAAAACCGCAATTGCGCGTGTCGATCGCGCCGCTCGGGGCTGTATAAGGTATAGCCTTGTACCCGCTGTCGTTATGACAGCACGAAAACTTCCATCGACCGGGTGAATGTTTGCCCAGGCTTTGTGGTCACAGCCTGGGTCAATCCTGTTCATGCGGTCTGTTCCAGCCGCCTTTTGTCGTCGGGAATCCTCCATGCGTTTGGGTAAATTTCTTTTTGTGGGCTGTTTGTCATTGGTCAGCCTGGCGAGTCATGCCGAAACCCTCAATAACCTGTATCAGGTCCGCGAACCGGTTAGCAGCCAGTCCCCTGGCGAGCGCGACCAGGCCACCCAGCGGGCCCTGGAAACCCTGGTATTGCGCCTGACCGGTGATAGCAAGGCCTTGCAGAACCCGGGACTGGCGGCGATCCGCAAGGACCCGCAGCAGATCATCAGCCAGTACGGCTACGACGCCGGTCCTCCCGAAAGCCTGCAGGTCGACTTCGACCCGGCCAGCACCGACCGGGCGTTGCGCCAGGCTGGCCTGTCGCTGTGGGGCAGTAATCGCCCGTCGATTCTCGGCTGGTGGCTGACCGACTCCAGTGAAGGTTCCAGCCTGGTGGGCGATGGCCAGGCCAGCGCCACGCCGTTGCGCCGCGCTGCCCTGCATCGCGGCCTGCCGCTGCGTTTGCCGCTGGGTGACCTGAATGAGCAGATTGTCGCTACGGCGCCGAATCTCGAAGGTTCCGATCCGGCGCCATTGCGCGCCGCGTCGGAGCGTTACGGCGCGGACGCCCTGCTGGCGGTGCATGCCAGTGAAGAGGGCGGTCAGTGGCAGGCCAAATGGCGCCTGTGGCTGGGTGACCAGAAGGAACAGGGCAGCGTCCAGGGAGCTGATGTGCCGGCCTTGGCCGATGCCGTGCTGTTGGCGGTCAGCCAGCGCCTGGCCCCGCGTTTCGTGGTCAAGCCGGGCGCATCCAGCGAGCAGTTGCTGGAAGTGCAGGGCATGAACCTGGAGCGCTATGCGGCGTTGGGCCGTTTGCTCGAGCCCTTCGGTGGGCGTTTGCAGAGTGTCGATGGTGATCGTTCGGTGTACCGGGTCAGCGGCAGCGCCGAGCAGTTGCGTGCGCAACTGAGCCTGGCACGGTTGCAGGAAGTCCCGGCGGGCGCTGTGCCTGTCCAGCCGACTGTCGAAGGCGCGACACCTGCGCCTGCACCGGCCGCGCAACTGAGGTTTCGCTGGTAGGTTTTCTTTCTTTATATAGAAGCAATGGAGTGGTTCATGGCTGATACGCGTCGATGGGTCTGGTTGGGTGGGTTGGTCCTGCTCTGTGGATTTGTGTACCTGTTGCATCCGATCCTGACGCCGTTCCTGGTGGCCTTGCTGTTGGCCTATCTGTTCGATCCGCTGGTGGACCGCCTGGAAAAGCTCGGGTTGTCGCGCACCTGGGGCGTGGTGGCGGTATTTGCCCTGTTCACCCTGATCGTCATGGCGTTGTTGCTGGTGCTGGTGCCTATGCTCGCCAAGCAGCTGCTGCGCCTGTACGAACTGGCGCCGCAGATGCTCGATTGGCTGCAGCACACGGCGATGCCCTGGGCGCAGTCCAAGCTGGGTTTGTCCGATGGTTTCTGGAAGTTCGACAAGGTCAAGGCGGCGATCAGCGAGCACATGGGGCAGACCACCGATATCGTTGGCGTGGTCCTGAGCCAGGCAACGGCTTCCAGCCTGGCGCTGATTGGCTGGCTGGCCAACCTGGTGCTGATTCCGGTGGTCAGCTTTTACCTGCTGCGCGACTGGGACCTGATGATGGCGAAGATCCGCAGCCTGTTGCCCCGTGATCGCGAGGAGCGTGTGGTGGCGCTGGCGGGGGAATGCCATGAAGTGCTGGGGGCGTTCGTCCGTGGTCAACTGCTGGTGATGGTGGCCCTGGGGATGATCTATGCGGCCGGCCTGATGCTGGTCGGGCTGGAACTGGGGCTGTTGATCGGTCTGATTGCCGGCCTGGCGGCCATCGTGCCGTACATGGGGTTTGTCATCGGCATCGGCGCGGCGCTGATTGCCGGGTTGTTCCAGTTCGGTGGCGACCTGTACCCGATGATCGGCATCGTGGCCGTGTTCATGGTCGGCCAGGCCCTGGAGGGTATGGTGCTGACCCCCTTGCTGGTGGGCGACCGGATCGGCCTGCACCCGGTGGCGGTGATCTTCGCGATTCTCGCCGGTGGCGAGCTGTTCGGTTTCACCGGCATCCTGCTGGCCTTGCCGGTGGCGGCGGTGATCATGGTGCTGGTGCGCCATGTGCACGACTTGTACAAGGATTCGGACATCTATAGCGGTGTAGAGGAGTCCGAGTTGTAACGTCCACTGTTAATGCTTTCGGGGCGCCTGCGTTTCAGGCGGGTGCCATCGAGAGTGTTTACAGCTGTCACATCCACCGTCAAAGAAACCCCCGTGATTTCATCAGGCTAACGCAAACCTTTGATTTTGCTTGTGGTCTGCTACATTGTGCGCCCGGCGTCACGGGTATAAACTTTGCAAACTTTACACAGAGGCCACTAACGGTTCGTTTGGAACTGTTCAGTCAGCATGAAACCGATTCAGCTGCCCCTAGGTGTGCGTCTGCGTGATGACGCCACCTTCATCAACTACTACCCAGGCGCCAATGCCGCTGCACTCGGCTATGTCGAGCGGCTTTGCGAAGCCGACGCCGGCTGGACCGAAAGCCTGATCTACCTCTGGGGCAAGGATGGGGTAGGGCGTACGCACTTGCTGCAGGCGGCCTGCCTGCGGTTCGAACAGTTGGGGGAGCCAGCGGTCTATTTGCCCCTGGCGGAATTGCTGGACCGCGGCATCGAAATCCTCGACAACCTGGAACAGTACGAACTGGTCTGCCTGGACGACTTGCAAGCGGTGGCGGGCAAGGCTGACTGGGAAGAAGCGCTGTTTCATCTGTTCAACCGCTTGCGTGACAGCGGCCGGCGCCTGTTGATCGCGGCTTCGACCTCTCCCCGGGAGCTGCCGGTGAAGCTGGCGGACCTCAAATCCCGCCTGACTCTGGCGCTGATCTTCCAGATGCGCCCGCTCTCGGATGAAGACAAGCTGCGTGCATTGCAATTGCGCGCCTCGCGTCGCGGGCTGCACCTGACCGACGAAGTCGGGCACTTTATCCTGACGCGCGGTACCCGCAGCATGAGCGCCTTGTTCGAGCTGCTGGAGCGCCTCGATCAGGCGTCCTTGCAGGCTCAGCGCAAGCTGACCATTCCCTTTCTCAAAGAAACCCTGGGCTGGTAAAATCGCGGGCGGTAGTGGCTTTTTGGCATATTTCAGGCGCCAGAAACCCGCATCCGGAAGCGGTTCCAGAGGCGCGTGCGTTTAAAATGGGCTTAAGGCCTTAGATGTTGAGTAGAAACTGATAAGTCACATTTCAATCGATTGAATTTGCAAATTAGAGCGATAGAAGGCATAGTCGCGGCTTCTTTATAACTTTAAGCCACGGTCGTGCCCATGCTGAAGCGCTTCGCACCCCTCGTGCCTCTTGCACTCGTTACCCTGTTATTCGGTTGCGCCACCCACTCTCCGGTGAGCCAGCAAGAGCAGCAACAACAGGTTCAAAACTCTTCAAAAGCCCAGTCTTCCGCTATTTTCCAGGAAGAGCTGGCAACCGAAAAAGAACTCGCCGAGTTCGCTGACAGCAAGCCTTACCAGCTGCCAGTGCTGGCTGACAGTATTCTCGAACGTGGCATGTCCCTGATCGGTACCCGTTACCGTTTCGGCGGTACCTCTGAAGCCGGTTTCGATTGCAGCGGTTTCATCGGCTACCTGTTCCGTGAAGAGGCCGGCATGAATCTGCCGCGCTCCACCCGTGAAATGATCAACGTTGATGCTCCGCTGGTTGCGCGTAACAAGCTGCAGCCGGGCGATCTGCTGTTCTTCGCCACCAATGGCCGCCGCGGTCGCGTAAGCCACGCTGGCATCTACCTGGGCGATGACCAGTTCATCCACTCCAGCAGCCGCCGCAGCGGTGGCGTGCGGGTGGACAGCCTGGGCGACAGCTACTGGAGCAAGACCTTCATCGAAGCCAAGCGCGCCCTCGCCATGGCCCCGACCGTGGTCACCGCACGCAAGTAAGCGGACTTTTTGTAAGGTGAAGTTAAAGTCTTACTTGAAGTTTGGCGCGTAGACGCTAGAATCCTGATCTATTGTTGAAAACTAACCGCGTAAGCCCTGCTTACGCGGTTTTGTTTTCGGCCTCACGGCAGAGAAAGCCGCATCCAGATCAGGATTGTTCTGCATATGTCGACGTCGGCCCGCCTTGCATTGATCGTTCTCGCCGCGCTGCTCAGCGCGTGCGCCAGTCGTACCCCGCCACCCGCGCCCGTGGTACGTGCTCCCGTATTCAACACTCCCCAGACCTTCTCGCCGGCTGCCGAAGACGTGCTGTTTCGTGCGTTGGGCCTGGTGGGCACGCCTTATCGCTGGGGCGGCAACACGCCCGACTCCGGTTTCGATTGCAGTGGCCTGATCGGCTACGTCTATCGCGACGCAGCCGGTATCTCGCTGCCGCGCTCGACCCGCGAAATGATCGGCATGCGGGCACCGAATGTCGGCAAGAACGCCTTGCAGACCGGCGACCTGATATTTTTTGCCACCAATGGCGGTTCCCAGGTCAGCCATGCGGGCATCTATGTCGGCGAAGGCCGCTTCGTCCATGCGCCGGCCACCGGCGGCACGGTGAAGCTAGATAGCCTGTCCAAGGCCTATTGGCAAAAAGCCTACCTGAGCGCCAAGCGCGTGCTGCAGCCAGAGCATCTGGCGCACAATCCTTAGTCCTGTCTCTGCGTCGAGGTTGCCATGACCGCTCGTACCCTCAACCTCGACGACGCCCTCTATCACTACCTGCTCGACGTTTCCCTGCGCGAAACGCCGCTGCTGCGCCGTCTGCGTGACGAAACCCAGGCGCTGCCCATGGCGCGCTGGCAGGTAGCGCCCGAGCAGGGGCAGTTCCTGGCGTTGCTGATCAAGCTGATCGGTGCCCGGCGTGCGCTGGAGGTGGGGACCTTCACCGGCTACAGCGCCTTGTCCATGGCCGCGGCCTTGCCGGAGGATGGTCAACTGATCTGCTGTGACATCCCGGGCGACTACAACGCCACCGCGCGCCGTTACTGGCAGGAAGCAGGTGTCGCCGGACGGATCGAGTTACGCCTGGCACCGGCCCTGGATACCTTGGCCAGGATCGAGCAGGAGGAAGGCGAGGGTGGTTTCGACCTGATCTTCATCGACGCCGACAAGGCCAATTACCCGGCTTATCTGGAAAGTGCCCTGCGCCTGCTACGCGTGGGCGGGTTGGCGGTGTTCGATAACACGCTGTGGAGCGGTCGGGTGCTGGAGGAAAATCCCCAGAGTGAAGACACCCGGGCCATCCAGGCACTCAATCGCGCCTTGAAGGATGACCCGCGTGTCGACCTGTCGCTGCTGCCCCTGGGGGACGGCTTGACCCTGTGCCGCAAGCGCTGAACCTATTGCGCCTTGGCTGCTGACACGCGCCAGACCTTGTTGCCGACATCATCGGCTACCAGCAGATCCCCTTGCTTGTCGATCACTACGCCGACCGGGCGCCCCATGGCTTTCTCGTCGGCGTTGAGGAAGCCGGTCAGCACGTCCACCGGTTGGCCTACCGGCTTGCCGTTGGCGAAGGGTACGAAGATCACTTTGTAGCCGCTGTGGGGCTTGCGGTTCCACGAGCCATGCTGGCCGATGAACACGCCTTGGGTGAACGGCGCCGGCAGCTTGCTGCCTTCGGCGAATGCCAGGCCCAGGGAGGCGGTATGCGGGCCGACGGCATAATCCGGGGCGATGGCCTTGGCCACCAGGTCCGGGTTCTGCGGAGTGACTCGTACGTCCACATGCTGGCCGTAATAGCTGAATGGCCAGCCATAGAAGGCGCCGTCCTTGACCGAGGTGATGTAGTCCGGCACCAGGTCGCTGCCGATCTCGTCGCGCTCGTTGACCGCGGTCCACAACTGACCGCTTTGCGGCTCCCAGGCCATGCCGTTGGGGTTGCGCAGGCCGGAGGCGAAAATCCGTTGCTTGCCGCTCGCGCGGTCGACTTCCCAGATGGCGGCACGGCCTTCTTCCTGGTCCATGCCGTTTTCGCCGACGTTGCTGTTGGAGCCGACCGTGACGTACAGCTTGCTGCCGTCCTTGCTGGCAATCACGTTTTTGGTCCAGTGGTGGTTCAGCTTGCCGCCAGGCAGGTCCACCACCTTGGTCGGCTGGGCGCTGATCCTGGTGTCGCCGTCCTTGTAGGGGAAGCGCAGCAGGCGATCGGTGTCGGCGACGTACAGGTCATTGCCCACCAGGACCATGCCGAACGGCGAGTTGAGGTTTTCCAGGAATACCGTGCGGGTTTCCGCCACGCCATCGTGATCCTTGTCCCGCAGCAGGGTGATGCGGTTCGGGCTGGGCACGCCGGCCCCGGCGCGGCTCATGATCTTGCTGGCTATCCAGCCACGAATACCCTTGCTGTCATCGGGGGAGGGTGGGGCGTTGGTCTCCGCTACCAGTACGTCGCCGTTGGGCAGCACGTACAACCAGCGCGGATGGTCCAGGCCTTCGGCGAATGCGGCGACCTGGGTGCCGGCGGCGGCCACCGGTTTGGCGCCTTGCGGCCAGCCGATCGCGGGCGCGATGTTCACGGTCGGGAACAGGGTCTTGTTCGGTTCGGGGAGTTTCGGCGAGGGGCCGGTGCCGTCGGAGACCTGGAGGGTGGAGGTTTCGCCACAGGCACCAAGGCCTGCGGCGACGGCGATAAGGATTGCGTATCGAAGTTTGAGCATGCTGATTTCCCTATGTATGCACGACGTCGGTGTAGTCATAGAGAAGCACAGGTCGGCGATGGTTCAACCCGTTCAGCGCGCTTCCTTGAACAGCACGGCAACGCCGGGGTGATAGTTGCCGGCTTCATTGCGCAATTTGCGGTACGCGTAGGGGAAGTACCAGGCCACGGCGCAGCAATGTTCCTTTTGCAGGTCGTCGACCATGTCCTGCAGTTCTTCCGGGGTGGCGCTGTGCTGGGTTTTCTGGGGCGTGACGAACAGGCAGCCGAGTTTCAGGTCGCTGGGGTAGCTGGCTTTTTTCGCGTCGCTGGCGACATCCAGCAACGGTTGGGTCAGGTGCAGGCTGTTGACCCGGGGCCAGCGCTGGGTGGTCTGGATGTAGACGCGTTCCTCCTGCGTGGCGATGTACAGGTCGGTGCGGCCGTTGCGGTCGCCGTCCTCGAGCTGTTTTTTGCTCGGTGCGTGTTCCAGGGTGACCATCTCCGCCATCCAGGCTGCCGCCGAGAGCATTCCCAGGTTGGCTTTTTCGTCGAACCAGTACGGGCTTTCGTTATCGCCGCGCACGGCGTTGTAGCGGTCGATGCAATCGAACCAGCGTTCCAGGGCAGGGCGCAGGAATTCCAGTTTCGGATTGCTGATGATCATGCCTTGCATAGGACTTTTCCTATTATTGTTGAGATATTGGAGTTTTTTAACGCGATTATGGCTATTTGATATCACTGCACTGAGTGTGGCACAAGATTGGCGTCATTTTTCCGATATGCAGCATTCGCCGATCTGCGGGGCTTTAATTGACGCTCCACCCCCAACCCTCTAACCTTCGCGACTTGTTTCAGGTGCTCTGTGGCCTTGGGTCGACAGAGTGAAACAGGGAAGCCGGTGAGTACGCGTGCCGAAGGCGCACGCACGACGATTCCGGCGCTGCCCCCGCAACGGTAAGTGAGTCAAGACTGCGCCTGATGCCACTGTGTCGACTGTCGACATGGGAAGGCGCGCAGTTGGGCATTCCAGCCACTCACAAGCCCGGAGACCGGCCTGATCCATCCAACGGCATCACGGTGGGCGATGCCAGGCTTGCGCCGTCTATTCCTATTCCTGCCCCCCGTTATCCAGCCCCAACGGAGAGCTGCCCCATGACTGAATCCCCCGATCGTGACGAACGCCATCTGGCGCGCATGTTGCGCAAAAAAGCCGTGATCGATGAACGCATCGCCAACTCGCCGAACGAGTGCGGTTTGCTGCTGGTGCTGACCGGCAACGGCAAAGGCAAAAGCAGCTCGGCCTTCGGCATGCTCGCGCGGGCCATGGGCCACGGCATGCAATGCGGCGTGGTGCAGTTCATCAAGGGCCGCAACAGCACTGGCGAGGAATTGTTCTTCCGGCGCTTCCCGGAGCAGGTGCGTTTCCATGTCATGGGCGAAGGCTTCACCTGGGAAACCCAGGACCGCCAGCGCGACATCGCCGCGGCCGAAGCGGCCTGGGCGGTTTCCCGCGAACTGCTGAGCGATCCGACGATCGGCCTGGTGCTGCTCGATGAACTGAACATCGCCCTCAAGCACGGCTATCTGGACCTGGATCAGGTGCTCAGCGACCTGCAGGCGCGACCGCCGATGCAGCATGTGGTGGTCACCGGACGTGGCGCCAAGCCAGAGATGATCGAGCTGGCCGACACCGTCACCGAAATGGGCATGGTCAAGCATGCGTTCCAGGCCGGGATCAAAGCGCAAAAAGGCGTCGAACTGTGAGTGATGCCCGTCATTGCCCGGCGGTATTGATTGCCGCGCCGGCTTCCGGTCAGGGCAAGACCACCGTGACCGCCGCGCTCGCCCGCCTGCATCGCAATCAGGGACGCAAGGTGCGCGTGTTCAAGTGCGGCCCGGACTTTCTCGACCCGATGATCCTCGAGCGCGCCAGCGGTGCGCCGGTGTATCAACTTGACATGTGGATGGTCGGCGAGCAGGAAAGCCGCCGCCTGTTGTGGGAGGCCGCCGGCGAGGCGGACCTGATCCTGATCGAAGGCGTGATGGGGCTGTTCGACGGCACGCCGTCCAGCGCCGACCTGGCGCGGCATTTCGGGGTGCCGGTGCTCGCGGTGATCGATGGCACCGCCATGGCCCAGACCTTCGGCGCCCTGGCGCTGGGGCTGGCGCGTTATCAGCCGGACTTGCCGTTCGCCGGCGTGCTGGCCAACCGCGTCGGCACCCTGCGGCATGCACAGTTGCTCGAAGGCAGCCTGACCGAAGGCCTGCGCTGGTACGGCGCGCTGTCCCGGGAAACCGGCATCGAACTGCCCAGCCGCCATCTGGGGTTGGTGCAGGCCAGCGAACTCAACGATCTGGATCTGCGTCTCGACGCCGCCGCGGCCGCCTTGGCGGACAGCTGCGAAGTGGCCTTGCCGCCCGCCGTGGTGTTCGCCGCTCCCCAGACGGTTGACGTCGAGCCGTTGTTGGCCGGCGTGCGCATTGCCGTGGCCCGCGACGAAGCCTTTGCCTTTACCTATGGCGCGAGCCTGGATCTGCTGCGGGCCATGGGCGCCGAGCTGGTCTTTTTCTCGCCGATCCATGACGCGGTACTGCCTGAGGCAGACAGCCTGTACCTGCCGGGCGGTTACCCGGAGTTGCATCACCGGGCGCTGGCGACGAATAGCTCGATGCTCAGCGCGATCCGCGCGCATCACGCCGCAGGCAAACCCTTGCTCGCCGAGTGTGGCGGCATGTTGTATCTGCTGGATTCCCTGACCGACGTCGACGGCGAGCGCGCCGAACTGCTGGGCCTGTTGCCCGGCGACGCGGTGATGCAAAAGCGCCTGGCGGCCCTGGCCTTGCAGGCGGTGGAGTTGCCGGAAGGCTCGTTGCGCGGGCATACCTACCATCATTCGTTGACCAGCACCGAGCTTGCGCCGATCGCTCGCGGCCTGAGCCCGAATGGCGGGCGCGGCGCGGAAGCGGTTTACCGCGAAGGGCGGATGACCGCCTCTTATGTGCATTTCTATTTTCCGTCCAACCCCGAAGCGGTGGCGGCCCTGCTGGCGCCGGCAGGAGCGAGCGTGCTCGCGCGGTGCCTATGAGCGACAACGCCTTTTCCGCGGCCGAACGCGACGCGGTCTATCGCGCGATCGCCGAGCGTCGTGACATGCGCCACTTCGTCGGTGGCACGGTCGAGCCGCAGGTCTTGCGTCGCCTGCTGGAAGCGGCGCACCAGGCGCCCAGCGTCGGTCTGATGCAGCCCTGGCGGTTCATCCGTATCAGTGACCGGTCGTTGCGCGGGCAAATCCAGCAACTGGTGGAAGAGGAGCGGGTACGCACCGCCGAGGCCCTGGGCGAACGCTCCGATGAGTTCATGAAGCTCAAGGTCGAAGGCATCAACGACTGCGCCGAGGTCCTGGTGGCGGCGCTGATGGACGACCGTGAGCGGCATATTTTCGGCCGCCGCACCCTGCCGGAAATGGACCTGGCCTCGCTCTCCTGCGCGATTCAGAACCTGTGGCTGGCGGCCCGGGCCGAAGGGCTGGGCATGGGCTGGGTGTCGCTGTTCGAGCCCGCTGGCTTGGCCCAGTTGCTGGGCCTGCCGGCCGGGGCCAAGCCGCTGGCGGTGCTGTGCCTGGGCCCGGTCGGCGAGTTTTACCCGGCGCCGATGCTGGTGCTCGAGGGCTGGGCGCGGGAGCGTCCGCTGAGTGAGTTGCTGTATGAAAATTATTGGGGAGTGAGTCAATGAGTGTGGCGTTGCTGAGTGTCGCCGGAGTGGCGCTGGATGCGTTGCTGGGCGAACCCAAGCGCTGGCATCCACTGGTGGCGTTCGGTCGTTTTGCCGATCGCATCGAGCAACGCTTCAACTCCGGTGGCCGCGGCTGGCGCAGTCATGGCGTCACCGCCTGGGTCATCGCGGTGCTGCCGCTGACCCTGCTGGCAACCCTGTTTTCCTGGCTGCCCTACATCGGCTGGTTGTTCGAGATCCTGGCGCTGTATTGCGCCCTTGGCCTGCGCAGCCTCGGCGAGCATGTCGAGCCGGTGGCCCAGGCCTTGCGCAGCGACGACCTGGACCAGGCGCGGCAGCGGGTCGGTTATCTGGTGAGCCGGCAGACCAGCGAGCTGGATGCCACCGAAGTCGCCCGCGCCGCCACCGAGTCGGTGCTGGAAAACGGCAGCGATGCGGTGTTCGCCGCCTTGTTCTGGTTTGCCGTGGCCGGTGCGCCGGGCGTGGTGCTCTATCGCCTGAGCAATACCCTGGATGCGATGTGGGGCTATCGTAATGAACGCTTCGAGCGTTTCGGCTGGGCGGCGGCGAAGATCGACGACCTGCTCAACTACATTCCAGCCCGCCTGGTAGCCCTGACTTACGCGTTGCTGGGCAAGACCCGCCTGGCGCTGAAATGCTGGCGCCGCCAGGGGCCGACCTGGGACAGCCCGAATGCCGGGCCGGTGATGGCGGCCGGGGCCGGGGCCCTGGGCGTCGAGCTAGGCGGCGCGGCGATCTATCACGGCGAGCTGCATCAGCGCCCGCAATTGGGCGAAGGCGTGGCGGCCGATGCCTCGTCCATCGATCGCGGCTGGCAACTGGTGCAGCGCGGGGTCTGGTTATGGCTGCTGATTCTCTGCGTGGGAGCTGAGTTCTATGCTTGAGCACGGTGGCCGCCTGCGCAAGGCGGCCGAGCAATACGGCATCGCCGAGGCCGACTGGCTGGACCTGTCCAGCGGCCTGGCACCCTGGCCGTGGCCGATTCCCGAGATCGGGATGCGGGCTTGGGCGCGCCTGCCGGAAACCGACGATGGCCTGGAGCAGGCCGCCCGCGACTACTACGGCGCGGCCCATGTGTTGCCGGTGCCCGGTTCCCAGGCGGCGATCCAGCTGCTCCCGCGTTTGCGCCGCGCCGGCAAGGTCGGCGTGCTGTCGCCCTGTTATGCCGAGCACGCCGAAGCCTGGCGCCGCAGCGGCTACATCGTGCGGGAAGTGCTGGAACAGGAAGTGGACTTTTTCCTCGACAGCCTGGACGTGCTGGTGGTGGTCAACCCGAACAACCCCACGGGCTTGAGCCTGACCCCGGAGCGCCTGCTGGACTGGCATGCACGCCTGGCGCAGCGCGGTGGCTGGCTGGTGGTCGACGAAGCCTTCATGGACAACACTCCCCAGCTGAGCCTGGCGGCCCAGGCCGATCAGGTGGGGTTGATCGTCCTGCGTTCCTTCGGCAAGTTTTTCGGCCTGGCCGGGGTGCGCCTGGGCTTCGTGCTGGCCGAGCGCAAGCTGCTCAAGCTGCTGGCCGAGCAGGTCGGCCCCTGGGCCGTCAGTGGGCCGACCCGGGTGCTGGGCCAGGTGTGCCTGCGTGACAGCCAAGGCCATGGGCGGCAACGAGTGCGCAGCGAAGCGGCGAGCCTGCGCCTGGCGCAACTGCTCGAGCGCCACGGCCTGAAACCCCAGGGTGGCTGTGCGCTGTTCCAGTGGCTGATCACCGATCGCGCCGAGCTGTTGCATGAGTTCATGGCGCGCCGGGGCATCCTGCTGCGGCTGTTCACCCACAACAGCAGCCTGCGCTTCGGCCTGCCGGCCGACGAAGCCGACTGGTCGCGTCTCGAACAGGCCTTCGTCGCCTACGCCAAGGAACATCCATGACCACCCTGATGGTGCAGGGCACCACTTCCGACGCCGGTAAAAGCACCCTGGTGACGGCGCTCTGCCGCTGGCTGACGCGCCAGGGCGTCAGCGTCGTGCCCTTCAAACCGCAGAACATGGCCCTCAACAGCGCGGTGACCGCCGACGGTGGCGAGATCGGCCGGGCCCAGGCAGTACAGGCCCAGGCCGCGCACCTGGAGCCGCACACCGACATGAACCCGGTGCTGCTCAAACCCAACAGTGACACTGGGGCCCAGGTGATCATTCACGGTCGCGCGGTGACCACCATGAACGCGGTGGCCTATCACGACTACAAGGCTATCGCCATGCAGGCGGTGCTGGCCTCTCACCAACGCCTGAGCGCGGCCTATCCGGTGGTGATGGTGGAAGGCGCGGGCTCGCCGGCGGAGATCAACCTGCGGGCCGGCGACATTGCCAACATGGGCTTTGCCGAAGCGGTGGACTGCCCGGTGCTGCTGATCGCCGACATCAACCGTGGCGGGGTTTTCGCCCATCTGGTGGGCACCCTGGAGCTGTTGTCGCCAAGCGAGCAGGCGCGGGTCAAAGGTTTCATCATCAACCGTTTTCGCGGCGATATCGCCCTGTTGCAACCGGGCCTCGACTGGCTCGAAGCGCGTACCGGCAAGCCGGTGATCGGCGTGTTGCCCTATGTGCTGGACCTGCATCTGGAAGCCGAAGACGGCATCGACCAGCGTCAGGCCGACAAGGCCGAGCAGGTGCTGAAAGTACTGGTGCCGGTATTGCCGCGCATCAGCAATCACACCGACTTCGATCCGCTGCGCCTACACCCTCAGGTGGACCTGCAATTCATCGGTCCCGGCCAGGCGATTGCGCCGGCCGACCTGATCATCCTACCCGGCTCGAAAAGCGTGCGCAGCGACCTGGCGTACCTGCGCGCCCAGGGCTGGGACACGGCCATCGCCCGGCACCTGCGCTACGGCGGTAAGTTGCTGGGTATCTGCGGCGGTTTGCAGATGCTCGGCGAGCAGCTGCACGACCCTTTCGGGTTGGAAGGCGCGCCAGGCTCCAGCGCGGGGTTGGGGCTGCTGGCGTTCGATACGGTGCTGGAACAAGAGAAGCAGCTGCGCAATGTGCGTGGACGTCTGGCGCTGGAGGAGGCCGAGGTCAGCGGTTATGAGATCCATGCCGGCGTCACGACGGGGCCTGCGCTGGAACTGGCCGCCGTGACCCTGGACGACGGTCGCTGCGACGGCGCGCGCAGCGACGACGGGCAGATTCTCGGCACCTACCTGCACGGTCTGTTCGAGGCGCCGGCGGCCTGCAGTGCGTTGCTGCGCTGGGCGGGTTTGCGCGAGGTGCAGGCGGTCGACTACCACGCTCTGCGCGAGCGCGACATCGAGCGCCTGGCCGATCTGGTGGAGCAGCACCTGGACACCGAGCACCTGCGCCAGCTTTGCGGGCTTTAGAACGTCGGCGCCGGCATTGCCGCGCCGCTGTGGCTGTACCTCAATTCAAGGGTTTCCAAGCATGTTGCAACTGATCCTCGGCGGTGCCCGTTCCGGCAAGAGTCGCCTGGCGGAAAAGCTCGCCGGCGAGAGCGGCCTGGCCGTGACCTATATCGCCACCAGCCAGGCGCTGGACGGCGAAATGAGTCAGCGCATCGCGCATCACCGCGAACGGCGTCCGGCCCAATGGGCATTGATCGAGGAGCCGTTGGAATTGGCGCGGGTGCTGCGCGAAAGCGCGAGCGCCGAGCGCTGCCTGCTGGTGGATTGCCTGACCTTGTGGCTGACCAACCTGTTGCTGCTGGAGGATGCCCAGCGGCTCGCCAGTGAGCGCGAAGCGCTGCTGGAGTGCCTGGCGTCGCTGCCGGGCGAAATCATTTTTGTCAGCAACGAGACTGGAATGGGTGTCGTGCCGCTGGGCGAGTTGACTCGCCGTTATGTCGATGAAGCCGGTTGGCTGCATCAAGCCCTGGCCGAGCGTTGTCAGCGGGTAGTGCTGACGGTGGCCGGCCTGCCCCTGACTCTGAAAGGAACTGCGTTATGAATGACTTCTGGTGGCTGCGGCCGTGCAAGGCGCTCGACACTCAAGCCCTGGAGGCGGCGCAGTCGCGTCAGCAGCAATTGACCAAGCCAGCGGGTTCGCTGGGGCAGCTGGAGCAGGTCGCGGTACAGCTGGCCGGCTTGCAGGGGCGGGTCAAGCCTGGCCTGGAGCAGCTGTGGATTGCGATTTTCGCCGGCGACCACGGGGTGGTGGCCGAGGGTGTTTCGGCTTATCCGCAGGCAGTCACGGGGCAGATGCTGCACAACTTCGTCAGCGGCGGCGCGGCCATCAGCGTGTTGGCGCGGCAGCTGCGGGCACGCCTGGAAGTGGTCGATCTCGGCACGGTGACGCCCGGCTTGAACCTGCCCGGCGTGCGGCATTTGAACCTGGGGGCGGGCACCCGGAACTTCGTCGAGGGGCCGGCCATGACCCAGGCCCAGGGCGAGCGGGCCCTGCAGGCCGGACGTGACAGTGTGCTGCGGGCCGTCGAACAGGGCAGCGAGCTGTTTATCGGCGGCGAGATGGGCATCGGCAACACCACCGCGGCCAGCACCGTGGCCTGTGCCTTGCTGGATATTCCGGTAGCGCACCTCGCGGGGCCGGGCACCGGCCTGGATGCGGCGGGTGTCAGCCACAAGGCGCAGGTGATTGAGCGCGCCTTGAGCCGGCATGCCGCCCAGCGTGGCGATGCCTTGCAGACCTTGTTCAACCTTGGCGGTTTCGAGATCGCCGCGCTCGTTGGGGCGTACCTGGCCTGTGCCCAGGAAGGCGTCGCGGTGCTGGTCGATGGTTTCATTTGCAGCGTGGCGGCGCTGGTGGCGGTGCGGCTGAACCCCGAGTGCCGCCCGTGGCTGCTGTTCGGCCACCGTGGGGCCGAGCCGGGGCATCGGCATATCCTGCAAACCCTCGAGGCCGAGCCTTTGCTGGACCTCGGCCTGCGCCTGGGTGAGGGTAGTGGCGCGGCGCTGGCGGTGCCGTTGCTGCGCCTGGCCTGCGACCTGCACGGGCAGATGGCGACTTTTGCCGAAGCGGCCGTGGCGGATCGTCCGGCATGACCTTGCGCCTGGACCTGCTGCGCCACGGCGAAACCGAGCTCGGTGGTGGCCTGCGCGGCAGCCTAGACGATGCCCTGACCGACGCCGGTTGGCAGCAGATGCGTGCTGCTGTCGCAGGCCGGGGGCCCTGGGATCGGCTGGTAAGTTCGCCCTTGCAACGCTGCGCGCGTTTTGCCGAGGAACTGGGGGCGCGCCTGGCGCTGCCGGTGACCCTGGACCCGGATCTGCAGGAGCTGCATTTCGGTGCCTGGGAAGGGCAGAGCGCGGCGGCGCTGATGGCCACCGACGCTGAGGCGCTGGGGCGGTTCTGGGCCGATCCCTATGCCTTTACCCCGCCGCGGGGCGAGCCGGTGCTGGCGTTTTCCGCGCGGGTGCTGGGGGCGGTCGAACGTCTGCATCAGCGTTATGCCGGCGAGCGGGTGCTGCTGGTCAGCCATGGCGGGGTGATGCGCTTGTTGCTGGCCCGGGCCCGAGGTTTGCCGCGTGAGCAGTTGCTGAATGTCGAGGTTGCTCACGGTGCCTTGTTCGCCCTGACTGTCGAGGCTGGCCTGGTATTGAGCGAGGGAGTCTGAGCGTGCTGCCATTCTGGATCGCCCTGCAATTTCTCAGCAGTTTTCCGGTGCGTTTGCCGGGCATGCCGTCGCCCGAGGAAATGGGCCGGTCGTTGCTGTTCTACCCGTTGATCGGCCTGCTGTTCGGGCTGCTGCTCTGGGGGCTGAACCAGTTGTTGATGGGCGCGCCGCTGTTGCTGCATGGGGCGTTGTTGCTGACGGTCTGGGTGCTGCTCAGCGGTGCCTTGCATCTGGATGGGCTGGCCGACAGCGCGGACGCCTGGCTGGGCGGCTTCGGCGATCGCGAGCGCACACTGACGATCATGAAGGACCCGCGCAGCGGGCCGATTGCCGTGGTCACCCTGGGGCTGGTGTTGCTGCTCAAGTTCGCCGCGCTGGTAGCGCTGATCGAGCAGCAGGCCGGCGTTGCCTTGCTGCTGGCGCCGCTGATCGGTCGCGGCGCCTTGCTGGGATTGTTCCTCTGCACGCCTTATGTGCGCCCTGGTGGCCTTGGGCAGGCGCTGGCGAATCATCTGCCACGTCTGGCCGGCAAGTGGGTGCTGGCGCTTACTGTGTTGGTGTGCGTAGTGCTCAGTGGCTATAGCGCGGTGTTGGCGTTGCTGCTGGCGGGCCTGGTGTTTGCTGGCTTGCGTCAGCTGATGCTGCGTCGTCTGGGTGGCACCACCGGGGACACGGCGGGCGCCCTGCTGGAACTGCTGGAGGTGACGGTCCTGGTAGGGTTGGCGCTGTTCTAGAAAGGCGGAGCGCGGGTTTTATTCGCGCCCTGAACTATGCAAATTTCTTGCATTCCCTTAATCGCGGGTATATACACGCACCATGCTTCCTTCTCAATGTCTGTGCACCAACCTGCGGCGCGCCGCCCGTGGCGTTAGCAGGTTCTACGACGGCGCTCTCGACGGCTTCGGGATCAACGTTGCCCAGTATTCCTTGCTGAGTAACCTGCAGCGCCTGGACCAACCGAGCATTTCCAGCCTGGCCGAGGCCATGGGCCTGGACCGCAGTACCCTGGGCCGTAACCTGCGGGTGCTGGAAGGCGAGGGCCTGGTCCGACTGTCCGAGGGTGAGGATCAACGCAATCGCATCGTCCAGCTGACCGATGAGGGCCAGCAGCGATTGCTGGCGGCCTTGCCGGCCTGGGAAGCGGCGCAACAGCGCTTGATCGACCGTCTGGGTGCAGAAAAACGCGAAACCTTGCTGGCCTTGCTGAACGAACTGGCGTGAAGGCCTTTCGTTCGATGATAAGCGGGTATATACCCGTAAGTGGAGAATAAAATGACTTCGATGTGGCGTACCAGCGGTTGGGTTCTTCTCGGGAGTGCGCTGATCCTGGCCTTGTCCCTGGGGATAAGACATGGCTTCGGGCTGTTTCTGCCGCCCATGAGCGCGGAGTTCGGCTGGGCGCGCGAGGTGTTTGCCTTTGCCATTGCCCTGCAGAACCTCATCTGGGGCCTGGCCCAGCCCTTCACTGGAGCCCTGGCCGACCGCTTCGGTGCGGCCAAGGTAGTGCTGGTCGGCGGTGTGCTGTACGCCGTGGGCCTGTTGTTCATGGGGTTGGCCGATTCGCCGCTGTCGCTGTCGTTGAGCGCCGGCTTGCTGATCGGTATCGGGCTTTCGGGGACCTCGTTTTCAGTGCTTCTCGGCGTGGTGGGGCGCGCGCTGCCGGCGGAGAAACGCAGCATGGGCATGGGAGTCGCCAGTGCGGCCGGTTCGTTCGGTCAGTTCGCCATGCTGCCGGGTACCCTGGGTTTGATCGGCTGGCTCGGCTGGTCCTCGGCACTGTTGGTGCTGGGGTTGCTGGTGGCATTGATCGTGCCGCTGGTGAGCATGCTCAAGGACAAGCCGCTGCCCAGCCTGGGCCATGAGCAGAGCCTCTCCGAGGCCTTGCGTGAGGCCTGCTCTCACTCCGGGTTCTGGCTGCTGGCGTTCGGCTTTTTCGTCTGCGGTTTCCAGGTGGTGTTCATCGGCGTGCATTTGCCAGCCTACCTGGTGGACCAGCACTTGCCGGCCACGGTAGGCACCACGGTGCTGGCGCTGATCGGCCTGTTCAATATCTTCGGCACCTACACCGCCGGCTGGCTGGGTGGGCGCATGTCCAAGCCGCGCTTGTTGACCGGCCTGTACCTGTTGCGTGCGGTGGTCATCGGCCTGTTCCTCTGGCTGCCGGTGACGCAAGTCAGTGCGTATCTGTTCGGCATGGCCATGGGCTTCCTGTGGCTGTCGACGGTGCCGCTGACCAATGGCACGGTGGCGACCTTGTTCGGGGTGCGCAACCTGTCCATGCTGGGCGGCATCGTGTTTCTGTTTCACCAGTTGGGCTCGTTCCTCGGCGGCTGGCTCGGCGGGGTGGTCTACGATCGAACCGGGAGTTATGACTTGATCTGGCAGGTGGCGATTCTCCTCAGTCTGCTGGCCGCAGCCCTGAACTGGCCAGTGCGCGAGCGTCCGGTTGCCCGTCTGCAGGCAAGCGCGGCATGAGTCGGACAGGCTTGCGCTGGGTCAGTCTGGTGGCTGTCGTCGCGCTGTTGGCGGTGGCCTGGTGGGGCTGGCACCAGGGTGGGCTGGCGCTGATGCAGTTGGGCATGGGCGTCTGCCAGGAAGCGCTTGCTAGGGCGTCCGCCGGGCGAGTAGTTTGACCCTTTGACGGTACTTTCAAGGAGTTGAATATGTTGGCGCGCTGGCTTGCTGTTCCAGCTGTACTCATGGTGTTTGCCGGTTCGACCTGGGCGGGCGAATGCCCGTCGCTGTTGCAGGGTTCGCTGCCCAAGCTGCGCGCCAAGGAGTTCATCGACCTGTGCCAACGCTTTGCCGGCAAGCCGCTGGTGGTGGTCAATACCGCGAGCTTTTGCGGCTTCGCCCCGCAGTTCAAGGGGCTCGAGGCGTTGTACCAGCGTTACAAGGATCAGGGGCTGGAGCTGGTAGGCGTGCCGTCCAATGACTTCAAACAGGAGTCCAAGGATGGCGCGGAGACGGCCAAGGTCTGTTATGCGAACTACGGCGTCACCTTCATCATGACCGAGCCGCAGCAGGTCCGAGGCCCGGACGCGGTGCACCTGTTCAAGGTCCTGGCCGAGCAGAGCAGTGCGCCGAAGTGGAATTTCTACAAGTATGTGGTCGATCGCCAGGGCAAGGTGATCGCCAATTTCTCCAGCCTGACCAAACCGGACAGTCCTGAACTGATCGAGGCCGTGGAACAGGCGCTGGCGTCCAAGCCTTGAGAGTTATCCACGGCCAATAATAAAAAAGCCCCTGCATCCTTGGATGCGGGGGCTTTTTCGTTCAGGCCGTCAGGCTTTAGAAGCGGTAGGTTGCACCGACACCGAAGCCGTTCGCGCTGTTTTCGTACTCGGCGCTGTAAGACTGGCCGAGCTGTTGGTTCCTGTTGTTGACCTTGACCTTCTCTTCCTTGAGGTAGGAGTAAGCCACGTCGATGGTCAGGTCTTCAGTTGGGCTCCAGCCGGCGCCGAGGCTGAAGATGGTCCGGTCGCCGGTAGGGATGCGTGGCGAACGGTTGGTGTTGTTGGCCGGCGACTGGTCGAAGCTCAGGCCGGTACGCAGTACCCACTGCTTGTTCAACTGGTAGGAAGTACCGATGGCATAGGCCCAGGTGTCGTGCCAGTTCTGTTCTTCCTTGATGGAGCTGAGGGCACCCGGGGCCAGAAGACCACCGGCGCTGGCGGTTACGCCTTCGTTTTGTACGGTGATGTCTTTCAGGCGGCTCCAGCGGGTCCAGGTCGCACCGGCGTAGAGTTTCCAGGCATCGTTGAGGTCCTGGGTCACCGACAGGTCGGCCGACTCAGGGGTGGTGATGTCCAGCGAGGCGTCGTAGCGAGCACCGCGCAGCAGGGCGCCCGGAGTACCGGCGCCTGGGCTGACTTCGGTGTGGCCTTCCAGCTTGTACTTGACCTTCGAGTGATAAGTCAGGCCCACGCGAGTGGTGTCGGTCGCCTGGACCAGCACACCGATGTTGTAGCCATAGCCGATATCGTCACCCTTGATCTGGACATTGCCATCGTTAGGCGACAGTGGCGTGGTCAGCGCGGATTCCAGGGTGCCGGAGATACGGTTGATGGTCGGGCCGAAACCGATCGACACCTTGTCGTTGAAGGCATAGCTGACGGTTGGCTGGAAGGTGACGACTTTAACTTCGCTTTTGCTGCCGAAGTTACGGCCCTGGAAGCCGCTTTCATAGTCGGTGATCAGGCCGAACGGGGCGTAGACACCCAGGCCGAAGGCCCACTGGTCATCGATAGGCTTGACGTAGTAGGCCATTGGGACGGCGGTGAACGGCACCATATCGCCTTTGTTGGTCCCTCTCTGGCTACCGCTGGCGTCGTTGATATCGGTGGACGCGTCGATGGCCGCGAGGCCGCCAGTGACTTGCTGGCGTTTCAGGCGCGACATACCGGCAGGGTTACCAAAAACTGTGCTTGCATCGTCGGCAGCAGAGGATCGACCGGCGAAACCAGTACCCATGCCGCTGATGCTTTGTTCGTTCAGGGCAAAGCCGCTTGCGAAAAGTTGGGTGGATGCCATGGCAACGGCAAGGCTAAGACTGGTTTTGAGTATTACTTTTTTCATTATTAGAACTCCTGGTGATCACCGGAGCGAAAATTACCAACATTTCCTCCTCAACGCTATAGGCTGTATGGCTTGAGATAGAGCGGTTTTGTAGGACAATCCGACCAAAATTGCGCTTGTTTGCGCGATCTTGCAAAAAGTCCGGTCAGCAGGCGACCTGATTCAGTGGCGCAACACAGGTCTGCCAGGCATCGGCGAAGTCCCGCAGACGTCCTTGTGGCTGGAAGATCTGCTTCCAGATACGAGCCATGCCGACCAGGTCATCGGCTTCGGGGAGCGGGGTGTTCTGCTCTTCTACCAGCAGCCAGGCGATGGCGGTGGCGTAACGCAGGTTGACGGTCAGTTCCAGATGCGGCCCGCTGAGGAATGCATGCTGGCTGGCCAGGCCGCGAACCAGGCTGGCGCGTTCCGGGTCCAGGGCCAGATAGTGGTCCCAGAGTGCCTGGTGGCGGGGTTCGGCGATGCGGTAGAGGCCGTGGCCTCTGCGGTCGTGCAGGGCGGAGCCGAGGGCGGATTGACTGGCGGCGATGCCTAGCAGCAATGATTCTGCGGTGCGACTGTGATTGCCCAGATAGATCAGGGTCGGACGGATCACGTAGCGGCACAGTTCGCTGGCGGCAATACCCATAAAGCCCTCGAAGCGTGAAGTGGCCGGCGAGGCCTGATGGGGGAGCTTGGCAGCGATGGATCGGTCAGGCTCGCCGGAAGCGGATCATGCCGCTTGAGTTGAAGTGTAGTGTCATCTCGTTGCTGTAAAGGTCTGTTTTTAAAATATTTCCGGCTTCCTGTTATAACCGTTATACCGGATGGTGCTTTAGCCGAAGGCGGGAAAATCGAAATAACAGGTAATAAAAAGCCCCGCTATTCAGGCGGGGCTTCGGGTTTTTCAGCGCTCTGGCGTCTCAGGCGGTCAGGGCCTGACGAGTGCGCTCGATCACCGCTTGCAGCGGCTCGGCGCTGGAATACTGATCGGGGTACAGGCGTTCGCTGTGACGAGCGATACCGTGTTCGTTGACCAGGGTGAAGCTGAAGCAGCCTTTGCGAGCGGCCATGATCAGGCAGTTCATTGGAGCAAAAGCATTGGTAAGGGTGCGAATGGCATCCTGAGTCTGGATTTGAGTAGACATAGTTATTGGGTGTTCCTACAAATGACACGGTTAAGAACCGTGCAACGTTAAAACGTTCCAGTAACGCCGACCACCATTGGTCGAACGAAGAACCCGACTGGAACAAAGCAGCCAGTTGGAAGCGCTTTATCAAGTGCGCGCTAGGGCTGGCAGGTAGGTACTTAGGAGGGCAGGCAATCACAGCAGGGGTTAAGGTTCTGGGCCCCAGGTGAAGATCCTGATCAATTTGCAGGTTGGTTCGGTCAGAGTAAAAAGGGCTTCGCGACATCCTTTGCAATGTGTTCAAAGGCAGTGTCGGCGAAAGCTTTACCTGGAAACCAGCGAGGTGGTCGATCCCGTGTAGTCGGTAGAAACTTCTCTTCAGGGAAGCTGAACCGGGGGACTTGTTCGACCAGAATTGACTTTCAGCTTGGTACTAACGCTGTGGATGATAACGGATTGATGTAGCTGATGCAAGTGTGTTAGGCAAAATGGTTATGAGCGTCACAGGGGCGAGGTCGTGAACAAGGCAGGCCGGCCTTTCCACCGTAGTTGAGCAGAAAGTTGTTACTGGAGCTTTGGTCTTCGCTGCTGTTCTCCCGTGAAACGGGCGAAAAAGGTGCACCGATATAACCGGATCAAGGGTACTTGTGCACAATAGTTGCGCGGACTGTCACCGGCCTGTCACCTCACCTGTCGGGCCCTCCAATGCCTGCGATGAAAATTTAAGTCAATGAAAAACATCGGTTTTTTTTACTGGTGAAAAAATCGTCAGTTTGACTGCGGGCCCCGTCCCATGCGGCTTTCGGAGACTTGTAGGGCGGTTGTCCACTGAGTTATCCACAGCTTCTGTGGATTGTCCCAAGCGCTTGCTCTAGCACGGGCGTGCCGAGTTTTTTCGACTTTACGCGTGTGAAAAAAGGAGTAGAGTGGCGCGCCTTCCGATCTGCCCTACAGTGCTTTATGAAGTTTCGCTCAGTGTCACCTTCTGTTACCTCTGCCTCTTCCAGTGTTACCGAGCCCAAGCGTTTTTCGTTACGTGTGGCCATGTGGCTGCTCGACAGCCCGCGCCTGGGTGATAACCGGAACGTCAAGCACTTTGCCGGGCGTTTGCTCAAGCAGCCTGCCCGGGAAGGGGTAGTGGCGGCGCAGAGCCGTCTCGGCCAACTGATGTGCCGCGAATGCGGCAACGCCCGCGATCGGCGGATCGGCCATGACCTGCTGCGCCAGGCGGCACGGGCTGGCGATCGCCGCGCCCAGCTGGAGCTTGGCCAGATCGAAGACTGAGCTGTCCAAGCCTCGGTCCCTTGGTTAACCTTCAAGCTTTATTTCACTGTCTGGAGTGGCTATGGCTATGGACTTGACCAGCGTACTGCTCGGTCTGGCAGGCGCGGCATTGCCCTTGGTGGCGCTCGCCTGGCAACTGCAACGCCGTCTGAGCTCCCGCCAAACCGAACTGTCCCTGCTGGAGGAACGCCTGGCCACGGCGTTGCTGGCGCAGGATGGCTTGAACGCCCAACTGGATGCCTGCCGCGACGAGATCAGCGACCTGGGCCAGGCCAATGCCGTGAAGCAGGCCGACCTGGCGGCGGTGCGCCGGGAAGTCGAGTTGTTGCAGATCGAGCGCGACAACGCCCGTGATGCCGCCCACGCCTGGAACCTTGAACGGGCCAACAAGGAAGCCGAACTGCGGCGCCTGGACGCCCAGGCCGCGTCATTGAATGCCGAGTTGCGCGAGCAGCAAGAAAGCCACCAGCAGCGCCTGAACGACCTGCAAGGCTCGCGGGACGAGCTGCGGGCGCAGTTCGCCGAGCTGGCGGGCAAGATCTTCGACGAGCGTGAGCAGCGTTTTGCCGAGAACAGCCAGCAGCGTCTCGGACAATTGCTCGACCCGCTCAAGGAGCGCATCCAGTCCTTCGAGAAGCGGGTCGAAGAGAGTTATCAGGCCGAAGCGCGCGAGCGTTTTTCCCTCGGCAAGGAGCTCGAGCGCCTGCAGCAGCTGAACCTGCGCTTGAGCGACGAGGCGACCAACCTGACCCGTGCGCTCAAGGGCCAGAAAACCCAGGGCAACTGGGGTGAGCTGATTCTCGAGCGGGTACTGGAGCATGCCGGCCTGGAGAAGGGCCGGGAGTACCAGACCCAGGTCAGCCTCAAAGGGCCCGACGGCGAGCGTTTTCAGCCCGACGTGCTGATCATGCTGCCCGGCGACAAGCAGGTGGTGGTGGACTCCAAGGTCAGCCTGACCGCCTACCAGCAGTTTGTCGCGGCGGACGATGAAGTGATCGGCCAGGCGGTGCTGAAGCAGCACGTACTGTCCTTGCGCAATCACGTCAAAGGCCTGGCCGGCAAGGATTACAAGCGTCTGGAAGGCTTGCACAGCCTGGATTTCGTCTTGCTCTTCGTGCCCATCGAGGCAGCTTTTTCCGCTGCCTTGCAAGCCGAGCCCAACCTGTTCCAGGAAGCCTTCGACCGCAATATCGTGATCGTCAGCCCGACCACCTTGCTGGCTACCCTGCGAGTGATCGACAGCCTGTGGAAGCAGGAGCGGCAGAGCCAGAACGCCCGGGAAATCGCCGAACGCGCCGGTTGGCTGTACGACAAGTTCGTGTTGTTCATTCAGGATCTGGATGAAGTCGGCAATCGCCTGCAGCAGCTGGACAAGGCCTACAGCGCCGCGCGCAACAAGCTGACCGAGGGGCGTGGCAACCTGGTCAGCCGCAGCGAACAACTGCGGTTGCTCGGGGCGCGTGCCAGCAAGAGCCTGCCGGCGGACCTGCTGGAGCGGGCGATGACCGATGCCGACGGCGCGTTGCTTGAACTGCCGGATTGATTCGAGAGCGGGCTATCAGAGCGGCAGATGCCGGCTCAGCAGCGCCCGCAACGCCGCGGGCTTCACCGGCTTGGCCAGGTAGTCCAGCCCAGCGGCGTGCACCTCGGCGACCATCTCGGGGCGCCCGTCGGCGCTGATCACCACGCCTGGCACCGGGTCACCCAACTGGGTACGCAGCCAGGCCATGACCCCGGTGCCGGTTTCGCCATCGTCCAGGTGATAGTCCACCAATGCCAGTTGCGGGCGCACGCCATCATTGAGCAGCGCCGCGCATTCTTCGCGGTTACGCGCGGTCCAGACCTGGCAGCCCCAGCGGCTGAGCAGGCTGTTCATGCCGATCAGGATGCTGTCTTCGTTGTCGACACACAGCACCTGGGCGCCGGACAGCAGATGGCCGTTGAGTTCGGCCACCTGCCTCGGTGCGCTGACGACCGCCTTGGCCAAAGGCACGCTGACACTGAAGACGCTGCCCTTGCCCGGCCAGGAGCGCACTTGCAGGCCGTGACCGAGAACGCGACACAGCCCGTCGGCGATCGCCAATCCGAGGCCCAGGCCTTTTTCGGCGCGGGTCTGGTGGCTGTCGAGGCGTTTGAATTCTTCGAAGATCACTTGCTGCTTATCCAGTGGAATCCCCGGTCCACGGTCCCAGACTTCCAGGCACAGCTGGTTGCCGCGGCGGCGCACGCCCAGCAGCACAGGTCCCTTGGCGTAACGGAAGGCATTGGTCAGGAAGTTCTGCAGAACCCGGCGCAGTAGCTTGATGTCGCTGTCGACCCTGAGACGGCTGCCGCGCAGGCGGAATTTCAGGCCTTGCTCCTGGGCCAGTACCTTGAATTCGGCCCCCAGGGTATCGAACAGTTCGTTGAGCACGAACGGCTTGCGCTCTGGATTGATCTTGCCGTTTTCCAGGCGGGAGATATCCAGCAGGTCGCTGATCAGGTCTTCGGCGGAGCGCAGGGAGCTGTCCAGGTGCTGGACCAATTGCTGGGCTTCGGTGGACAAACCGTCGTCCTGGTGGGAGAGGGCGGCAGAGAACAGCCGGGCGGCATTCAGTGGTTGCATCAGGTCGTGACTGACCGCCGCCAGGAAACGCGTCTTGGATTGGTTGGCGGCCTCGGCGGTGCCCTTGGCCTCGGTCAGCGCGGCGTTCAGTTGCGACAGTTCGTGGGTTCGCTCGGCGACCCGCTGCTCCAGGCCTTCGTTGGCTTCGGTGAGGGCCTGTTCGGCTTCGCGGAACGGGGTGATGTCGGTGAAACTCATGACAAAGCCGCCGCCGGGCATCGGGTTGCCGATCAACTCGATCACCCGGCCATTGGGGAACAGCCGTTCGGAGGTGTGGGCGCGGCCCTGACGCATCCAGTGCAGGCGGCGGGCGACATGCACTTCGGCCTCGCCCGGCCCGCACAGGCCTCGTTCGGCGTTGTGGCGGATGATGTCGGCGATCGGCCGGCCGACGCTGATCAGCCCGTCCGGGTAGTTGAACAGCTCCAGGTAGCGACGGTTCCAGGCCACCAGCCTGAGGGACTGGTCGACCACGCTGATGCCCTGGCTGATGTTCTCGATCGCCCCTTGCAGCAAGGCCCGGTTGAATTGCAGCACTTCAGAGGCTTCGTCGGCGATGCGCACTACGTCTTCGAGCTGCATCTCCCGCCCTTCGATGGCGGCCTTGACCACCGCGCGGGTGGACGATGCGCCGAGCACGCCGGCCAGCAGGCGTTCGGTGTGGGCGATCCATTCGCCGTCGGCGTTCTGGTTGGGGTTGAAGCCTTTGCCCTGGCGGTAGGCAAAGCGGATGAAGCTCTGGCGGGCCCGTTCTTCCCCGACAAATCGCGCGGCGAGCTTGAGCAGGTCGTCGATCTGTACCGAGAGCATCGATCGGGCGCTGGGGCGGCCGCTGATTTCCTGGCCGATGAAGCGCCCGGCCTGCCAGTGTTCCGAAACCCGGGTACGCGACAGCACCGAGACCCAGGCGAACAGGGTGAAGTTGCCGGCCAGCGACAGCACCACACCTTGGGTCAAGGGTGTGATCGGCAGGTTCAGCGGGTTGCCGTGCAGCCAGGCCAGGCCCGGGAAGCTGCTCAGCGACCAGCCCAGGCTGTGGGCGGCGATCGGCAGGACCAGGGTGTAGAACCACAGGAAAGTACCGGCCGCCAATCCGGCGAACACGCCGCGGCGGTTGGCCTGCTTCCAGTACAGCGCGCCGAGCATGGCTGGGGCCAGCTGGGTCACCGCGGCGAAGGCGATCTGGCCGATGGTCGCCAGGCTCGCGGTGGAGCCCAGCAGGCGGTAGCTGACATAGGCCAGCAGCAGGATGACCACGATGCTGACCCGGCGCACCGAGAGCATCCAGTGGCGGAACACTTCGAAGGGCCGTTCGGCACTCTGCCGGCGCAGCAGCCAGGGCAGCAGCATGTCGTTGGAGACCATGGTCGACAGGGCCACGCTGGCGACGATCACCATGCCGGTGGCGGCCGACGCGCCGCCGATAAAGGCCAGCACGGCCAGGGCCGGATGGGCCTGGGCCAGGGGCAGGCTGATGACGAACGAATCCGGCAGCACCGAGCTGGGCAGCAGCATCTGCCCGGCCAGGGCGATCGGCACCACGAACAGCGCGGCCAGGGCCAGGTAGGCGGGAAACACCCACTTGGCCAGGCGCAGGTCCTGGGGTTCGATGTTCTCCACCACGGTGACGTGGAACTGCCGCGGCAGGCAGATGATCGCCATCATGGCGACGCCGGTCTGCACCACCATCGACGGCCAGTTGATGGTTTCTTCCCAGTACTGCTCCAGGCGCGGGGCAAGCATGGCCTGGCTGAACAGGTCGTCGAAACCGTCGTACAGGCCATAGGTGACAAAGGCGCCGACCGCAAGAAAGGCCAGCAGCTTGACCAGGGACTCGAAGGCAATCGCCAGCACCATGCCGCGGTGGTGCTCGGTGGCGTCGAGGTTGCGGGTACCGAAGACGATGGTGAACAGCGCCAGGATCAGCGACACGATCAGCGCCGTGTCCTGGGCGCGGGTGCCCATGGTGTCGGCACCCGCGCCGATCAGCAGGTCCACGCCAAGCACGATGCCCTTGAGCTGCAGGGCAATATAAGGAAGCACGCCGACCAGGCAGATCAGCGCCACCACCACCGCCAGGGTCTGGGACTTGCCGTAGCGCGCGGCGATGAAGTCGGCGATGGAGGTGATGTTTTCCTGCTTGCTGATCATCACCATCTTTTGCAGGACCCAGGGCGCGAGTACCAGCAGCAGGATCGGCCCCAGGTAGATCGGCAAGAACGACCAGAGTTGCTCGGCGGCCTGGCCGACGGCGCCGAAGAAGGTCCAGCTGGTGCAATACACCGCCAGCGACAGGCTGTACACCCAGGCACGCACCCGCGGCGGCAAGGGCGCGCTGCGACGGTCACCGTAAAAGGCGATGGCGAACATGATGGCCATATAGGCCAGGGCGACGATGGCGATCAGCCCGCTGGACAGCGACATGGAAACTCCGAACATAAAGGCGCGCCGGGCGCTTCAGCCCGGTCAGACAGTCTCGCACGATGTTCGGGGTTCGTCAGTGTCGACCAAGGTATTGGCGCGGCCAGGTGTCGCAGGGGGAAGAGGGCTGCCTGTCAGGTTTTATCGCGGAAGGCGCGCGCTTATGGAAGGTGGCTCGGAACCGGTCGGCGCGAGGGCAGCCTCAAGGCCGCAGCGCGATGTCGATCAGTTCATGCAGTTCCTGCACTTCAAGCGGTTGCGCGGCGAACAGGATGCGGAACACCGTTGGCGCCACCAGCATGTTCAACAGCCGGTCGATGCTGGGCAGGGCCGCTTCGCTGTGCCGGTGACGGTCGAGGATGATCTGCAATTGCCCGCTGAGAATGCTCACGCAATAGCCGGGCGTGCTGCTGCATTGCACGTCGCGCATCATGTTGCGCCCGGGTTCGGAGCTCATTTCATCGAGGTACTGTTCGGCCCAGGCCCGCAGGTCGCCGAGCAGGCTGCCGGTGGCGGCCGGTTCGCTGTCCGGGCGCATGCGTTCCAGGGCGACATCCGCCAGCAGTGCCGACAGGTCGCCCCAGCGCCGGTAGATGGTCGAGGGCGTAACGCCGGCGCGGGTAGCGATTTGCGGCACGGTCAGGGTCGAGCGCTCCTGTTCTTCGAGGAGTTCCCTGACTGCCGAGTGGATGGATTCCTGCACCCGGGCACTGCGCCCGCCCGGGCGTAAACCTTCTTTAATAGCCATGGATCGAACCTTAACACAAAGAATTTGCTTTAAGAGCGAGGCGGTAGCACACTCCGCAAAAGCAAAAAATTAGCTTTAATGGAGCGTGCCCATGTCCAGTAGTGTCGACTCTTCACGGTCAAACCGTTCCAGACTGTTGTTTCTGGCGATCACCTTACTCAGTTTTCTCGCCGCTTCCAGTGTGCCGACGCCGATGTATCACCTGTATCAGGAGGTGCTGCAATTCTCGTCGGCGACCTTGACCCTGATCTTCGGCGTCTACGCCTTGAGCCTGCTGGCGGCGCTGCTGACCGTCGGCTCGCTTTCGGATTATCTGGGACGCAAGCCGGTGATCTTCGTGGCGTTGCTGCTGGACATACTGGCGATGCTGCTGTTCATCCAGGCCGACAGCGTGGCCTGGCTGATTGCTGCCCGGGTGATGCAGGGCTTCGCCACCGGCATGGCCACCAGTGTGCTGGGGGCGGCGCTGCTGGATACCGACCGCCAGCAGGGGCCGTTGGTCAACAGCGTGGCGCCCTTGCTGGGCATGGCGTGCGGGGCGATGGGCAGTGGCTTGCTGGTGGAATATGCGCCGTTGCCGCTGCAACTGGCCTACTGGTTGCTGCTGGTGCTGTTTGTCGCCCAGGCGCTGTACGTCTGGCGTTTGCCGGAGACGGTCACTGCCCAGGCTGGTGTCTGGGCTTCCCTGCGGCCCTCGCTGCATGTACCGCCCCAGGCGCGACGGGCGCTGTGGTTGGCGTTACCGGTGGATGTGGCGGTGTGGGCCGTGGGTGGGTTCTTTCTGTCGTTGGCGCCATCGCTGGTGCGCGCTGCGACGGGCTCGACCTCGAACCTGATCGGCGGTGGCCTGGTGGCAGTGCTGACGCTGAGCGGTGCCCTGATGATTGTTTCCCTGCGCCATCGTCCGGCCGACAAGGTTTTGCGGTTGGGCGCGAGCCTGCTGGCCGTCGGCATCAGCCTGATCCTCATCGCCGTGCACACCGCCAGCCTGCCGCTGTTCTTCCTCGGCACCCTGGTCACGGGCGGAGGTTTTGGCTCCGGGTTCCTCGGCGCTCTGCGCAGTGTGATGCCGCTGGCCTTGCCCCATGAGCGGGCGGGATTGATGTCGGCGTTTTATGTCCTGAGTTATCTGGCGTTCTGCCTGCCATCCCTGCTGGCAGGAAACCTGACGCGCAGTTTCGGCCTGATCGCGACCACCGATGGTTATGGCGCGGTGTTGATCCTGTTGTCCCTGGGCGCTTTGTTGGGGGTGCTGCGTCAGCGAACCGCCAAGGCCTGCGTCGCGCAAGAGAGTTGAGCGCGACGCGGATGCCGGTGGTTGAAACGCAGGCAGTGTCTAGCTCTTATATTTATAAAATAGATAACAGATAGAGAGATTACCCGTTATATAGATATTCGATATGGTTCTACCATGGGCTCCACCTCATCGGAGGACAGGAGATCACACCATGACATGCCCCAATACCCTCAGAACCGGACGGCCCTTGAGCCAGTTGCAGCATCCTCGCGAAGCCATCCGCCATTTCACCCCCAACTGGTTCGCGGCCACCATGGGCACCGGCGTGCTGGCCCTGGCGCTGGCCCAGTTGCCGCTGCGGATCCCGGGCTTGCACCTGTTGGCCGAGGGGCTGTGGCTGTTCACCATCGGGTTGTTCGTAGTGTTCAGCGTCGCTTATGCGGCACGCTGGGTAATGTTCTTCGACGAAGCCCGGCGGATTTTCGGGCATTCCACGGTCTCGATGTTCTTCGGCACCATCCCCATGGGGCTGGCCACCATCATCAACGGTTTTCTGCTGTTCGGCGTACCGCGCTGGGGTGACGGCGTGGTGCAGCTGGCCGAGCTGCTGTGGTGGCTGGATGTGGCGCTGTCGCTGGCTTGCGGGGTGCTGATTCCCTACATGATGTTCACCCGCCAGGAGCACCGTATCGACCAGATGACCGCGGTCTGGCTGTTGCCGGTGGTCGCGGCCGAAGTCGCCGCCGCCAGTGGCGGGCTGCTGGCGCCGCATCTGGTGGACGCGCATTCGCAACTGGTGATGCTGGTGACCAGCTATGTGCTCTGGGCCTTCTCGCTGCCGGTGGCTTTCAGCATCCTGACCATTCTCCTGCTGCGCATGGCCTTGCATAAGCTGCCTCACGAAAGCATGGCTGCCTCGAGCTGGCTGGCCCTGGGGCCGATCGGCACAGGGGCCCTGGGCATGTTGCTGCTGGGCGCGGACGCTCCAGCGATCTTCGCCGCCAACGGCATGGCCGCAATGGGCGAAATCGCCGAGGGCCTGGGCCTGGTGGCCGGTATCACCCTGTGGGGTTTCGGCCTGTGGTGGATGCTGACGGCGCTGCTGATCACCCTGCGTTATCTGCGCGACGGCATTCCGTTCAACCTCGGCTGGTGGGGATTCACCTTCCCGCTGGGGGTCTATGCCCTGACCACCCTGAAATTGGCCGCTACCCTGAACCTGACGTTTTTCGCGGTGTTCGGCAGCCTGTTGGTCCTGGCGCTGGCGCTGATGTGGCTGGTGGTGGGCAAGCGCACGCTGCAGGGCGCTTATCGTGGCGAGTTGTTCGTTTCGCCTTGCATCGCAGGATTAGCGAAATAATCCGCGAACTTTAGGTAAGGTTGTGGCCTGGATCGAAGATCGATAATCCAATAACAGCATCCAAGCCACTCAGGGACATGGAAGATGAGTCACCCCTCACAGTTCACCTTGCTTCGTACGCGGCGTTTCCTGCCATTCTTCATTACTCAGTCCCTCGGTGCGTTCAACGACAACATCTTCAAGCAGTCGCTGATCCTCGCCATTCTCTACAAGCTGGCCATCGAGGGAGACCGCTCGATCTGGGTCAACCTCTGCGCCTTGCTGTTCATCCTGCCGTTCTTCCTGTTCTCGGCGCTGGCCGGGCAATTCGGCGAGAAATTCGCCAAGGACGCGTTGATCCGCCTGATCAAGCTCGGCGAGATTGTGATCATGGCCGTGGGGGCGGTGGGGTTTGTCTTCGATCACCTGTCGCTGATGCTGCTGGCGCTGTTCGCCATGGGCACCCACTCGGCGCTGTTCGGCCCGGTGAAATATTCGATCCTGCCCCAGGCGCTACGGGAGGAAGAGCTGGTGGGGGGCAACGGCCTGGTGGAAATGGGCACTTTCCTGGCGATTCTCGCCGGCACCATAGGCGCCGGGATCATGATGTCCTCCGCCCATTACGCACCGATTGTCTCGACGGCGATCATTGCCGTCGCCGTGCTCGGTTACCTCGCCAGCCGGGGTATTCCCCGGGCCGCGGCGGCCACCCCGGACATGCGCCTGAACTGGAACATCTTCAGCCAGTCCTGGGCCACCCTGCGCCTGGGCCTGGGGCAGACGCCGGCCGTGTCGCGCTCGATCGTCGGCAACTCGTGGTTCTGGTTTGTCGGGGCGATCTACCTGACGCAGATTCCGGCCTATGCCAAGGAGTGGATGCACGGCGACGAGACAGTGGTCACGCTGATCCTCACGGTGTTCTCGGTGGGCATCGCCGCCGGTTCCATGCTGTGCGAGAAGCTCTCGGGACGTAAGGTCGAGATCGGCCTGGTGCCTTTTGGCTCGTTCGGCCTGACGGTGTTCGGCCTGCTGTTGTGGTGGCATTCCGGCGGGATTGCGCCAAGCGAGGCGGGGTACAGCTGGCTCGAGGTACTCGGCTATGGCCACGCCTGGTGGGTGCTGATCGATATTCTCGGCCTGGGCATCTTCGGTGGTTTCTACATCGTGCCGCTGTATGCACTGATTCAGTCGCGGACCCCGGAGAACGAGCGGGCGCGGGTGATTGCCGCGAACAACATTCTCAACGCGTTGTTCATGGTGGTGTCGGCGATTGTCTCGATCGTCTTGCTGAGCCTGGCCAAGCTGTCGATCCCGCAGCTGTTCCTGGTGGTGTCGCTGCTGAACATCGCGGTCAACGCCTACATCTTCAAGATCGTCCCTGAGTTCAGCATGCGTTTCATGATCTGGCTGCTCAGCCATTCCATGTACCGGGTCGAGCACCGCAACCTGGAGGCGATCCCGGACGAAGGTGCGGCGTTGCTGGTGTGCAATCACGTGTCCTTCGTCGATGCCTTGCTGATCGGCGGCGCGGTGCGGCGGCCGATTCGTTTCGTGATGTATTACAAGATCTACAACCTGCCGGTGCTCAACTTCATCTTCCGTACCGCCGGGACCATTCCGATTGCCGGGCGCAACGAGGACATCCAGATCTACGAAAGGGCGTTCACCCAGATTGCCCGCTACCTCAAGGATGGCGAGCTGGTGTGCATCTTCCCGGAGGGCAAGCTGACCGCCGATGGCGAGATCAATGAGTTCAAGGGCGGGCTGACGCGGATTCTCGAAGAGACACCGGTGCCGGTGATTCCGCTGGCGTTGCGGGGGCTGTGGGGCAGCTTTTTCAGCCGCGATCCAAGCAAGGGGCTGTTCCGCCGCCTGTGGTCGCGAGTGACCCTGGTGGCGGGTTCGGCCGTGACCGCCGACAGTGCCGAACCGGCCCGTTTGCAAACCCTGGTGGGTGAGCTGCGCGGTAGCGTGCGCTAGGTTTCCAGCGCCTATAAAAACGCCCACAGAGTTGTGGGCGTTTTTGTTGGGGCGTTTGCTTGTATCAGGCCGCGCTGACCTTCAAGCCGATCAGCCCGGTAATGATCAGCGCCACGCTGGCCAGGCGGAACAGCGCCATGGACTCACCGAACAGAATGATCCCGGCGATCACCGTACCGACCGCGCCGACTCCGGTCCAGATGGCATAGGCAGTGCCCAGCGGCAGCTCCTTCATGGCCAGCCCCAGCAGGCCGAGGCTGACCGCCATGGCGGCGATGGTCAGGGCGGTGGGGAGAGGGCGACTGAAACCGTCGGTGTACTTGAGGCCGACGGCCCAGCCCACTTCGAACAGGCCGGCGAAAAACAGAATGATCCAGGACATGATGACCTCCATCGATTGACGGGGTCGTCCCCAGATTAATGACTCGATCGAGCCGCGGGGTCGTCCCCGCGTTGCGCAGTATAGTGCCCATTATTAATCCGGGGATCAAGGTTTCTCCTCAGTCGCTCGCCTGCTGGGCAGCCAGTGCGCGGTCGTCCTTTTCGCTCATGCGGCGGAACCAAGTGGAAAGCAGCGCCCCGGAAATGTTGTGCCAGACGCTGAACAATGCGCTCGGCACCGCCGCCAGCGGCGAGAAGTGCGCGCTGGCCAGGGCGGCGCCGAGGCCGGAGTTCTGCATGCCGACTTCCAGGGCCAGGGATTTGCGTTGCGCCAACGGCAGCTTGAACAGGCGGCCGGTGAAGTAACCCAGCAGGTAACCGAAGCTGTTATGCAGCATCACCACGGCCATGATCAGCAGGCCGGACTCGGCGATTTTCGCCTGGCTGGCGGCCACCACCGCGGTGACGATGATCACGATGCTGACCACCGACACCAGCGGCAATACCTCCACCGCATGCCGTACCCGGTCGCCAAGCACACGCTGGGCAATCACCCCGAGCACGATCGGCAGCAGTACCACTTGCAGGATCGACCAGAACAACTCCATGAACGAGACCGGCAGCCAGGCCGAGGCCAGCAGCCAGATCAGGGCTGGGGTCAACAGCGGCGCCAGCAGGGTGGTGACGGCGGCGATCGCCACTGACAGCGCCAGATCGCCGCGGGCCAGCCAGGTCATGACGTTGGACGACGTACCGCTCGGGCAGCAGCCGACCAGGATCACGCCGACGGCGATTTCCGGCGGCAGATGGAAGACCTGGCACAGCAACCAGGCCACGCCCGGCATGATCACGAAGTGCGCGACCACGCCCAGGGCCACGCGCCACGGATGGCGCGCGACTTCGGCGAAGTCTTCGAGCTTCAGGGTCAGGCCCATGCCGAACATCACCAGGCCCAGCAGCGGCACGATGGCGCCCTTGAGGCCGATGAACCAGTCTGGCTGCAAGAACGCCACTACCGCGAAAATCAGAACCCAGTAGGCAAAGGTATTGCCGACAAAACGACTTAATGCTGCCAGTGCACGCATGGCCTGTTCCTTCTTATATGAAAACGCCACCGAAAGCGGTGGCGTCTGTGGTGCTCCTGCAGGAGCGAGCGGGTTGGCGATAAGGCCGGGCGGCCCGTCGCCAGCAAGCGGGCTGCTACAAGGTCAGATGCCTTGTGGGATCTCTTCGCCACCCAGGGCTTCGAACAGCGCCGGGAGGAAATCGCCGAAGGTCAGCATCATCAAGGTAAAGCTGGCATCCAGCTGGCCGAGGGCTTCGTCGCCACCGTCCTGCTCCGCCTGATCCTGCAGCAGGTCTTCGAACTTCAGGCGCTTGACCGTCATCTTGTCGTCGAGCATGAAGGACAGTTTGTCCTGCCAGGCCAGGGACAATTGGGTGACCACCTTGCCGGTGCTCAGGTGCAGCTGGATTTCTTCGCTGGTCAGGTCCTGGCGCTTGCAACGGACGATACCGCCGTCTTCATGGGTGTCGCGCAGCTCGCACTCGTCGAGCACGAAGAAGTCGTCGGCGGCTTGTTGGGTTTTCACCCAGTCGGTCATGATCGCGGTCGGCGCGGTCTTCACGGTCAGCGGACGCACCGGCAGGGTGCCAAGCACTTCGCGCAGGGTGGAGAGCAGGTCTTCGGCGCGTTTCGGGCTGGCCGAGTTGACCAGGATCAGGCCCTGTTTCGGCGCGATGGCGGCGAAAGTCGAGGAGCGGCGGATAAAGGCACGGGGCAGGAATGCCTGGATGATTTCATCCTTGATCTGATCGCGTTCCTTTTTATAGACCTTGCGCATTTGCTCGGCTTCGATCTCTTCTACCTTTTCCTTGACCGCGTCGCGCACCACGCTGCCAGGCAGAATACGTTCTTCCTTGCGCGCGGCGACCAGCAGGAAGTCCTGGCTGACGTGGACCAGCGGCGCATCTTCGCCTTTGCCGAATGGCGCGACGAAACCGTAAGTGGTCAACTCCTGGCTTGCACATGGACGCGCCAGTTTGGTGGCCAGTGCGGTTTCCAGCGCCTCAGCATCAAAGGGCAGATCTTGGGTCAGGCGATAGATAAGCAGGTTCTTGAACCACATGGGGTGAATCTCTCCTTTATACAAAGGGGGGCATTATTCTCCGCGCAGCTCCATAGGCCAACCCTCCGCTAAGCCTTTGGAAGGCCTGAAAAAATTATTTTAAAAAGTGCTTGCCAGAGTAGGGGGCGCTCCGTAGAATGCGCGCCACACCGAACGTGAAGGGTGATTAGCTCAGCCGGGAGAGCATCTGCCTTACAAGCAGAGGGTCGGCGGTTCGATCCCGTCATCACCCACCATTCGCTTTCAGTGTTACGCGCAGCGGTAGTTCAGTCGGTTAGAATACCGGCCTGTCACGCCGGGGGTCGCGGGTTCGAGTCCCGTCCGCTGCGCCATATTCGATGAGCTGGAGCACTGAACGCCAGCTCATCACAGAAAGCCCGCTCACGCGGGCTTTTTGCTGTCTGGAGTATGTAAATGTTCCCCAAGAAAGCGGCCCGCGGGCCGCTTTTTTCGTTTCTGGATCACTGCTCGGCGTTGCGGTTGTGCCGGTAGTCGCTGACCGCTTCGTACACCGCCTTGCGCAGGCGGTTGATGCCGCCGATGGGGCGGTGCGCTTCCAGCCCGAACCAGGGGTTGAAGGACAGATTGTCGCATTGCAGGTTCTGCCGCGGGGTATCGAAGTCCTGGGCAGGAATCCTGATCCGCGCCACGGTTTCGAAGGGCGCATCGCTTTCCCGCCATTCGATGCTGGTGTCTTCGATGGGCATGTAGTGGCTTGGGTCCTGGCGCTGCACCTGCAATACAAAGCAGGCCGGCACGCGGTCGGTCGACAGCTGCTGGTTCAGGGCGTTGCGTAGAAAGTTGGGCAGGGCCTGGTTTTGTGCGGGCAGGTTGTACACCGGGCAGCTGTCGGGGTCCGGCGCGACGCGGAACTTGGCGTTGGCGCTGCCGAACTTGTAGGGCGAAACCGAAAAATAGCGGGTTTGCGTCGGGCTGGCCGGGGGCGGTGACAGGGTGGCCAAGGCAATGAACAGGTGGCGGACCTGCCAGGTGCGTGGGTCCCAGCCGGGGAAAAAGGCTCCGACCTTTTTTCCGTCCGCCTGCGCGGCGACATTCTGCCGGTACTCGGCGACATCGCTGACGAAGAAGTTCGGATGGTTGAACATCACGAAATCCTGCTCGCCACGGCCCTGCTGTTCCTTCAATAGCTGGGTGCCGGGCACATTCAACAACTTGATCGCCATCCCGCGCGCGTCACGAATGCTGTCGAACTGTGGATAAGCATTGCCGTTGGACAGCCGCACCATGGCTTGCCAGGTCTTGCCGGGTTCGGCGAACACGCCCTGGCGCAACGGCGGCGCCAGTTGCTCGAGCACCTGGACCTCGGCCTTTACGCAGCCATGGGCCTTGGCGTGGGCGTCGCGCAGGTAACGGGTGTTATCCCGGTGCTGATCGACGATGCGCACGGCGGTCTGGATGATGTCCTGGGTCATGGTGGCTTCGCCGGGCGGGACCTGTTCTTCGGTCGAAACCGGCCCCTGGTAGTGCCAGATCGACCAGGCGCTGCTCAGCGTCCAGCCGAGCAGGGCGATCAGCACCAGCAGCAGAAGTGTCTTGAGCAGCAGCGCCCCTATGCGCAGCCATAAGGTGATCAGCATGAAAGCGTCCTTTCGATGAGGGCCAGGGTCATGGCAGTTGCGCCTCCAGCGGCCCGCCCAGCACTTTCAGGTATTCCAGCAGGGCCCAGCGTTCCTCGGGTTGCAGCAGGCGGCCGATCACCCCGTCGCCACGCTTGCCCGAACGGAATTCATGGCCGCTGTTGTGATTGCCGCTGATCCTGGTATCGAACAGGAAGCCGTTCTTGAACGGCTCGGTACGATAGCCCAGATGCTTCGGATCGTATTCGAAGGTGCCTTTATAGAAGGTGCTGGCGCGTTCGTCCTGAGGCGAAAGCAACTGGTACAGGCTGGGCACCGAGCCGTTATGCAGGAAGGGCGGGGTAGCCCATACCCCGGCCAGCGGCCGGGCCTTGTAGGCGCGCAGTTCGCGGACGCCGATCGGCAAGCCATAGCCGTCGAGTCGTGGGCGTTCGGCCGGGGTCACCTGGGCGTCCCGGTAGGCGCGCTCCTCAACGAAGGCAGTGACATAGGCCAGGCCCTTGGCCGCTGAAAGCTGGCGCATGTCCAGCGGCTCAGTGGGCGTGGGGTGCAACTGGACATTTGATTGCGCCAGCTCGGCGGCGTCCCATTGCAGCGCGCTCAGGTCGTAACGCTGATCGGCAATATTGTTGGCCGTATTCGGGTCGGTGCCGATCACCGCGACTGGCAGCATCTTCAGTTGTTGTTCCGGGCGCCCGTTGACCTCGGTGACCGGCGGGACATGGCAACCTGCACAGTTTTCCGCGAACAGTGCTCGCCCCTTGGCCGCCAGGGGCTTGTCGATGCCGCCGAACAGTTCTTCTGGCCAGGTCGGCGGTTTCAGTCGTTGCAGGGTTTCTTCGATGCGGTTGAGGTCGCGCACCCGAACGCTCGACGCGTATCGGGCGTCGCCCTTGAGCGGCTGGCCCTGGGCATCGAAGAAGTTCAGGGTGGCGCCTACACCCAGCGCCTCGCCGATATTGCGGGCCATGGGTTGCTGGGCCGAGCCGTTCCACTGTACCCAGTCGAAGGTCCAGATGTCCCATAGCTGCGGATAGTCCACCGGTGCGTTGGCCACTCGATAGTTGTCGGGGGAAATGGCGTCGCCGAAGCTGGCATTGGCGATCCGGCCAAAGGCATCGGTACGTCCGGGGCCTTCCTCAGTGGGATAGAGACCGCGGTGAGTGTCGTTCCAGGCGACGTGCAGGAAGGTGTCCAGCGACGCCTTGAAGTCCTTGCGCAGTTGTTCATGCTCGGCGTCGTAGTTCTGGCCCAGCACGTTGCGGGCGAAGCGCTCGAATTTCCACGGGTTGTAATAGGTCGACGCCAGGCTGGCGACCAGGGCCTGGCCGAAGCTGCCGCCGCGCAGGGTGGGCACGCTGGAGGGCAATACATGTTGTGCCGAACCGCCGTCGATCCGCAGGGCCTGTTGGTTGTAGCGCAGCTCGCCGGTGTGGCAGGCGGCGCAGGTGATGTCCAGGTACTGCTGCGGGCTGCCAGGGTTCTGATGGCGAGTGAAACCGACTGGCAGGTTCGCCGGGTTATCGGCGCTGGCCTGCTGCGCTGGATCCACCAGGAAGCCGAAGCGGGCCAGGTACTGCGGCGCGGCGAAGCGTTGCGTGGAGAAGGGCAGTTCCAGGGCGGCGAACCACTCATAACGCAGGCCCTTCACCTGAGTGCCCTGGGGGGTGAAGTAATAGGTCTGGCGGTCGGCGGCGCTCCATTGATCCTGATAGTGCACCTGCCGGGCGGGAATATAGTCGGGCAATTTCGGATTGGCCACGTAATACAGGACCACGGCCAGGGCGACGCCGATCAGGGCGAGGATCAAGAGCAAAACACGGGATAAGAGGCGCAAGATAAACATCCTTGTCGAGTTGTGGCTCTCTTATGCCTCAAGGGCAAACTGCCGGGCAAGTGGCCATTACGTCCGCTGTCATTACTTTGCGGTCGAGGTGTTCTTTCCCGCGCTCGTTGTAATGGCTGGCGAAATGCTTTTAAACACGTGAACTTATCGGGCTAATCCGGCTCTCATGCCGGTAGCCATTGGTCGTGGCCGCCTGATAAGCTCGCGGCTTTACTCGATTGCCCTTTAGGCGCATGAACAAGGAAATAGCATGAAACAGCATCGGTTAGCGGCGGCGGTAGCCCTGGTTAGCCTGGTACTCGCGGGTTGTGACTCGCAGACCAGCGTGGAGCTGAAAACCCCGGCGCAGAAAGCTTCCTATGGTATCGGCCTGAACATGGGCAAAAGCCTTGCCCAGGAAGGTATGGATGACCTGGATTCCAAAGCGGTAGCCCAGGGCATCGAAGATGCCATCGGCAAGAAAGAACAGAAGCTGAAAGACGACGAACTGGTCGAAGCCTTCGCCGCGCTGCAAAAGCGTGCTGAAGAGCGCATGGCCAAGATCAGCGAAGAGTCGGCAGCAGCCGGCAAGAAATTCCTCGAAGAAAACGGCAAGAAGGCTGGCGTGACCACTACCGCCTCCGGCCTGCAGTACGAAGTGCTGAAAAAAGCCGATGGCGCCCAGCCTAAGCCGACCGACGTGGTGACCGTTCACTACACCGGTACCCTGACCAACGGCACTGTGTTCGACAGCTCGGTCGAGCGCGGCAGCCCGATCGATCTGCCGGTCAGCGGCGTGATTCCGGGTTGGGTCGAAGGCCTGCAACTGATGCACGTCGGCGAGAAGTACAAACTGTACATCCCGAGCGATTTGGCCTACGGCGCACAGAGCCCGAGCCCGGCCATTCCGGCCAACTCGGTTCTGGTGTTCGAGCTAGAACTGCTGGGTATCAAGGATCCAGCGAAACAAGACGACGCCAAGTAATCTTCGTCTGGTTCAATGACAACGCCCCGTTCTTACGGGGCGTTGTCGTATCTGGTCGTTGGTCCGGGAAAAAATGCGAACCCACGGCATAAGGCATAGTCTTAACAGCACGTGTTGCGGCTAGCCGCATGAGGCTGCCAAGTCAATGAAATTATGGGTTTTTTTATGTGAGTAAAAAACGCCCGATCTGAGCCGAGCCCTTGTAAAACGGGGCTTCCAGCTGTGAAAAGCGGCTCTGTTCACAAGGTTATCCACAATTTGTGTGGATAACATTTCAGTGGGAGTGACGATGAAAGCACCCTGGAATTTTGCCCGCTTCCTTCCCCTGGCCGGCCGCTTGCTCAGCCGTGGCCGACTGCCGACCCTGTTGTTCGCCGTGGCCAGCAAAGGTGCCTTGCAAGGCGGCCGTCTTGGCAAGCTCAAGGACGATCTGCGCCTGCTGCAGGCCCTGTGCCTGGCTTACTGGCGTGGTGAGTACCGCGCCATCAGCCCCAAGGCGCTGCTGTCGGTAGTCGCGGGCCTGATGTACTTCCTCAGTCCGCTGGATGCCATCCCGGACTTCCTGCCGATGTTCGGCATGCTCGACGATATCGCCGTTCTGGCCTGGATCATGAAAACCCTGGACGGCGAACTCAACGCCTTTCGCGCCTGGCGCAATCGCCAGCAATCGGAGAAGCTGGCGGTAGTGGAGCGTTTGCCCGACACCCCGGAACAACTGCAATTGGAAGGTCCGAAGAAAAACTGAAGTGAATTCGGATCCATACAACGATGCCCCCGCGACCTTAGTGACTGTTAGGATTACACTTCATAAGGAAAAGTCCGACTCGTTATGTGTCGTCCTACGGGGTAGTAATGGATATTCAGATAATTGCACGCGATGGCGAGCCCGAATATGCGGTTCTGCCATGGGCTCAGTATCAGGCTTTACTAAAAGCCGCAGGTATCACCGAACAATCTCCGCGAGAAGCCAGGGGGCCTGTCGCGACCACAGCCGACCAGCCGCTTCCAGGTCTGGATCAACTCCGCAGTTTGCGTGAAGCCAAGGGCATCGCCATTGAGGCGCTTGCCCGTACGGTAGGTATCAGTCCGTCATATCTGGCCATGATTGAAAGCGGTGAGCGTCAACCCGACGCCGCTATACGCCGTAGCCTGGCCTGGGAATTGACGGTTCCGGGTTGGAGGGATGAATCGTGAGCGTAAGGATCAGTCGTCAACATTGGGATGGCCTGTTGGGGGAACTCGACCAGGCCCGTCGGCAACGCCATCTTTTGACCTATCGCGCTCTGCTTGAGCGCTTGCAGCTACCCAGCCCCGCCATGCAGACCCTGACGGCGGCCCTTGAGCATCTGGCCGCGCTGGATGCGCGTGCGGAGCAGCCATTGCGCAGTTCGCTGGTGATCAGCCAGGGGGCGAGTCGATTGCCGCGCACCGGTTTTTTCGAGTGTGCGGAACGCCTCGGGCGTTTTTCCGGGCCTTCCGATGGGGTCGCGGCCGCGTCGTGGCACGCCTCGGAAGTGGTTCGTGTGTTCGAGTACGAATACCCCGAGTCGGTGGAGGCCTGAGTGTTCTGGCGCCTCAAGGCGCGAGCCGGCTACTGGCTGGCTCGCCGGTTGTTTCATTGGCCCTGGTTTGTGCGTCAACCCCGGGGCTGGCATTGGCTGGAGGGGCAATTGGCGCGCATGGCGAACCTGGGGGACGTCGACGCACAGAGCTTTTATGGCCATATCCTGACCTTTCGTGGCCAGGGGCTGGGGGCTCGTGAAGAAGGCATACGCCTGTTACGTCTTGCCGGCTTGGCCGGGGACGCCAAGGCGGCCTATCAGATGGGCGTCATCAGCCTGGCCGGTTCGCCCAGCAAGGCCGCGGATGCGGCGCAAGCCGCCCGTTGGTGGGCCCTGGCGGCGAAAGCCGGGCATCCCCTCGCCGAGGTCAAGCTGGCGCAGCTGAATCAGTCGAGTACGCCGGATCCGCTAGCCGGTCCGCGTCAGCCGTAAAGCCGTCTGCCATCTGGCGGCTGTCGATCACATGGATGCTGTAGCCCGGCACGTTCTTGGCGTGGTGCTTGGCTTGCGAGGCCAGCTCGGCCAACTGGCTGGCATCGAGTTGTCCACAGGCCTGTGGATACAGGTGCACCACGCCAATGGACAGTGACAGCAAGGCGAACTCCTGGCGAATGCCCTGGCGGTTGGGGGCGATGAAGCAGCCGGCTTCCAGGTGTTCGCTGCGATAAAAACGCCGGCACTGGCTATGGAAGTCGTCCAGCAGCTGGTTCAGGCGTTTTTGCCAGTCCTCGGGGCCCAATACCAGGAGAAAGTCGTCGCCGCCGATATGGCCGACGAAATCGCGGCTGGGGTCCACCCGGTCATTCAGGCACTGCGCCAGGCACAACAGCACTTCATCGCCACGGCCGTAGCCATAGATATCGTTGAAGGGCTTGAAGCTGTCGATGTCTACGTAACAGATCAGCGATTCCCGTCCTTGTTGCAGCAGGTGGGTCAGGCACTGCTGGATCGGCACGTTGCCAGGCAGCAGGGTCAATGGGTTGGCATAACGCGCCTGCTGGATCTTCAGCTCGGTAATCAGCTTGAGCACATCGATCACCCGCCCCAGGCCCAGGTAGCTACCGTTGAGGGTGATGATGAAATCCTCTTCGATCCGTTGCCGGGCACGACTGGTGATCAGGCGGCTGACTTGTTGCAGCGACTGGCTGATCTCTACCGCGAGGAAGTCATCGTTCATCAGGCGGCTGATGGGCTTGCGGGCAAACAGGTCGGTGGCGAAGGGCTTGAGCAGGGCATCGGACAATGAATGGCGGTGCACGATGCCGCAGGGCTGGCCCTGTTCGTCGAGCACCGCCAGCGAGTTGAGGTTGGCCTGGCGACGGAAGGCTTCCAGCACCGTGGCCGTCGGTATGTCGCGTGCTACCGCCGGTTGTTCGTTGAGCAGGGCACTGAGGTCGCTGCCTTCGTCGTTGAGCGTCGCGGGGGGGCTTTCGCGCTTGGGCAGCAGGTTGCGGCCATCGCGGGGCGGATGTTCCTGGGGGCGGCAGAGCAGGTAACCCTGCAGCAGGTCCACGCCCATTTCCGTGAGCACCTCCAGCTCTTCCGCCACTTCGATGCCCTCGGCGATCACTTGGGCGCGGGAGGCTTTGGCAATTTGCAGGATCGAACCGACGAACTCGCGCTTGAGGGCATCCTGATGAATGCCGTCGATAAAGTGCCGGTCGATCTTCACGTAGTCCGGGCGCAGCTCGGACCACAGGCGCAGGCTCGAATAACCGGCGCCGAGGTCGTCCAGGGCGATCGAGAAACCCATGTCCCGATAATGATGCAGCGCATTGTGCAGCAGCTGGAAGTCATCGATTGGCGTCTGCTCGGTGAGTTCGATCACCACCTGGCTCGGCGGAATACCGAAGTCTTGCAGCAATTGCAGGGTGCGGCCGGGCTGGTGGGCGGCTTCTAGCAATGACTCCGGAGACACGTTGAGGAACAGCTTGCCGGGCAACTGCTGCTCGCTGAATCCCTTGCAGGCGCTCTGGCGGCAAGCGATTTCCAGCTCGCTGAGGCGTCCGACCTGGCGGGCCACGGCAAACAGGGCGAGAGGGGAGTGCAGCGGGCTGTTGGACGGACCACGGGTCAAGGCTTCATAGCCGAGAATGCGTCGTTCGGAGAGGCAGATGATCGGCTGGAACAGACTGTGCAAACCGCTTTGAGCCAGGATTGAGCTCAAGGCACTCAGCTGTTCGGTCGTGGTCATGGCGATCTCTGTCGATAAAAAAAGGACCGGGCGCGCCCTTGATTCAAGAGCAGCGCCCGGTCCTTTATTTCACGACAGAATGATGACTGTTTGATGACGCTCCGAGGAGCGTCAGCATTAAATTGCCATCATCTCAGTGCTTGGCGACCGCAGTGTTGAGCTTCAGGTAATCGAGGAGGATTCGCCCGGTTTCGCTGAGGTAAGCGTCGTCTTCCGGCTTGGTCTTGTCCGGATCGGCGGCCGCGATGGCGTCCTCGTCTTCTTTCTTCAGCTCCTTGAGCGGCTCTTCACCCTTGGCCTTGCGGCGGATGTTTTCCAGCGCCAGCTGCTTGGCCTCGATGTCGGCGTGCTGCGCCCGACGTTCGGCTTCGTTGAGGCTGACGGTTTTTTCCGCCATCAGCTTCTTGGCCAGGGCCAGCTTGTCGCGGATGAAGACGAACTCGGCGTCCTTGGCCGAGCGCACGTCATGTTCGGATTTCAGCTGCGCGAGGAACGGCTTGAACGGATCCACCGCCGGCTTGATGGCCGGGCGAATGGTGTCCCATGGCATGGCTTCGGGCAGGGCGCTTTCGCCGATTTCCTTGGTGTCGATGATCGACGGGTAATCGATGTCCGGCAGCACGCCCTGATGCTGGGTGCTCTGCCCGGAAACCCGGTAGAACTTGGCCAGGGTCAGTTTCAGCTCGCCGTGATTGAGCGGCTGGATGGTCTGCACGGTGCCTTTGCCGAAGGTCTGGCCACCGATGATCAGGGCACGGTGATAGTCCTGCATCGCACCGGCGAAAATCTCCGAGGCCGAGGCCGAGAGACGGTTGACCAGCAGCGCCATCGGCCCTTTGTAGAAGGCGCCAGGGTTTTCATCTTCGAGCACATCGACCCGGCCGTCGGCGTTACGCACCAGCACGGTAGGGCCCTTGTCGATGAACAGGCTGGTCAGCTCGGTGGCTTCCTGCAGGGAACCGCCGCCGTTGTTGCGCAGGTCGATGACCACGCCGTCGACCTTGTCTTTCTGCAACTCGGTCAGCAGTTTCTTCACGTCACGGGTGGTGCTCTTGTAGTCTGGATCGCCGGCACGGAAGGCCTTGAAGTCCAGGTAGAAGGCCGGGATCTCGATCACCCCGAGCTTGTAGTCCTTGCCGTCCTGCTTGAGGTTGAGGATCGACTTCTTCGCCGCCTGCTCTTCCAGCTTCACCGCTTCGCGGGTGATGGAGACGATCTTGCTGGTCTGGTCGTTCGGCGCGTTGCTCGCCGGGATGATTTCCAGGCGCACCACCGAGCCTTTCGGACCACGGATCAGCTTGACCACTTCGTCCAGGCGCCAGCCGACCACGTCGACCATTTCCTTGTCGCCCTGGGCCACGCCGATGATCTTGTCCGCCGGGGCCACCTGCTTGGTCTTGTCTGCCGGGCCGGCCGGCACCAGGCGCACGACCTTGACCTGGTCGTTGTCGCTCTGCAACACGGCGCCGATGCCTTCCAGCGACAGGCTCATGTTGATGTCGAAGTTCTCCGCGTTATCCGGCGACAGATAGTTGGTGTGCGGGTCGTAGGACATGGCGAAGGTGTTGATGTACGCCTGGAAGATATCTTCGGCGCGGGTCTGGTCCAGGCGGGCGAGCTGATTCTTGTAGCGCTTGGTCAGCGTTTCCTGAATCTGCTTGGGTTCCTTGCCAGCGATCTTCATGCGCAGGACTTCGTCCTTGACGCGCTTGCGCCACAGGTCGTCGAGTTCCGCGGTGGTCTTGAGCCAAGGCGCGTCCTTGCGATCGATCAGCAAGGACTCCTTGGTGGTGAAGTCGAATTTGTCGACGCCTTTGCCCAGCTCGGCCAGGGCAAAGTCCAGGCGCGCCTTGACGCGGTCCAGGTAGCGTTTGTAGATGATGAAGCCGGCGTTCAGGTCACCGCTTTTCAGGAAGTCGTCGAACTGGGTTTTCCACTTGTCGAATTCCGCGATGTCGCTGGCCATGAAGTAGCTGCGCGACGGGTCCAGCAGCTTCAGGTAGCTGTCATAGATGATCGCCGAGCGCGCGTCGTCCAGCGGTGGCTTGCTGTAGTGATGACGCTTGAGCAGCTCGACGACATTGAGGCTGGCAATTACCTCGTCGCGATCCGGCTGAAGTTTGTCCCAGCTATTGGCTGCGAACGTATTGGTCGACATCGGCAGCAGACCGAGACCAATGAAAAGAGCGAGGGCGGTGCTGGGGAACAAATGCTTCATGCTGATTCGACGCGGGGGCAATTGATAACGCATATTAGGCCGTCTTTGAAGTCGCCGGTTCCACAAGGACCGGTCGCATAATGCAAAAAGCCCGGTGCTACAGCTCCGGGCTCAGTCCAGACTCACTATGGAGGCACTGTGAAAGCATTGCAAGGCGTTGAAGGTCATGTGGAGTGGGTTGAAGAGCCCAGTCCGACGTGCGACGTAGGACAAGTGCGAATCCGCGTGGCGGCCGCGGGACTGAACCGGGCCGACCTGTTGCAACGGGCCGGGCTCTATCCGCCGCCACCGGGCGCCAGCAAGGTGCTGGGCCTTGAGTGCTCGGGGGTGATCAGCGAGGTCGGCCCGGGCTCTGCGTGGCAGGTCGGCGATCGGGTCTGCGCGCTGCTGGCCGGGGGCGGCATGGCCGAGGAAGTGGTGGTCGATGCCCGTCATGTCCTGCCGGTGCCGGAAGGGCTGTCCCTGGCGCAAGCGGCGGCGCTGCCCGAGGTGTACAGCACCGCCTGGCTGAACCTGTTCCAGCTGGCGGCCCTCAAGCCGGGGGAGAAGGTCCTGCTGCACGCCGGCGCCAGTGGTGTCGGTTCGGCCGCGATCCAGTTGTGCAAGGCGTTTGGCAACCCATGCTGGGTCAGCGTCGGTTCCGCCGACCGCCTGGCCTACTGTGAGGCGCTGGGGGCCCAGGGCGGCGTGGTGCGCACTGATGGCCTGGAAGGGCTGCGGGATTTCGGGCCGTTCGATGTGATCCTGGATCCGGTCGGCGCCAACTATGCGGCGCACAACGTCAAGCTGCTGGCCCTGGACGGGCGCTGGGTGCTGATTGGCTTGATGGGCGGGCGCGAGGCCCAACTGGACCTGGCGCAGATCCTCGGCAAGCGCATCCAGTTGCTGGGTTCGACCTTGCGCAGCCGCGACGAGCAGTTCAAGGCCGATCTGTTCAGCGACCTCAGCCAGCATGTCTGGCCACTGTTCGCCGAAGGGCGCCTGAGCCCGCAGCTGGCCATGACCTTCCCGATCAAGGACGCCGAAGCGGCCTTTGCCGAGCTGGCGACCAACCAGGTGTCGGGCAAGCTGGTGCTGCTGATCGACGAGACCTTGGCATGATCCTGTAGCCACTGCTGAAGGCTGCGATAAGCCCAAAGGGCTTCAGCGATCTTCAGATCTTGCGCCCACGTTGTGGGCGATCGCAGCCTGCGGCAGCGGCTACAGAGGCACCTACTTCCACTGATGAATCGGCCAGCCGGCCTTTTCCGCGTGTTCGCGCAGTACCGGGTCCGGGTTGACCACATGCGGGTAGTCGACCTTCAGCAGCAATGGCAGGTCGTTGCGCGAGTCGGAATAGAAGCTCGCGCCTTCGAGGTTTTCTTCTTCGGCATCCAGCCATTCCAGCAGGCGGGTGACCTTGCCTTCGCGGTAGGTCAGGGTGCCCAGGGTATTGCCGCTGTAGACCCCGTGCAGGACCTCCAGCTCGATCCCCAGGACTTCATCGATGCCCAGGCGTTCGGCAATGGGCTGGACCAGGTGAGTGCCCGAGGCCGAGATCACCAGGATCCGGTCGCCGGCCTTGCGGTGGGCGGCGATGGCTTTGCAGGCGTCGCTGAAAATGATCGGTTCGATCACGTCCTCGACCCAGGGGCCGACCAGGTGCCCGACCTCTTCCGGGGTACGTCCGGCCATCGGTTCCAGGCTGAAGGCCATGAACTCCTCCATGGCCAGCTTGCCGTGGCTGTAGGCGTCCATCAGCTCGTTGTTGCGGCGCATGAAAGACTCGCTGTCGACCCAGCCCAGGCGCCCCATCTGTTCGCTCCAGAGGGTGGCGCAGTCGCCGTGGATCAGGGTCTCGTCCAGATCAAAAATTGCCAGGGCCATTAGTGCAGTTCTCTCCGAGAACAGCTTCAAGCTATAAGCTTCAAGCTGCAAGAATTGGATTTAGGTGCTTAGCAGTCTATCTATAACTTGAAGCTTGAAGCTTGAAGCTTGAAGCTTGCAGCTTGTCGCTGCCGTCAAGCTACTTCACAGAGGGCCGTGGGATCGATGGAAAGTGCCAGGCGTTGGCCGTCGGGGTGCAGATCGTCCGGCGAGCGGTTCAGCACATCCACCACCAGTTCCACGCCACGGGCTTCGACCCGGTAGCGGATCACGTTGCCCAGCAGGCTGTGGCTGCGGATCAGCGCGTCGGGTTCGCCGTCCTTGCGCAGTTCGATGGCCTCTGGGCGAATCGCGATACGCCCGTTGATCGGCCGCTGCAGCAGCTTGCTGGCGCTCTCGGCATCCAGCAGGTTGTAGTTGCCGATGAAGCCGGCGGCGAACACATCCACCGGTGCGGTGTAGAGCGTCTCGGCGTCGCCGCTCTGGACGATCTTGCCCTGGTTCATCAGGAAAATGCGGTCGGACATGGTCAGGGCTTCTTCCTGGTCGTGAGTGACGAAAATCGTGGTCAGCCCCAGTTCGCGCTGGATCTGCCGGATCTGTTCGCGCAGGTGCTTGCGGATCCGCGCGTCCAGCGCCGACAGCGGCTCGTCCAGCAGCAACAGGCGCGGACGGGTCACCAGCGAACGGGCCAGGGCCACGCGCTGGCACTGGCCCCCGGACAGTTGATGGGGATAACGGCTGGCGAAGTCGTGCAGTTCCACCAGGCGCAGGACTTCGAGCACGCGCTGGTGGCTCTCGTCGGCGTTGACCTTCTGCATGCGCAGGCCGAACGCCACGTTCTGCTCCACGGTCATGTTGGGGAACAGCGCATAGCTCTGGAACACCATGCCGATCCCGCGTTTCTGCGGGCTCAGGGGCACGATGTCGTGGCCGTCGAGGAGGATCTTGCCGGCGTCCACCGGGGTCAGGCCGGCGATGCAGCGCAGCAGGGTGGACTTGCCGCAGCCGGACGGGCCGAGCAGCGTGACGAATTCGCCCTTGTGGATTTCGCAGTTGATGTCGCTGAACACCGGGGTGCCACTGTAATTTTTCTGCAGGTGTTGGACGCTGACGAAGCTCATTGGCTTTTGTCCTTGTTCAAGATGTTGGCGGCCCAGGTCAGAACCAGCACAAAGAAGAAGTAGGAAATCACCAGCGCACTGGTGAAGTGGCCGCTGCTGTTGCGCATGTTGTTCAGGTAGACCTGCAGGGTTTCGTAGCGGGTGCCCACCAGGATGTTGGCGAACACGAACTCGCCGAACAGGAACGAGAACGACAGCAGCAGGGCCACCATCAGGCCCTTGCGCAGATTCGGCAGCACCACCAGGAAAGCCGCCTGCCAGGTACTGGCGCCCAGCAGCTGGGCGGCGTCCATCAGGTCGCGCAGGTTGATCGCTTGCAGGTTATTGGTGATCGCCCGGTACATGAACGGCAGGGCCACGGTGAAGTAGCAGCCGACGAGGATCCACGGCGTGCCGACCATGGCGAACGGTCCCGAACCGTAGAGTTGCAGCAGGCCCACCGAGGACACCACCGGCGGCACCGCGAACGGCAGCAGGATCAGGATGTTCATCAGCGCATCGAGCCTTGGGAAGTGGTAGTGCACCACGAACAGCAGGGGCAGGATCAGCACCACCGACAGGATCAGGGCGCCGACGCAGACCAGCAGCGACTGGCCGAAGGCGTGCAGGAAGCGCGGGTCGCTCCACAGCTGGATGTACCACTTGAAGGTGAAGCCGCTGGGCAGGATGGTCGCCGACCAGTTGCTGGCGATGGAGTAGATCAGGGTCCCGGCCAGCGGCAGCAGGAGGATAGCGAACAGCAGGTACACCACGACCCGGTGATAGAGGGCGGCGGAGCCGGGTTCAGCGCGAGACATGGTAGCTCCTCTTCAACAGCAACTGATGGACGATGGTCACCAGGGTCATCAGCGCCACCAGGACCACGGCCAGGGCGCTGGCCATGTTCGGGTCGAGGGAGATGTCGCCGGAAACCATGGCGGCGATGCGGATCGGCAGCACGTTGAAGTTGCCGGTGGTCAGTGCATAGACCGTGGCATAGGCGCCCAGGGCGTTGGCCAGCAGGATGACGAAGGTCCCCAGTAGCGCCGGGGTCAGCACCGGCAGGCCGATGTGGCGCCAGAACTGCCAGCCACTGGCGCCAAGCAGTGCCGCGGACTCGCGCCAGTCTTCACGCAGGGCATCGAAGGCCGGGTAGAGCAGCAGCACGCCCAGGGGGATCTGGAAGTAGGTGTAGAGGATGATCAGGCCGGTCTTGGAGTACAGGTTGAAGTCCTGAATGATCCCCGCCTGCTTGAGCATGATGGTGATGCTGCCGTTGAAGCCCAGCAGGATGATGAAGGCGAACGCCAGGGGCACGCCGGCGAAGTTGCTGGTCATGTTGGCGAAGGCGTTGACGAAGTTGCGCAGCTTCGAGTCGACCCGGCGCAGCGAGTAGCTGCCGAGAATCGCGATGACGATGCCGAACACGCTCGACCAGAAGCTGATCTCCAGGCTGTACTGGATGGCTTGCAGATAGAACCTGGAACTGAAGATCTTGTTGAAATTGGCCAGGCCCCAGCCGAACTCTTCCGATTGCAGGCTGTTGATCAGCACCCAGAGCAGCGGGGCGATCTGGAACACGATGAAGAACAGGGCAAACGGCAGCAGGCACAGGATCGCTAGCCATTTGCCGCGGGTGAATGCATTCACTTCAGCAACTCCCGGCATACAGGTTTGTCGTGGGGCACGCCGAGCAACTCGCAGATGGTGCCGCACAACTCGGTCTGATCCGGCGTGGCGACGGGGCTGAAGCTGAATGCATCGCCGAGAACGAACAACGGCACTTCCCGCTCCTCCGGCAGCAGGCCGTTGTGGGAGCGGTCGTTGTTCATGCCGTGGTCGGCGGTCACCAGCACCTGGTAGCCGGCGTCGAGCCAGCCTTGCAGGTAATCGGCGAGGATGATGTCGGCCGCGCGTGCGCTGTTGCGGTACTGCGGGGTGTCGAGGCCGTGCTTGTGGCCGGCGTCGTCGATGTTCATCGGGTGCACCAGCAGAAAGTTCGGGGCATGGCGCAGCCGCAGGTGTTCGGCGTCGGCGAACAGGTGGGAATCGGGGTAGTGGTCGTTCCAGTAGAAATGCCCGTGCTGGATCGGCAGCTTCTTGTTGTCGGTATGCCGGTCCCGGGCCGGGTTGAACGGTGAGCGGTTGTACAGCTCGCTGATCCAGTGATAAGCCGCGGCGGCGGTGCCGAGCCCGGCGGCGCTGGCGTAGTGGAAAATGCTGCGCTGGTTGGACAGGCGCGAGACGTTGTTGTGCACGATGCCGCTGTCGATCGGTGGCACCCCGGTCAGGATGCATTCGTAGAGCGGTCGGGACAGGGCCGGCAGTTCGCATTCCAGCTTGTACAGCGCTGCGCGTCCCGCGCCGACGTAGGCCTGAAGGTGTCCCATGGCATGGCGGGCGACCTCATGGTTGAGGCCGTCGAGCACGACAAGGATGACGTTGTGTGACATGGGGGAGGACTCCGCAAGACAACCAGGTGCCTGTAGGAGCGAGCTTGCTCGCGATGGCATCTCTGCGGTTCCAGGACAGACCGCAGCGCCTGGATCGCGAGCAAGCTCGCTCCTACAGATGCAGCATTACTGCATGTTGATGATCACTTCTTCCTGCCATTTCTGTGGCAGGCCCTTGGAGGTTTTCTCCCAGGCGTCGGCGTCCTTGATCGGCGTGACTTTCTTGTACTGCTCGTTGGGCAGCAGGTTGGCCTGGACTTCGGCGGGCAGGGTCAGGTGTTCGGCGCGGATCGGACGGGCATTGCCGCGCGCCAGGTTGATCTGGCCGGCATCGCTGAAGATGTATTCACGGGTCAGCTTGGCCGCATTCGGGTGCTTGGCGTATTTGTTGATGATGGTGGTGTAGCCGGAGATCACCGAACCGTCCGAGGGGATCAGCACGATGTAGTCGTCCTTGTTGACCATCTTGTTGCGGTAGCTCAGGCCGTTGAAGTCCCAGACCACGCCGACTTCCACTTCACCCTTTTCCATGGTGGCGATGGTCGGGTTGGCCAGCGACAGGCGTCCCTGCTTGGCGATCTCGGCGAACATCAGCAGCGCCGGCTGGATGTTCTTTTCATCGCCGCCCTTGGCGATGGCCGCGGCCAGCACGCCGTTGGCGGCCTGAGCGGCGGTGCTCACGTCGCCGATGGAGACCTTGTATTTGCCTTTCTCCAGGTCGGCCCAGCTTTTGGGGGCTTCGGAGCCGTGCAGCAGCTTCTTGTTGATGATGAAGGCGATGGTGCCGGTGTAGGCCAGCGCCCAGTTGCCGTCCTTGTCCTTGGCCCAGTCCGGGACCTGGTCCCAGGTGCTTGGTTTGTAAGGCTGGACCACGCCCTGCTTGACCGCGATCGGGCCGAAGGCCGCGCCCACGTCGCCGATGTCGGCGCTGGCGTTGTCTTTCTCGGCGGCGAACTTGGCGATCTCCTGGGCCGAGCTCATGTCGGTGTCGATGTGCTTGAGGCCGTAATGCTTGGCCAGGTCTTCCCAGGTCCCTTTCCAGTTGGCCCAGTCGTCGGGCATGCCGACGCTGTTGACGGCGCCTTCGGCTTTCGCCGCGGCTTCCAGGGTCTTCAAGTCGGTATCGGCGGCCATGGCGGCGGTGCACAGGGCAATGGTCGAGCCTAACAGTGATGCCAGGAAAAGCTGTTTCATCCGAAGCTCCTTTGGGCGTGTTCAACGCTGTGTTTGTCTAACGTTGTTGGTCTAGGTCAGCAATACCTGAGCCAATTTAAGCCGGCTGGATGACACTTTGATGTCGGCATCAGTCCTGCAAGGCGTTTGCGAGTGTCAGGCACGGGTCTGCGAGATAAGCGTAGCCCAGGGCTAAACAGCTGATATGAAAGGACTTGGCCAGCCAATTGCAGGTGTCTGGCACAGCGATTTGGCGGCGTTGTCATCTGTCAGTCATATGCAGTGCCTAGGCTCTCGGTGAAGGCTGAGTGCCTTTTTCCCTGGCACGTTTTGCCCTGAAACAGTGCTGGTCTAGTCCAGATAGGTAACGTTGATGCGCGAAGAGGCAGTCAAGGCGGTGACAGCCATTGGGCAGGTCCTGCAGGAACAGATCGATCACGGGTTGTTGGCACCCGGTAGCAAGCTGCCGGCCGAGCGCAAGCTCAGCGAGTTGTTCGGCACTACGCGGATTACCGTGCGCGAAGCCTTGTTGCAGCTGGAGGCCCAGGGCCAGATCTACCGCGAGGAGCGGCGCGGCTGGTTCGTCTCGCCGCCACGCCTGGCCTACAACCTGATGCAGCGCAGCCATTTTCACGCGATGGTCAGCGCCCAGGGGCGGGTGCCGTCGACCGAGATGATTTCGGCGCGCCTGCAACCGGCTTCAGCGGCGGTCTGTGCCTGGCTGCAACTGCCGGCGCTGTCCAGCGTGATCCAGATCCGTCGGGTACGACGTATCGACGAGCGTCTGGTGCTGTATGTCGAGCACTACCTCAATCCGCAGTACTTCCCGGGCATTCTCGAGTTCGACCTGAACCAGTCGATCACCGAGCTGTATGCCCGGCACTACGACCTGCATTACGGCCGGGTGCGCTTCGAGATCGTGCCGACCTCCTTGCCGGTGGAGGCGGCCGCGGCGTTGAAGGTTTCGGCCGGCAGTCCCGGGCTGCGGATCGCCCGGGTCAATTACGACCAGCACCAGCGCCTGATCGACTGTGACCTGGAGTTCTGGCGCCACGACGCGATCCATGTCGGCGTCGATGTGGTCTGAGCCCGCTCCCGGTGCGGGAGCGAGCCTGCTCGCGATAACGACAGGGGTCAATCCTTAAGGTTTGGCCCTGGCAAACAGATAATCGGTGGTCAATGACGCCAGGGTACGCACGCCCACCACCAGCGCCGATTCATCGACAAAGAACCCCGGGTTGTGGTTCGGCGCGGCTTTGGCCATGTCCTGGTCCCGCGGTGTCACGCCGAGAAACACGAACAGCCCCGGCGCCTCCTTGGCATAGAAGGAAAAGTCTTCCGCGCCCCCCACCAGCGGGCCCTGTACCACATCGTCCTTGGCCGCCCAGCGCAGGCTCGGCAGCATCTTTTCGGTCAGGGCCGGGTCGTTGATGGTCGGGTCGTACTTCTCGATGATGCTCACCTCAGCCTTGGCGCCACCGCTTTCGGCGATCTTTTCCACAGTCTGGCGCACATCGCTGTGCAGCTTCTGGCGAATGCCGTAGTCGTACGAGCGGATGGTGCCGCTCATGTCCAGCGACTCGGGGATGATGTTGTAGCGCGTGCCGCCGTTGATGGTGCCGATGCTGACCACCGAGGGAAACGACGAGATATCGGTGCGGCGGCTGACCACGGTTTGCAGCCCGACGACGGTCTGGGCGCCGACCGTGATCGGGTCGATGCCGTCCCAGGGGCGGCCGGCGTGGGTCTGCTTGCCGAGAATCCTGATGCGCAGGTCGTCGGAGCTGGCCAGGGTCGGGCCCGGGCGGTAGGCGATGCGTCCGGCCGGAATCCCGGCCCAGACATGCAGGCCGAACACCGCGTCCGGCTTGGGCGATTGCATCACGCCTTCCTGCACCATCATTTTCGCGCCCCAGGTGTTCTTGCCGTCGGGGATGAAATCGCTCGGGCCTTCTTCGGCGGGCTGGAAATAGAACACCACGGTGCCGGGCAGGCGCTTGCGCATGTCGCTGAGGATTTTCGCCGTGCTCAGCAGGATGGCGGTGTGGGCGTCGTGGCCGCAGGCGTGCATGACGTCCACTTCCTTATCCAGGTAGCGCCCCTTGGCCTTGGAGGCGAACGGCAGGTCCGCGACTTCCTTGACCGGCAGCGCGTCCATATCGGCGCGCAAGGCCACGGTGGGGCCGGGCAGGGCGCCCTTGAGCACCGCCACCACGCCGGTGCGGGCGACGCCGGTCTTGACCTCCAGGCCCAGGGCGCGCAATTGCGTGGCTACCAGCTGTGCGGTGCGCTGTTCGGTGTTGCCGAGTTCCGGGTGGGCGTGGATATCGCGACGGGTTTCCAGCAGCGCTGGCTCCAGGGCCTTGGCCTGTTCGGCGATGTGCTGGCGGGCCTGTTCCATGGGGCTGTCGTCGACAGCGTTGGCGGCCTGGCCGGACAAGGCCAGGACGCCGATCAGGCAGGCTTGGGCGATAGCGGATAGCTGCATAGGGGACTCTCTCCATGATTAGTGTTGTGCTGCTCAGGTGCCAGAACCTGTGACCGCCCCAACCCTGGAGAGTGCGGCCGCGCCCTTGCCGAGACGCGGCCGGACGCCTTACTCCTCTTGCTGGGGCCCGCCGCCGGCGGTGATCACCTGCACGCTCATGCGTGGCGTGGCCAGGTCCATTCCGGCTTCGTCGAGGTGACGCTTGAGGGACAGGTTGAAGGCTCGCGACACTTCCCATTGCTTGATCGGCGCGGTCTTGAAGCGGGCGCGCAGAATCGCGTTGCCGGACTCGAAGCTTTCCACCCCCTGGAACTCCAGCGGCGACCAGATGTTGCGCCGTTGCAGCGGGTCGGTACGCATCTTCTGGCCGACATCGCGCATCAGTTTGATGGCTTCGTCTATGTCCATGTTGTACGGAATGGCCACCCGGAAGATCGCGTAGCCGAACTCCCGGGAGTAGTTCTTGATGCTCTTGATTTCGCTGAACGGGATGGTGTGCACGATGCCGTCGATGTCCCGCAGGCGCACGGTGCGGATGGTCAGGCCTTCGACGGTGCCCAGGTGGCCGCCGACGTCCACGTAGTCGTCGATGGCCAGGGAATCCTCGATGATGATGAACAGGCCGGTGATCAGGTCGGCCACCAGCGACTGGGCGCCAAAACCGATGGCCAGGCCGATCACACCGGCACCGGCCAGCAGTGGCGTGACGTTCATGCCCATGTTCGCCAGGGCGACGATCAGGGCAATGATAAAGATCGCCACGAACAGCACGTTGCGGATCAGCGGCATCATGGTCTGTGCCCGGGCATTGGCCAGGCCTTTGCGCGAGCGGGTCAGGGCGTGGTGCACCGCGGTGTCGCTGAGGATCCAGATCAGCCAGGCGAACAGCAGGGTACCGCCGAGGCTGAACAGCTTGACGCTGATTTCGTGGCCGTCGCCTTCGGTGAAGCGGATCAGCGACATGCCCCAGACCCGCAGGCCAAGTTCGATGAACACCAGCCACACCAGCAGGTGGGCGAGGGTGTAGAAGAAGCCTTTGAGGCGCTCGGAATACAGGGCGTGGCGCTTGTGCCCGCGCTGGGGCTTGAGGGAATGGCGGCGCACCAGGCCGTTGATCACCATGCACAGCACCAGCAGCACGGTGCAGATCAGCGACTGGCGCAGCGCGGTACTGGTGTCGCCGGCGGAAATGAAGGTGGCGAACAGGGAAATGGCCACCAGCACCAGCGCTGGCAGGTACCAGAAGGTGCCGATGATCTCGATGGTGTCGCTCAGGGCGCGGCGGGTCAGGCGCCGGGACAGCGGCTGGTTGCGGATCAGGTGAGCGATCGGCCGGCGGAAACGCAGGATGAACACCCCGGTGGACAAGGCCGCCATCACATTGGCGAAGGTGGCCGCGGTGTGCGCCAGGTGGCTGCCCAGGCTGGCGATCAACCGTGGGTCGCTCAAGGCCTCGCCGAAGGCGGCGAAACTGCCGATCAGCCACAACGGCCGGAACGCCTGGCGACGCAGGATGTACAGCGCGCGGTGACGGTTCGGACCGTCCAGCACGGAAAAGGCGATCACGCAGATCGCCGAGAAGCAGGTGCCGACCACCAGCGCATAAGCCAGGACCATGGCCAGGTCCTTGCCTAGGGACGACGGCAGTTTGTAGGTCATGTACACGGTCATGATCAACGCGATCAGCCAGGGCCCCAGTTTGCGCAGGGCGAAGCGCAGCAGGTCCCAGGTCTTGGGGTGTTGCGGCAGTTCTTCGGTGAGGCCGAAACGCTCGCGCAGGCGGTGGCTGAGCCAGATCAGCGCCGCGGCGAGAAGGCTCCAGACCATCAGGATCAGGGCGAAGGCGAAGATGATCGGCAGCCATTCGCTGGCCGGCAGCATCAGGGCCGCCAGTTCATCCTGGGCCTGATCGAATTCGTTCGACCAGCGAGTGATCGGGCTGTCGGCGCCGGAGAACTGTTTTTCGAAGCTGGACAGGGTGCCGCCGATCAGGCCGAGCACGCCTTCTTCGGCGGGCGTCTGGGCCTTCTTCGTGGCGTCGCGAAGTTTTTTCAGGTCGGTCAGCAACTGGGTGCGTTGCTGGTCGTTTTCCAGGGACTTGATCACTTCATCCAGCGACTGCCCCAGGGGCTGCTCGGCTTGCGGCTGGGTTTTGCCGCTGTTGAGCAGGCCCGGCAAACCCACTGCCTGGGCCGATGACAGCGGCAACAGTGTCAGGAGACAGAGAAGCAGGCAGTAGGGCAGAACGGAAAGACGAGCAAACACTGGGCGGTCAACCTCAGAAAAAGCGGATCGACCGAGTGTACGAGGCAGCCAATACCAATGCGAGCCTGGACGGCGGATTTATTCGGCGAGTTTGGCGAGGATCTTGTAGATCACGGTGCCGAGGATCAGCAGCATACCGGCCCACATGCTGAAGATGCCGGCGTTCTTGTCGCGGAAGTTGTAGCCGATGGCCAACAGGATCATTCCCGAGAGAATGGGAATGAGCATGGCGTGGAACGAAGACATCGAGATCATGGCGACAGCCTTGTCGGAAGGGGATAGTCCTAAGTCTAGGTGGCTTTGGCGAGGTTCGGGTTGATGTGCATCAGAAATGCTTCGGCACCCTGTAGCCGCTGGCGCTGGCTGCGATCACCTGTAAAAACAGGCGCAGGATCTTGAGATCGCTGAAGCCCTTCGGGCTTGTCGCAGCCTGCGGCAGCGGCTACATGGGGCTTACGGCAGATCGCGGCTGGCGTAGAACGCGCTCAAGACCTTCACCAGATGGGCCAGGTCGTGGCTGCCGCACAGTTCGCGGATCGAGTGCATGGCGAAAGTCGGCAGGCCGATATCCACGGTGCGCACACCCAGGTGGCTGGCGGTGATCGGGCCGATGGTCGAGCCACAACCCATGTCGCTGCGCACCACGAAGCTTTGCACCGGCACTTCCTCGGCCATGCACAGGTGGCGGAAGAAACCGGCGGTTTCGCTGTTGGTGGCGTAGCGCTGGTTGCTGTTGACCTTGATCACCGGGCCGGCGTTGAGTTTCGGGCCGTGGTTGGCATCGTGCTTGTCGGCGTAGTTGGGGTGCACGCCATGGGCGTTGTCGGCCGAGACCAGCAGCGACTTCTGGATGGTACGCACGAATTCGTCACCTTCGGGCAGCAGGCGGCGCAGGGTCTGTTCGAGCATCGGGCCGTCGGCGCCACAGGCCGAGCAGGAGCCGACTTCTTCGTGGTCGTTGCAGACCAGCACGCAGGTTTCCTCGGTGTCGGCGTTGAGCAAGGCTTGCAGGCCGGCGTAGCAGGACAGCAGGTTGTCCAGGCGCGCGCCGGCGATGAAGTCGCCGTGCAGGCCGATCACCGCCGCGCTTTGGGTGTCGTAGAAGCTCAGCTCGTAATCGAGCACCACATCGGCGTTGAGGCCGTGTTCGCGGGCCAGCTGGTCGGTCAGCACCGCGCGGAAGTCGACCCGCTCGTCGCCGGCGAATTGCGCGAGGATCGGCGGCAACTCGGTCTGGGCATTGATGGCCCAGCCCTGGTTGGCTTCGCGATTGAGGTGAATAGCCAGGTTGGGGATGATCGCGATGGGCGCCTTGAAGTCGATCAACTGGCTTTCAACCTTGCCGTCGCGGCGGAAGGTGACGCGGCCGGCCAACGACAGGTCGCGGTCGAACCAGGGCGCCAGCAGGGCGCCGCCATAGACTTCCACGCCCAGTTGCCAGAAGCCCTGGCGTTGCAGCTCAGGTTGCGGCTTGACCCGCAGGCACGGGCTGTCGGTGTGCGCGCCGACCATGCGGATCCCGCCTTGCAGAGGCGAGTGCCGCCCCAGCTTGACGGCCACGATGGAGGAGTCATTGCGGGTGACGTAGTAGCGACCGTTGGCTTCGGTGGTCCACGGCTCGCGCTCGTCGAGACGCTGGTAGCCCGCGGCCTCCAGGCGTTGTACGAGGCTGGCGGTTGCATGGAAAGGGGTAGGGGAGGCCTTGAGGAAGTCGATCAGGCCCTGGTTCAACTCTTCGCGCATAAGTAACTCCAGACAGCAGTGGCGCGAGTTTACCGTATCGGCTCGCGGCATTGCAGGCGCAATGCCGTTGAGGGAGACAACATTCATCGCGGCAGGGAAAACGGCTCAACCGGTGATCAGGTTGCCTTTGAGGAACACTTCGCGGCGTTGCTTGCGACCCACATATTCATGCTTGCTGGCCTGGTAAACCTCATTGAATTTCTCTGCGCAAATGCCCGGCAGTTGATCGAGGTATTCCTCCACCAGCGTGTCGTACTGCGCTTCGGTGATCAGTTTGTAGACTTCGCGGCGATAGAAGAACCCCAACTGAAAACCCAGGGTTTCGCTGGCATGGGGCGTGATGGTCGCGAAGCAGTTCTCGAAGTCGATGGCCTTGAGCGGAGCCTGGGGGCTGATCATGATGTTGCCGGCCCAGAAATCCATGTGGGTGATGTTCTTTTGCGCGAGGGAGTGCAGCAGGCCGAATGCATCGCGGATAAAAGGCTCGATCTTGTCCGGATTGTTGCGCAACCACTTTACGCCGTCGACGTAATCATCCAGCAGGCGGGTAATGATGAAGTATTCCTGTACCAGTCCCAGGCGATCCCGGGTGTAGCCGAATCCTTCAAGGTCGGACATCTGTACGCCGCGTCGCTGGGCTTCGACGGTGTTGATCAGCTCTTCCAGCGGCCAGTCGAAGCGGCCGTTGCGCTGGGGCTTGCCCAGGGTGACGCGAACTTTCGCCTTGAGCGTATCCAGGGGCTGCACCTTGGCGAACAGCGGTGTCTCGCCGGTCGCCAAGGGGGTGCTGGCGCGGGTCTGTTTGTGGGCGTGACGTTGGCGGATGAGTTGTTCGAGGGCTGTGCAGGCGTCTGCCGAAGGTTTTTCGCGAAGGTGCAGGGTGGTATTCAGAAAGCAGAAGGTGAAAGGGTAATCGCGTTGAAATGGCTGACTGCTGAGCACGAGGGCTTCCTGCCTTAATGTCGAATGGCCACTATTTTAATATTATTTTCACAAATTCATAACAAATTGTTCAGATTAATCTTCATTTTTGATCAGATTTTTCCGTGTCTGTATGCCCCTCAATCGAGGGGCGTTTCGCTACGGTGGCCGCTCTCGATCAGAATGGTGCCGGGCACTCGAAGCGCAGGCGTTCGCCACTCTGCGGATGGGTGAAGCTGAGCATGCTGGCGTGCAGGCACAGGCGTGGCCAGGCGGCCAGCGCTTGCGGATGCGCGTACAGGCCGTCGCCCAACAGCGGGTGGCCGATGGACAGCATATGCACCCGCAACTGGTGCGAGCGCCCGGTGATCGGGGTCAGTTCGACGCGGCACCAGTCGCCGCAGCGTTCCAGCACTCGCCAGAAGGTCAGGGCGTTCTTGCCGAATTCGTGATCCACCACGTGCCGCGGTTTGGTCGGCGGGTCGTAGCGCAGTGGCAGGTCGATGCTACCGCTGTCCAGTTCCGGCTGGCCCCAGCACAGGGCGGTGTAGGCTTTTTCGGTCTCGCGGTCGTGAAATTGCCGGGACAGTTCGCGATGGGTATCGGGGTCGCGGGCCAGCAGGATGATGCCGGAGGTTTCCCAGTCCAGGCGATGGACGATGCGGGCTTCCGGGTAGCCGTTTTCCTGCAGGCGGGTGATCAGGCAATCCTTGTTGTCATCGGCCCGGCCGGGCACGGAGAGCAGCAGGGTGGGCTTGTCCACCACCAGGACGGCGGCGTCCTGGTGAATGATGCGGATATTCGACAGCGGCATTAAAACAGCCTCGTAACAAACGCCAACGGCGGCTCGATCGACCCGGCGTCTACAGGAGCACCTGTGCTCCTGTAGAAAAACCGAGGGACCGAGCCGCCGTGGCTCCAGCCGAATCGATCAGCGATCGGGCAGGGTGATATTGAGTTCCAGGATCGAGCAGCTGCCCTGGTTTTCCAGGGCGACATGCACGTCATCGGACCCGATATTGACGTACTTGCGGATGACTTCCACCAGCTCCTTCTGCAAGGCAGGCAAGTAATCAGGGGTAGTGCGCTGGCCGCGTTCATGCGCCACGATGATCTGTAGACGCTCTTTCGCTACCGACGCGGTGCTTACTTTTTTGCTGGCACGAAAGAAGTCAAAAAGATTCATTACCTACCTCCAAACAGGCGCTCGAAGAATCCCTTCTTCTCAACATCAAGGAACCGGTGTTCCACGGTTTTACCCAGCAGACGGTCGACAGCATCGCTGTACGCCTGGCCGGCGTCGCTCTGGTCATCGAGAATCACTGGAACGCCTTGGTTGGAAGCCTTGAGTACTGCCTGGGATTCTGGAATCACGCCCAGCAGCGTTACTGCGAGAATCTCTTTGACGTCTTCGACGCCAAGCATTTCGCCGTTGCTGACACGCGAAGGGTTGTAGCGGGTCAGCAGCAGGTGTTCCTTGATCGGGTCTTCGCCGTTCTCCGCGCGCTTGGACTTGCTGGCCAGCAGGCCCAGCATGCGGTCGGAGTCACGTACCGAGGAAACTTCCGGGTTGGTCACGACAATCGCTTCGTCGGCGAAGTACATGGCCAGGTGAGCACCTTTCTCGATACCGGCCGGAGAGTCGCAGACCACGAATTCGAAGGTCTCCTTGAGCTCCATCAGCACTTTTTCCACGCCTTCCTGGGTCAGCGCGTCTTTGTCGCGGGTCTGACTGGCGGCCAGTACGTAGAGGTTTTCCAGGCGCTTGTCTTTGATCAGGGCTTGCTGCAGGTTGGCTTCGCCGTTGACCACGTTGACGAAGTCATACACCACGCGACGTTCGCAACCCATGATCAGGTCGAGGTTACGCAAGCCGACGTCGAAGTCGACGATGACTGTTTTGTGGCCGCGCAGAGCGAGGCCGGTACCGATAGCGGCGCTGGTGGTGGTCTTACCCACACCACCCTTGCCGGATGTAACCACGAGAATCTTGGCCAAGGTGTTTCACCCCTAAGGAAAAAGGACTTTTAGCCCCTGAAAAACATCTCTTGAAAACTACTGCAGTCGGACAGCCTTGGCTGGAGGTCGGTTAACACCTGCTCCTACTTCGTTTGAGCCGTATTCGCTACGTTTTAGAGATGCTTGGAAAATGCGGCAGTATCCGTTAAAGACGTGTGATGTTCAACACGTCACCCGACAGGCTGACCTGGACCCCGGCACCCCACAACGGATCGCGCCGCAGGTCCTCGGAAACCTTGTACTGGCCGGCGATGGACACCAGTTCAGCGCTCAATTGCTGACAGAAAATCCGTGCCTTGGTATCTCCCTTGACCCCGGCCAGCGCTCGACCGCGCATCGGGCCGTATACATGGATGTTGCCATCGGCCAGAAGTTCCGCACCCGGGCTGACCGAGGAGGTCACGACCAGATCGCCACCCTGGGCATAGATCTGCTGCCCGCCGCGTACTGGCGAAGTGATGATGCGGGTGGGCTTGATGGTCGGCTCAGGCGGCTTTTCAGGCTTTTTCCGAGCTTCGTTTTCCTGCGGTTCCAGCGGTCGTTCTCGGGCGCCGGAAGGTGGCAGCACGGGCAGGTCGACGGCGATCGCCGCGGCGATGTCTTCGATGCGGCTGGCGCGGATCGCCAGGGTGCGCAGACCATGGTGACGGCAGACGCGCATCAGGCCGGGCAGATCGACGGCGCCTTCGCTGGCCGGCAGCTTGTCCAGCGCCAGCACCAGCGGGGCGTTACTGAAGAAATTCGGGGCTTGCGCGACCTTCGCCGCCAGTTGGCGATCGAGGCCCTCGAGGTCGTTGCGGGCCAGTTCCAGCACGGTGATGGCCAGCATACTGCCCTTCAACTGGAACACAGGATCCAGGTCTTGCGATTCGGTTTGGCTCATGGTCGGCATAAAGCGGCTTGTCACTAAAAGTGCCGAGACTTATAACGAGAACGCCCGCGGGCCGCAAGCCGGGTCGAACCGATGTAGAATGCGCGACCTTGTTGTCTGTCCGGAATCTGTAATGGATCGCCCGCGTTTTCGAGCTGCATTTCTTTATCCCCGTTTTTGGCCGCTGTGGCTGGGCCTGGGCCTGCTATGGCTGGTGGTCCAGCTGCCTTATCCGTTGCTGCTGTGGATCGGCCGTGCCCTGGGCGCGCTGATGTACCGGGTGGCCGGTGAGCGTCGGCGGATCGCCAAGCGCAACCTGGAACTGTGTTTCCCCGAAAAGTCCGCCGCCGAGCGCAAGCGCCTGCTCAAGGAAAACTTCGCCTCCACCGGCATCGCCTTTTTCGAAATGGCCATGAGCTGGTGGTGGTCCAAGCCGCGCCTGGCGCGCCTGGCCCATGTCGAAGGCCTGGAGCATCTCAAGCAGGCGCAGCTGGAAGGCAAGGGCGTGATCCTCATGGCCCTGCACTTCACCACCCTGGAGATCGGCGCCGCCTTGCTGGGCCAGCAGCACACCATCGACGGCATGTACCGCGAGCACAAGAACCCGCTGTTCGATTTCATCCAGCGTCGTGGCCGCGAGCGGCACAATCTGGATTCCCTGGCGGTGGAGCGTGAAGACGTGCGCGGCATGCTCAAGCTGCTGCGCGCCGGGCGGGCCATCTGGTACGCACCGGACCAGGATTACGGCGCCAAGCAGAGCGTATTCGTGCCGCTGTTCGGCATCCAGGCGGCGACGGTCACCGCCACCAGCAAGTTCGCCCGGCTGGGCAAGGCCCTGGTGGTGCCTTTCACTCAGCAGCGGCTGGCCGATGGCAGTGGTTATCGGCTGGTGATTCACCCGCCGTTGCAGGATTTCCCGGGTGAGACCGAAGAGGCCGATTGCCTGCGCATCAACCAGTGGATCGAAGGTGTGCTGCGCGAGTGTCCGGAGCAGTATCTGTGGGCTCATCGGCGCTTCAAGAGCCGCCCGCCAGGCGAGCCGAAGCTGTATAAGAAGCGCGGTTGAATTTATCGCGCTAGATTGAAAGCCCTTTATCAGCGCCATGGAGTGTAGCGATGAGCCCAGCGGAACCGGTCACAGGATTGATTCTTTCCGGCGGCGGGGCTCGTGCGGCATATCAGGTGGGGGTGCTGGCGGCGATTGCCGAATTGCTGCCGGCGGGGGCGAGCAATCCCTTCCCGGTGATAGTCGGGACCTCGGCCGGGGCGATCAATGCGGTCAGCCTGGCCAGCGGCGCGCTGGATTTCACCGCGGCCATCGAGCGTCTCACGGCGTTCTGGCAGGGCTTTCGCAGCCATCAGGTGATTCGCAGCGACTGGCCCGGGGTGATCCGCCAGGCCACCCGGTTCGTTGGCCACAGCCTGCTCGGCCTGGGCGCGCAAGTGCCGGTGGCGTTGCTCAACAGCTCGCCGCTGCGGCAGTTGTTGAACGATAAATTGCAGCTGTCCGGTATTCGTCATGCCATTGCGCAAAAGCATCTGCAGGCGGTGGCGGTCACGGCCTTCGGTTATGAATCGGGCCAGGCGGTGACCTTCTACCAGGGCGGCGGCACCATCGAGGCCTGGTTGCGCCATCGGCGTATCGGCCTGCCCACCGAACTCACGGTCGAACACTTGCTGGCCAGCTCGGCGATTCCACTGCTGTTCGCGCCGGTGAAAATCGACCAGGAGTTTTTCGGCGACGGCGCGGTGCGGCAATCGGCGCCCATCAGTCCGGCCTTGCACCTGGGGGCCAGCCGAGTGCTGGTGGTCGGGGTCAGCGGCAACCCCCGTGGCATCGATCCGCAGGCGCCCCAGCAACGCAGCTACACCGGGCAGCAGCCGACGCTGGCGCAGATCGGTGGCCACATGCTCAACAGTACGTTCATTGACAGCCTGGAGAGCGACATCGAGCTCTTGCAGCGACTCAACCAGTTCAGTCATCTGCTGCCGTCGGGCACGCCCGTCCGTACCCTGGGCGTGGCGCCGGTGGAGGTGCTGGTGATCGCCCCCAGCCAGCCGATCGACGAGATCGCCGCGCGTCACCGGCATGAGCTGCCGGCGGCATTGCGCCTGTTCCTGCGCGGGCCGGGGGCGACCAAGACCAGCGGTGCCGGGGTCTTGAGTTACCTGCTGTTCGAGGCGGGGTATTGCAGCGAATTGATCGAGCTGGGGCGCAGCGATGCCTTGGCCAAGCGCGACGAGCTGCGGCGGTTCCTGGGGTTGGCGGCAGAGGTCGCGAGGGCCTGAAAGAACATCGCGAGCAGGCTCGCCTACAGGGAATTCATTATCTCTGTAGGAGCGAGCTTGCTCGCGATAGCGTTTCTAAGGGCAATGCTCAGGCCGTCAGCTTGTCATCGCGAAAATCCCGCAATGCCTGCTCGATCTCTTCCCGGGTGTTCATCACGAATGGTCCGTACTGCACGATCGGCTCGCCCAGCGGCTTGCCGGCAATCAACAGCACACGGGCGCCGTCGGCACTGCTCACCTGAATCTCGCCCTGGTCGGACAGGCGCACCAGCTTGCTGCTGGCGACCGGTTGCGGATGCCCGGGCAGGTCGATCTGACCTTCATAGACATACAGCAGGGCCCGATGCCCTGCAGGCAGCCGCGGGCTGATGCTGGCGCCCGCAGGCAGGCGCAGGTCGAAGTAGTGGGGCTCGGTGTCCGGCCGTTCGACGGCGCCGGTCTGCTGCGCCTGGCCGTCATCGAAGCGGCCGGCGATCACCACCACTTCCACGCCATTGGCGGTGGTCAGGCGGGGGATGTCCTGGGGTTGAATGTCCCGGTAGCCGGCCTTGTCCAGCTTGTGCTTGCCCGGCAGGTTCAGCCAGAGCTGGAAGCCGCGCATCACGCCTTCTTCCTGTTCCGGCATCTCGCTGTGGATGATGCCCTTGGCGGCGGTCATCCATTGCACGCCACCGCCTTCCAGCAGGCCGACGTTGCCCAGGTGATCCTCGTGGCGCATGCGGCCTTCGAGCATGTAGGTGACGGTTTCGAAGCCGCGATGGGGATGGGGCGGGAAGCCTGCGATGTAGTCGTCGGGGTTTTCCGAGCCGAATTCATCGAGCATCAGGAACGGGTCGAAGCGCTCGACACCCTGGCCACCGAAGACCCGGGTCAGTCTGACGCCGGCGCCGTCCGAAGCGGGCTGGCCGGTATGGACGCTGAGTACTGTGCGAAATTGAGTCATCGATGCAACTCCTGATCAGGTTGGGATGAGCGACATGCTATGCCAGCTCAACTGATCGATGGTTGCGAATATCGGCGCGTTGCTATCGATTTATTCGATGTAATCCGTTCCCGCGACCCGCACGGGAACGGCGCTCACTGCATCAGAAGTGGTACTTGAGCAGCAGGCTGGCGGTGTTCTGGTCGGTGTCGAAGTAGGGGGTGTCCTTGACCCCGTACTTGTTCTTCCAGTAGTCGTACTCGATACCCACATACAACTGTTTGTCGCCCAGTTTCAGCGCCTTGCCCAGGTCGTACTTGATCTGCGGGTTGATGTGCAGGTTGGCGTGGTACTCGCCTTTGGAGTTTTTGTCGTTGTCCACCACCCAGTCGATGAAACCGTCGATCAGGATGTCCGAACGGCCCACGGGAATGGTATAGGACCAGACCGGGGTGATCTGCCAGACATTGTCGCCGGCACGGCTGCCTTCGGTCTGGCGGTTGTAGAAGTTCAACTGGAAGTAATCGAACCCGGGGATTGCCAGGTCGAAGCCCGGACCGATCAGGTAGGACTCGTTATCGCCTTCGCCGAACTCGTAAGTCATGGCCAGCAATACATCCTTGATCGGGCCGAACTCCAACTTCTGATCGAAGATCTTGCCGAACGAAAGACGCGGGCTGAACTCGCCGTAATAAGTGTTCGGGCCGACGTTGCCGTCCTTTTTACCGTTGTAGAAGATCTTGTCGATAAACAGGAAGTTGTCGCCGTACTTCCAGGCATCGGCATGTTCGAAAGTCACGGTTTGCTGGATCTGCGGGTTGATCGTGAAGTCTTTGCCGTAGAGGTAGGTCAGGCTGTTGTTTTGCCATTGCAGCAGGTCGCCGGCGGTGGCCTGGGCCCCTGCCAGCAAGGATCCGGCAAGCATCAGGCCTTTACAGATGCGGTTCATTCGGTTGCTCCCAAAAAGTAAGTGGTTCCACGTTTTTCTTTAAAAGCCGGTGCTCTGGTGTGGCACCTTTTAGTGGCTGAAAAATCATCCGATCGGTCAGCTTTGTTGCTGATAGCAAGAGCTGAGCCAAGGCGAAAAAAAAGCGCAAAAACTCCCGCGCGCCTGTACGAATACAGTCGATCGAGAGTGAATTCGGTTTTAACTCGGTACGCCTTAGTACTTTCCGGAGGCCGGGATAAGTTGGCTTTCCGGTCAGGTTTTAAATCCGGGCTTTTTTTTTCACCGGATTCAGGCGGCCGCGGAGAATACTGACTCCCACGGCCTTGCTCAAGTGCTCTGCAATAGCGCACTTGAAACAACTTTGGGGCACGTTTGCCGGTCATTCTAGAAATGCACCTTCACCAGCAGGCTGGCGGTGTTCTGATTGGTGTCCAGGTTGGCGCTGTCCTGAATGCCGTATTTGTCTTTCCAGTAGCTGTATTCGAGACCGACATACAGCTGCTTTTCGCCCAGGAGCAGGGCCTTGCCCAGGTCGTATTTGATCTGCGGGTTGATATGCAGGTTGGCGTGGTAGGTACCGCGGTCGTTCCGGTCGTTATCCACCACCCAGTCCAGGTAGCCGTCGATCAACAGGTTCGAACGGCCCAGCGGGATGCTGTAGGACCAGGAAGGGGTGATCTGCCAGACACCGTCGCCGGGGCGCGGGCCTTCGGTCTGGCGGCGATAGAAGTTCAGGGTGAAATAGTTGAAGCCCGCAAGGGCCAGGTCGAAACCGGGGCCGATCAGATAGGCCTCGCTGTCGCCTTCGCCATATTCGTAGGTCATGGCCAGCAACACATCCTTGACCGGGCCGAAGGCGAATGAGCGGTCGAGGATCTTGCCGAACGACAGCCTGGGGCTGAACTCGCCGTAAAAGGCATGGGGACCTTTGTTACGGTCTTCCTCGCCGTTGTAGAAAATCTTGTCGACGAACAGGAAGGTGTCGCCGTACTTCCAACGATCGGCGTGTTCGAAGGTCACCGTCTGCTGGATCGACGGGTTGATCGTGAAGTTCTTGCCGTACAGGTACGTCAGGCTGTTGGTCTGCCACAGCAGCAGGTCGCCGGCCATGACCTGGGTCGTGGCCAGCAGTGCGCCGCTGAGCAGCAGGCGTGCGTGTGCATATCTCATCGTGTTGCTCCCTGTTTGTTTTTATTGTCAAGGCGCAGGCAGCCGCCGACTGCGACCGGGCGCGGTGCCGGGTCTGCCTGTCGTGCGTGTATTTCGGGTATCGACGGTCAAGCAGGGGCGGCTGTCGGGCCGCCCCGTCCAGGCTTCAATGCTGGTGGGCGTGTCGGGCGTTGCTGGCGGCCCGTTCGGTGCCGCCCAGAATGTTGAACAGCAGGTTCAGGGCCAGCGCACTGAGGGTGGCCATGGCGATTCCGCTGTGAGTGATCGGGCTCATCCACAGGGGCAGGTGGGCGAAGAATTCCGGACGGACCACCGGAATCAGGCCCATGCCGATGCTCACCGCCACCAGCAGTTGATTGCGCCGGTCGGCGATATCGGTTTCCTGGAGGATCTTGATCCCGGTCGCCGCCACCATGCCGAACATGGCGATAGCCGCGCCACCCAGGACCGCCGGGGGAATCGAGGCCACCAGGAAAGCCGCCTTGGGCAGCAGGCTGAGTACGATCAGCAGGCCGCCGGCGACTATGGTCACCGAGCGGCAGCGCACACCGGTCATCTGCACCAGGCCGATGTTCTGGGCGAACGAAGAGTGGGTGAAGGTGTTGAGGAAACCGGCGAAAAACGAGGCGCCGGCATCACACAGCAGGCCACGGCGGAGCATGCGCGGGGTGACTTCCTGACCGGTGATTTTCCCCAGGGCGAGGAACATCCCGGTGGACTCGACGAAGATGATCACCACCACCAGGCACATCGAAAGAATCGGCGCCAGATGGAACTGCGGCATGCCGAAATGCAGCGGAGTGACCACCTGCACCCAGGGCGCCTGGGCCATGCCGCTGAGGTCGACCATGCCGATCAGGCCGCAGAGCACATAGCCCAGGCCCATGCCGATCAGCACGGAAATGTTCACCCAGAAACCGCGCATGAACCGATGCACCAGCAGGATTGTGCCCAGCACCAGCGCGGCGATGGTCAGGTAGATGGGGGAACCGAATTCGGCATTGTGGCTACCGCCGCCCGCCCAGTTCACCGCGACCGGGAACAGCGACAGACCGATGGAGGTGATGACGGTGCCGGTGACCAGGGGCGGAAAGAAGCGCACCACCTTGGACATGAAGGGCGCGATGAGCATGCCGAAGAAACCGGCGGCGATGGTCGCGCCGAAGATCCCCTGCAGGCCGATGCCCGGCATGCCGGCCATGGCTACCATGCTGCCCACGGCGGCAAAGCTGGCCCCCATCATCACCGGCATGCGGATGCCCATGGGGCCGATGCCGAGGGATTGTACGAGGGTGGCGATGCCGGCGACCAGCAGGTCGGCATTGATCAGGAAGGCGATTTCTTCACGACTCAGACCCGCGGCCTGTCCGATGATCAGCGGCACCGCGATGGCGCCTCCGTACATCAGCAGAACATGCTGCAACCCGACCAGGATCAGTTGCAAAAGGGGCAGTCGCGCAATGGCGGGTGCGTCGGGGATGCGCGGTTCGGTTAACGCGGACATGCAACACCTCGGATCTTCTTATTCTTGTGATTAGAAAGCTGTGTGGTTGCGAACAGCTTTTTTGCAGCAGGCCAACCGCGTGGCGGCCGATCGCAAGCAAGCTTCGCTCCTACAGAAGCAACACACATGCTGTAGGCGCGAGGCTTGCCTGCGATAGCGGTCGTCAAGGCACCGCGGTACTAGTTGGTGCGCGCCCCCTGGTTGATCCAGGCGCCGATCAGGTCACGTTCCTGCTGGGTCATCTGGGTGATATTGCCCAGCGGCATGATCTGGCTGGCGACTGCCTGGGCCTGGATCCGTGGGGCCTGGAGCTTGATCTGCTCGGGGGTGTCGAACATCACGCCGGCCGGCGCGGCACTGAACAGCGGGCTGGTGGGCTTGGCCGAGTGGCAGACGGTGCAACGTTCCTGGATCACGTTATGCACCTTGTCGAAGGTCGGGCCCTGGGCCGCCGTGGACGCTTGTGCCGGAGCCACTTCGGGAGTCGCCGGAGCTGCTGGAGTTGCTGCGGTTTCAGGCTTGGCGCCGCCGCCGATGGCGGTTTCCGGCAGTGGCTGGTACTCGATCTTCGCTGGGGCCTTGGCCACTTCCGGGCTGTTGGCCATTTGCGCGGGGCCGGTGACGTAGGCCAGGCAGATCATGCCCAGGGCGGCCACCGGCAGGGTCCAGGCGAACTTGTGGCTGTCGTGGCGGGTGTTGAAGTAGTGACGCACCAGCACCGCCAGCACCGCGATCCCGGCCAGGATCAACCAGTTGTACTGGCTGCCGTAGGTGCTCGGAAAGTGGTTGCTGATCATGATGAACAGCACGGGCAGGGTGAAGTAGTTGTTGTGGCGCGAACGCAGCAGGCCCTTGGCCGGCAGGGTCGGGTCCGGCGTGCGGTTTTCCGCGATGGCGGCCACCAGCGCGCGCTGGGCCGGCATGATGATGCGGAACACGTTACCGACCATGATGGTGCCGATGATGGCGCCGACGTGCAGGTAGGCGCCGCGACCGCTGAACACCTTGCTGAAGCCATAGGCCGCGGCGATCAACAGCACGAACAGGATGAAGCCGAGCAGGGCGGGTTTCTTGCCCAGGGGCGAGTCGCAGAGGAAGTCGTAGACAAACCAGCCGGCGATCAGCGAACCGATGCCGATGGCCACGCCTTCAGGGCCGGTCAGGCCGCTGCCGGGCGCTACCAGGTAGAGCATCGGGTTGTAGTAGAACACCAGGCACAGCAGGGCGATCCCCGACATCCAGGTGAAGTAGGCTTCCCATTTGAACCAGTGCAGGTTTTCCGGCATGGACGGTGGGGCCAGTTTGTATTTTTCCAGGTGATAGATGCCGCCACCGTGGATTGCCCAGAGGTCGCCCGACAGGCCGTCCTTGGGGTTGACGCGATTGAGGTTGTTTTCCAGCCAGACGAAGTAGAACGACGCGCCGATCCAGGCCACGCCAGTGATCATGTGAACCCAACGCACGCTCAGGTTGAGCCATTCCAACAGATGTGCTTCCACAGTTTTTACCTCTCGCCTGTCACCCTTGTTTTCGGGTGATCAGACCTTCTCTTATTGGTGGGGGGCGAGGATCAAACACTCATCCTCTTCAAAGAAATGCTCATCGCAGTTGTTGCCTGTACCACTGCGATCAACCACCAGGAAGTCATCCCGCTTTTCGATCGTCAGCACCGGGTGGTGCCAGACGCCGCGATGGTAATTAATGCCCTGCCTGCCATTGCTGACAAAGGCGCGGACCAAGCCCGATACAGGTGCATCGCCAAGTGGCGCGACCACGATCAGAAAGGGGTTGCCGAGCAGCGGAATGAAAGCCTGGCTGCCCAGCGGATGGCGCTCCAGCATGCGGACGGTCAAGGGCATGTCCAGCGCGTCGGCGCGGAAGATGCTGATGATCGCCTTGTCGTCCGGCGTGGCGGTTTCCACGGTAGCCAGACGATGGAAGCGCATGGTCGAACCGTTGTTGATCATGAAGTGATCGCTGCCGTCGGTTTCGATCACGTCACCGAAGGGGGCGAAGGCTTCTTTGCTCAGCGGTTCGATCATCAATGTGCGCATGCTGTTCTTCTTAATCTGTGAGTTCGTTGTTGTCGTCTTGTGCTGTCCTGTAGGAGCGAGCTTGCTCGCGATGCGGTTGTCCGGTGTTCATCTATCGCCCGGTCTGACGTCATCGCGAGCAAGCTCGCTCCTACACCTACAGGTTTGGCATTACTTCGCGACCTTGCCGAGTATCCGCAGGCGGCTGACGCCACCGTCCGGGAACACGTTCAGGCGGATATGGGTGATCGGGCCCAGGGCCTTGATCTGCTCGGCGAAGGTGTGTTCGGCGTGCATTTCCAGCTTCTGGCTCGGCAGCAGTTCACGCCAGAACAGCGACTGGGTTTCGATCTGGCTGTCGGTACCGCCCTTGACGAAGGCGCCCTGGATCGAGCAGCTGTCCGGGTAGTTGCCCTTGAAGTGCAGGGTGTCGACGATGATTTTCTCGATCTCGCCCGGATGGCCCAGGGCGACGATTACCCAGTCATTGCCCGGGGTGCGGCGGCGTGCGGTTTCCCAGCCATCGCCCATGTTGATGCCGCGGCCCGGGTTGAGGATGTTGCTCATGCGGCCGAAGTGTTCGTCGGAGCAGGCCAGGGCGCGGCCGCCGTTGAGGGCGGCTGCCAGGTCGATCTGCTCGTTGTCGCCGACCGCCGACCAGTCGCGGTACGGAATGCCATACACGCGCAGGCGGGCCACGCCGCCATCCGGGTAGATGTTGAAACGCAGGTGGCTGAACGCCTGGTCGTTGCTGATCTCGTGGTAGTGGTGGCTGTTGCCTTGCAGCTCGACGGCCGACAGCACTTCCACCCACTGGGTGTTTTCATTCGGTTCGCCTTGGGCCAGGAAGCAGGCTTCCAGGGAGGCCGACGGTGGGAAGTTGCCGGTGAAGAATGAGGTGTCGATGTCCACGCCTTTGATCTGGCCAGGCACGCCCAGGCGGATCACCGCGCTGTCGTAGCCTTCGAAGCGCTTGCGGCGCGACTCCCAGCCGTCCATCCACTTGCCGTTGTCATCGAAAACGCCCTCCTTCCATACGGCCGGGGTCGGCTGGAACAGACGGTTGGCGTCAGCGAACCAGTCATCGGTCACCGAAATGATCTTGGTGCCCAGGCGGGCGTCGGCCAGGTTGACGAACTTCTCGAAAGGTACGGCGTAAGCTTTCATTCTTCTTGTCTGCCTTTATAGAGTGGCTTGGGATGCTTGCAGGGCCCTGGGTACGTTTCGTACTCGGGCCAGGCTTGCTAGAGAGTCAGTAATCGGAACAGGGCGATCTTGTTGATCTCCGCCAGCGCGCACCTGAATTCGGTGTCCACCGAGTTGTGGATGCGGGCTTCGAACGCCGCGAGGATCTGATGCCGGTTGCTGCCTTTTACCGCCATGATGAAGGGAAACTTGAACTTGGCCTTGTAGGCGTCGTTCAGCTCGGTGAAGCGCTGGAACTCTTCGGCCGTGCATTGGTGAATACCCGCGCCAGACTGTTCTTCAGTGCTGGCCGCGGTCAGTTGCCCCTGGACGGCGGCTTTGCCGGCCAGGTCCGGGTGAGCGTTGATCAGGGCCAGCTGGCTCTGGTGGTCGGCGCTCAACAGGATATCGCTCATGCGCTGGTGCAGGACGTCGATCCGGTCGATCGAGGCATCCTGGCCCAGGTCGAAGGCCTTTTCGGCGACCCATGGCGAATGTTCGTAGATGTCGGCGAAGGCGTTGACGAAGGCGTCGCGGCTCAGGGTCGAGGGTTTCAGGGTTTGGAAGGTGCTCATTTCGCCGCCCCCGGGAACGGATGGGTTTGCTGCCAGTGGCGGGCGATGTCCACGCGGCGGGTGAACCAGACCTGATCGTGACCTTTGACATACTCGATAAAACGCTTCAGGGCGGCCAGGCGTGCCGGGCGGCCGATCAGGCGGCAGTGCAGGCCGATGGACAGCATCTTCGGTGCCTCGGCGCCTTCGGCGTACAGCACGTCGAAGGCATCCTTGAGGTACTGGTAGAAGTCGTCGCCCTTGTTGAAGCCCTGGACCTGGGTGAAGCGCATGTCGTTGGTGTCCAGGGTGTAGGGGATCACCAGATGCGCCTTGCCGGTCGGGTTGTTGGCTTCCCAGTAGGGCAGGTCGTCGTCGTAGGTGTCGCAGTCGTAGAGGAAACCGCCTTCTTCCATCACCAGGCGCCGGGTGTTCGGGCCGGTGCGGCCGGTATACCAGCCCAGCGGGCGTTCACCGGTGATTTCGGTGAGGATGCGGATCGCCTCGAGCATATGCTCGCGTTCCTGGGCTTCGTCCATGTACTGGTAGTCGATCCAGCGGTAGCCGTGGCTGCAGATCTCGTGGCCGGCCTCGACCATGGCGCGGATCACGTCCGGATGGCGCTGGGCGGCCATGGCGACGGCGAAGATGGTCAGCGGAATGTCGAATTCCTTGAACAGCTTGAGGATCCGCCAGACGCCGGCACGGCTGCCATACTCGTACAGCGATTCCATGCTCATGTTGCGTTCGCCCTGCAGGGGCTGGGCGGCGACCATTTCCGAAAGGAAGGCTTCCGACTCCTTGTCGCCGTGCAGGATATTGCGCTCGCCGCCTTCTTCGTAATTGAGCACGAACGACAGGGCGATGCGGGCATTGCCCGGCCAGTGAGGGTGAGGAGGGTTGGAGCCGTAACCGATCAGGTCGCGTGGGTAGTCAGCGCTCACTGCAGTCTTCCTTCTTATCGTGATAACGGTGGCGTGGCGGGGCCTGGGGGGAAGGACAGGCTGGCGTCACAGCGATGGGCTGATTGTATACAACTTTTCATTCGGTTTGTAAGCCCGATTTTTTGCATTTTTCATCGATTGTGTTCATGCCTGGGTACTGCAAGAAACCTGCCTGGTTGGTCAGCTAATGGATGAAAAGTCTTCTGTCCTCATGGTGTAGCCGCTGATCAAGGGAATACGGGGGCTTGCTCGAAGTACCCGAAAATGGGTGATTTTTATTGTGTACAATTTTTTTGAAAAGTGTCTTAATAAATTCCTCGCCGCATCCTTTCGTGCTCCGAAACGGTGCGGTCTCCTTATCAACTGACTTCAGGAGGCGCGAGGTCTGGACGTGTGAGCGCGCACAGACACGCAGAATCAATGGGACGTTTGACTACACACGTGTTGGATGCCGCGCATGGCTGCCCAGGCAGTGCCATCAAGGTCGAGTTGTACCGGGTCGAAGGTACGCAGCTGGAACTGGTCGCCAGTGCCCTGACCAACAGCGATGGCCGTTGCGATGCGCCGCTGCTGCAAGGCGATGACTACCGCACCGGGGTTTACCAACTGCAATTCCATGCCGGTGATTACTACCGTGCCCGCGGCGTACAACTGCCCGAACCTGCGTTTCTCGATGTGGTGGTGCTGCGCTTTGGCATCTCGGCCGAGCAGGAGCATTACCACGTACCGCTGCTGATCTCGCCCTACAGCTATTCGACCTACAGAGGAAGCTAGGACTTTCCCCCCACGAAGCCTGCGCAAATAGCTTCTTTGGTCTTTCGCCCGCTCACACTGCGGGCTTTTTTTCGCCCTTGAGAAAGGGGTGTCTGGGAGGATGTCATCGCGAGCAAGCTCGCTCCTACAGGTTTGCAGCAGCTCTCTGTAGGAGCGAGCTTGCTCGCGATGCTTTCAGCGGCTCAACAGCGACGCGGCACCGGCGCCGCTGAACAGCCCGGCGCTGACCCGGTTGAACCAGCTCTGGCCCTTGCCGCTGCGCAGGTAACGCGCCGCACCGTGGGCACCCAGGCCGTAAGCCAGCTTGCACAGCAGGTCGAGTACGGTCCAGGTGGCGATCATGATCAGCAGCTGGGGCAGGAAGGGCTGCTCGGCGCTGAGAAACTGCGGCAGAAACGCGGCGAAGAACAGAATGTCTTTCGGGTTGCTGGCACCCAGCACAAAAGCGCGCCCGAACAGTGCGCGAAAGCGTGGTTTCGGTGCGGCCTCGGGCACTTCGGCGCCATGAGACGGCTGCCGCGATTGCTGCCAGCTTTGCCAGGCGAGATAGAACAGGTACAGCGCGCCGACGATTTTCAGCGCGCTGAACAGCTGTTCCGAGGCCAGCAGCAGGGCGCCCAGGCCCAGGGCCGAGGCGCTCAGCAGGCAGATCGAGGCAAACACGCCGCCGAGAAACGCCGGGTAGGACCGGCGCAAACCGTAATTCAGGCTGTTGCTGATCATCAGCAGGGACAGCGGGCCCGGAATCAGGATCACCACCAGTGCCGCGCCGCTGAACAGCAGCCAGGTTTCCACGCTCATTGCCTTTCTCCTTATGCGCAAAAGCCTCACCCGACGGGGTGAGGCCGTTTGAAACCGATGTACCTACAAGAAAATGAACTTGGCGATAAAGATCGCGCACAGCACCCACAGGCTGATGGATATTTCCTTGTACTTGCCCGTCCCGGCCTTCAAGGCCACGTAGGTGATGAAGCCCAGGGCGATACCGTCGGCGACCGAGAAGGTCAGCGGCATCATGATCGCGGTCACGATCGCCGGGATGCTGTCGGTGGCCTCTTCCCAATCGATGTGGGCCATGCCGCCCATCATCAGCATCGCCACATAAATCAGCGCGCCGGCGGTGGCATAAGCGGGGATCATGCCAGCCAGCGGTGCGAAAAACATGGCTGCGATAAATAGCACACCTACGGTCACTGCGGTAAGACCAGTCCGACCACCTGCGGCGACGCCCGCGGCACTTTCCACGTAGCTGGTCACGGGCGGAACACCGACCACCGCGCCGAAGACGCTGGAGGCGCTGTCCGCCTTCAGGGCGCGGGAGAGGTTCTCGATCTTGCCGTCGGGGTTGACCAGGCCGGCGCGCTGGGCCACGCCCATCAGGGTGCCGGCGGTATCGAACATGTGCACGAAGAGGAAGGCCAGCACCACGCTGATCATGCTGACGTTGAACACCCCGGCCACGTCCATGGCCATCCAGGTCGGTGCCAGGCTCGGCGGGGCCGACATGATGCCCTCGTAGTGCACCAGGCCCAGGCCCCAGCCGGCCAGGGTCACGGTGATGATGCTGATGAGGATCGCGCCGAACACCCGGTGATAGCTGAGCACGGCAATCATCAGGAAGCAGACCGCCGCCAGCAGCGGGCCGGGTTCGCGCAGGGAGCCGAGCTTGATCAGGGTGGCCGGGCTATCGACCACGATGCCCGCGGTCTTCAAACCGATCAGTCCCAGGAACAAACCCACGCCGGCGCCCATGGCAAAACGCAGGCTGGCCGGAATGCTGTTGAGCAGCCATTCGCGGATCCGCGAGAAGGTCAGGAACATGAACAGCGCGCCGGAAACGAACACTGCACCGAGGGCGGTTTCCCAGTTGTAGCCCATGGTTCCGACCACGGTGTAGGTGAAAAAGGCGTTCAGCCCCATGCCGGGCGCCAGGCCTACCGGCCAGTTGGCGTACAGCCCCATCAACAGGCAACCCAGGGCCGCGGCGATGCAGGTGGCGACGAAGGCCGCGCCGTGGTCGATGCCGGCGTCGGCCATGATGTTGGGGTTGACGAAGATGATGTAGGCCATGGTGATGAAGGTCGTCAGACCGGCGATCAACTCGGTCTTCACCGTGGTGCCATGCAACCTGAGTTTGAAGATGCGCTCCAGCCAGCCACTGTTCAGCGGCGGCGAGAGTTCCAGCGTAGGGGCTTCGGATTTGCGGCTTTCCACAGCGAGTACTCCTCAAGAGTTTTATTATTTTTTCCAGAGCCGGGCACGTGAGGGTGGGCAGCGGCTCTTTGAGGCATGTAAGGCTTGCGGGCTTTTATTGACCTTTAGGTCAGGAACTCGCACGTGGCGAATTATGCTTTTGTATACAAAGAAAGCAAATAATGTTTTTTAGGTTGTGTGCGAAAAGTCCGCCAGAAAGGCTATATGCCCTGTAGCCGCTGGCGCAGCCTGCGATCGAGCGCGCAGCAGTCGTAATGGGGCTGACGCGGTCCTGCAGAAGTATCGGGTATGCGGGTTGACGACCGCTGCGTGCTCGCGGGCTGTGGTGTCAGCGGTTTTCGCCCAGAGCCTTGTTCACCGCCAGCCAGCCATCCACTGCCGCCTCGCCGGCCTCGGCGAATACCCGTTGCAGCAGCTTGACCTGCTCGCGCCGCAGCGATTGCTCAAAGCGCGCGCCGTCTTCCGTCAGCTTCAGCAGGCGTTTGCGCTTGTCGCTCTGCGAGGCAACGCTGTTGACCAGGTGCATCTCCATCAATTGGCGCAGCGGGATATTCAGCGCCTGCTTGCTCACGCCCAGTGCCGTGAGCAGTTCTTTCACGCTCAGCCCTGGATAGCGGGCGATGAAAAACACGATGCGCTGGTGCACGCGACTCAGGCCGCGACGCTCGAGCATTTCGTCGGCCTTGGCGGTGAACGCCTGGTAACCAAAGAAGAAGGCTTCCATGGCGGCTTGTTGGGTGGTCTGGTTTTTAAGGTCAAGCATATTGACGTATCTGCGAAAGTCGGCGTAATTTCGGTCAAGCAGTTTGACGTATTTTCCTCCGCCTTCGCTACGGGTGACCTCATGGCCTTCTCCGAACGTGTCTCGCGTCTTAAAAGCTCACTGATCCGTGAAATCCTTGCCGCCGCGCAGCGTCCGGAAGTGATGTCGTTCGCCGGAGGCCTGCCCGCCGAGGCGATGCTGCCGAAGGTCGATTGGCAGGCGATGCCGGTGTCCATGGGCCAATACGGCATGAGTGAAGGCGAGCCACAGCTGCGCGAGGCCCTGGCGGCACAGGCCCGGGCGCTGGGCGTGCCGTGCGAGGCCAGCCAGGTGCTGGTGGTCAGCGGCTCCCAGCAGACCCTCGACCTGGCGGCCAAGCTGTACATCGACAAGGGCACCGAGATCATGCTGGAAGCGCCGACTTATCTCGCGGCACTGCAGATCTTTCAGCTGTTCGGCGCCGATTGCCTGACCGTGCCGCTTCAGGCCGATGGACCGGATCTGGCGCAATTGCGCGCCTGCCTGGAGCAGCATCGTCCCGCGTTCATCTACCTGATCCCGACCTTCCAGAATCCTTCGGCGGTGCGCTACAGCGAGGCCAAGCGCGATGCCGTGGCGGCGTTGCTTGACGAGTTCGGGGTGACCCTGATCGAAGACGAGCCTTACCGCGAACTGACGTTCGATGGCGGCAACGCCACGCCTATTGTCGGGCGCCTGCGCAAGGCCAGTTGGATCTACACCGGCACGGTGTCGAAGACCCTGCTGCCAGGGTTGCGGGTCGGTTACCTGATCGCCAGCCCGGACCTGTTTCCCCATCTGCTGCGGTTGAAACAATCGGCGGACCTGCACACCAACCGCGTCGGCCAATGGCAGGCGCTGCAATGGATAGGTACCGAGCAGTACCAGCGGCACCTGGGCGAATTGCGCGATTTCTACCGGGTGCGCCGCGATGGTTTTCAGGCCGCCCTGCAACGTCATTTCGGCGATCTGGCCGATTGGCAGGTGCCCCAGGGCGGGCTGTTTTTCTGGTTGACCTTGAAACAGCCGCTGGACACCCGCACTTTGCTGAAAGCGGCGCTGGAGCAGGACGTGGCATTCATGCCGGGCGAACCCTTCTTCTCCGAGCCGGACCGCAATCCAGGTCACCTGCGGTTGAATTTCAGTCATATCGATCCGGCGCGTCTGGACGAAGGTCTCAAGCGGCTGGCCACCGTGGTACGTCAAGCACAGGCTGCACAGGCAGCCTAAGGGGAGAGGGCCATGTACAAGGTTTATGGGGATTACCGGTCCGGCAACTGCTACAAGGTCAAGCTGATGCTCAATCTGCTGGGCCTGCCTTACGAGTGGCACGCCGTGGACATCTTGAACGGGGATACGCAGACCGAGGCGTTTCTGGCGAAGAACCCCAACGGCAAGATCCCGGTGCTGGAGCTGGAAGACGGCACCTGCCTGTGGGAGTCGAACGCGATTCTCAACTTTCTCGCCGACGGCAGCGAATTCCTGCCGAGCGAGCCGCGTTTACGCACGCAAGTGCTGCAATGGCAGTTTTTCGAGCAATACAGCCATGAGCCGTACATTGCCGTGGCACGTTTCATCCAGCTCTATCTGGGGCTGCCGCAAGAGCGCCAGCACGAATACGAGAAGCTGCAAAAACGCGGTTACAAGGCCCTGGACGTGATGGAACACCAGTTGGCGCGCACGCCGTATCTGGTGGGTGAGCAGTACTCGATTGCCGATATCGCGCTCTATGCCTACACCCATGTCGCCCATGAAGGTGGCTTCGACCTGGCGCGCTACCCGGGCATCCAGGCGTGGATGCAGCGGGTGGAAAGCCATCCGCTGCATGTCGGGATGCTCGACTGAGTCTCTGCGGGAAACAAAAAACCGACCCTTGGGTCGGTTTTTTATGGTCTGGATCTTGTGGGGGCTGTTCTGGCGCGATGACGTCCTTCAGAACGCCACCAACCATTCAAGCTGTTGCAAAGCGCTTGTCCAGATAATCGATGATCACCTTGGACTCGTACATCCAGGTGGTCTGGCCGTTTTCTTCGATACGCAGGCACGGCACCTTGATCTTGCCGCCTTGCTCCAGCAGGGCCTGGCGATCCTGTTCGTTGTTTTTCGCGTCACGCAGGGCCACCGGAACGTTCAGGCGGTGCAGGGTGCGGCGGGTTTTCACGCAGAACGGGCAGGCGTGGAACTGGTACAGGGTCAGGCCCTTGGCGGCCTGTTCGACCTGGGCTTGAGCGGCGGCAGGGCGCTGCTGCTTGCGTGGGCGGGTGATGAAGTCGATGAAGATGATGAGCTGGCCCAGGCCGACTCGAAGCGCTTTGACGATCACGATATTGCCTCTTGCCCATGAAAGAAGGGGCGGCAGCTTACCTGATTTTTGCCAGGCGAAAAAAAACCGGCGATGAACGCCGGTTCTTTCGGGCAGCCGTTTACTTGATCAGGCTGAGAAACTCGCTGCGGGTTGCCGCGTTTTCGCGGAACTCGCCCAGCATCACCGAGGTGATCATCGACGAGTTCTGCTTCTCCACACCGCGCATCATCATGCACATGTGCTTGGCCTCGATCACCACCGCGACGCCCAGGGCGCCGGTCACTTGCTGGACCGCGTCGGCGATCTGGCGGCTGAGGTTTTCCTGGATCTGCAGGCGGCGCGCGTACATGTCGACGATACGCGCGACTTTTGACAGGCCCAGCACCTTGCCACTCGGAATGTAGGCGACGTGAGCCTTGCCGATGAAAGGCAGCAGGTGGTGCTCGCACAGCGAGTAGAGCTCGATGTCCTTGACCAGCACCATTTCGCTGTTATCGGAGCTGAACAAGGCACCGTTGGTGACTTCTTCCAGCGTTTGTTCATAACCGCGGCAGAGGTACTGCATGGCTTTGGCGGCACGTTTTGGCGTGTCGAGCAGGCCCTCGCGGGAGACGTCTTCGCCCAATTGGCCGAGGATCGCCGTGTAATTCTGTTCCAGGGACATGAAACTACCTGTGGGATTTTACGCAAAGGGCAAGGGTACGGTGGCGGACCGGGCGCTGCAAGCGCGACGAAGCGGCTTTACTCGTCGCGGCCTTCCATCATGGTGCGTTTGAGCATCACGTAGACCGCCCCGGCACCGCCATGTTTGGCCTGGCACGAGGTGAAGCCGAGTACCTGGGGATGCTGGCGCAGCCAGGTGTTGACGTGGCTTTTGATCATCGGCCGCTTGCCGTCCAGGCGCACGGCCTTGCCGTGGGTGACGCGCACGCAGCGGATTTCGAACTTGGTGGCTTCGGCGAGGAATGCCCAGAGGGTTTCCCGGGCCTTTTCCACGTTCATGCCGTGCAGGTCGAGGCTGCCCTCGAAAGGGATCTGGCCGACCTTGAGCTTGCGCATCTGGCTTTCCTGAACCCCGTCGCGGGCCCACATCAGCTCGTCTTCCGGGCCGACGTCGATCACGAACTGATCGGACAACCCGTCGACGGTCGTGGTTTCGGTGCGCACGCTGGCAGCCTGGCGCAGCTTGGCGATCTGCGCCCGGTCAGCCTTGGGTTTGCCGGTTTCGGCGCGATCGTGCTTGATCGGCTTGACGCCTTGGATCGCGCTTTTGAACAGGGAAAAATCGTCGTCTTGCATGTCAGCCTCCGCGAAGACCGAGCAGTTTACCCAACTCGACGGGAGAGGGGCGGGACAAAACGTGTTGCCGTCGATTCAGTCATGCTTCTTCATCAGGTGGGGAGCCATGTTCAGGGTCTGCGGCTGGCGCATGCGCCGCCGGCAGCGACGCCACAGCCAGACGCCGACATACAGCAGTAACAGACCGACCGCTAGAATCACCGCGGAACCCGCCGGACTTGCATTCAATTCGCCCAGCGCCGGAGGGCGCCCCAACAGGCTGGCGGCCCCGGCCATCGCCAGCAGCACACCGAAGGTCGCCAGCAACGCGGAGAATCCCGCGCCCAGGCGCAAACGCCAGTTCCGCGGGCCTTTGGGCCGCAGACGACGTGCGTCAAAACCATCGGATATCTTCATTCCGACCTTCCTCAATGGGTATCGGCCCTTCGACCGAAAGATGACCGGGTGGTTCCTGAGGCTAAGGCAATTACGGCAAATGAGAGGCTTTTACGGATGAGCGGCCTTGCCCCTGAAGGCGCGCCGCTCATTGCAGGTCGATCAGATCAGATCTTTGGTGGCGGCGAGGGTGGCGAAGTTGTCCGCCATGATGGCCATTTCGGTCTGCTGCACGTGCTCGGCGCTGAGGATGCCGCCCTTGTAGGGCAGGTCGCGAGTGGCGCAGGCATCTTCCACCAGGGTGCAGCGAAAGCCCAGGTTCTTCGCCGCGCGCACTGTGGTGCTGACACTGGAATGGCTCATGAAACCGCAGACGATCAGGTCCAGGGAGCCCAGGTCCTGCAGGCGCTTTTCCAGTTCGGTGCCATGGAAGGCGCTCGGCAGCAGCTTGCCGATGATGGTCTCGTCGCCCTGGGGTTCGAGGCCGGGGATGAACTCACCGCGTTCGCCCTGGGGGTCGAACAGGCCGCCGACGGTGCCGAGGTGGCGCACATGCACAACCGGGCGGCCGGCGGAGCGGGCGGCAGCGACCAGTTGCTTGATGTTGGCGACCGCAGCGTCCATGCCGGACAGGGCCAGCGGACCGCTGAGGTACTCTTTCTGGGCGTCGATGATCACAAGGGTCGCGTGGCTCAAATTAGCCGCTGCATAACCACGACCGCTGAGTTGAAACATCGTCTTTGGAACGGACATTCTGGGGCTCCTGTGAGTGGGGCTTTTGCGACATTGTCCTCTGGCGGAGCGCTTCTGTGAATCGCTACTAACGTAAGGTGCGTGGTTGCTGGCCTACAGCCGTGTCAAGGGCTATGGAGAATCGGGCCGAATGTGGAGAAAACCGCCTGAACGCCCCGCAGACTCAGATTTTTCATGCGTCGTCCTCAGACGTTTTGGCTGTTAGAATCGCCAGTCGTTTTTTCAGGAGTCTGTCCCGTGATCACTTCCCGCCTGCGCACCCTGCGCGACCACATCCGTTGGGCTGTCAGCCGCTTTCATGGGGAGGATCTGTTTTTCGGCCATGGGACCGACAACGCCTGGGACGAAGCCCGCCAATTGGTACTGGGTGCCTTGCACCTGCCGTGGGAAATCGCTGACAGCTATCTGGACTGCGCCCTGGAAGACGACGAACTGGTCAACCTGCAGCGTCTGCTCAAGCGGCGCATCGAAGAGCGCGTACCGACCGCCTACCTGCTGGGCGAGGCCTGGTTCTGTGGCCTGTCGTTCATTGTCGATGAGCGGGTGCTGATCCCACGCTCGCCGATCGGCGAGCTGATCGAAAAACGTTTCGAGCCCTGGTTGGGCGCCGAGCCCGCGCGCATTCTCGACCTGTGTACCGGTTCCGGCTGCATCGGCATTGCCTGCGCCTACGAGTTCCGCAAGGCCGAAGTGGTGCTGGCCGACCTGTCGTTCGAAGCCCTCGAGGTGGCGAACCAGAACATCGAGCGTCATGGTGTCGATGAGCGGGTGTTCACGGTACAGGGCGACGGTTTCGACGGCTTGCCGGGCCAGCGCTTCGACCTGATCGTGTCGAACCCGCCGTATGTGGATGCCGAGGACTTCGCCGACATGCCCGAGGAGTACCAGCACGAACCGGAGCTGGGCCTGGCCTGTGGCGACGATGGCTTGAATCTGGTGCGGCGCATGCTGGCCGAGGCGGCGGATCATCTGACCGAGAAGGGCCTGTTGATCGTCGAGGTCGGCAATAGCCAGGTCCATGTCGAAGCGCTGTACCCGGAAGTCGATTTCGCCTGGCTGGACTTCGAACGCGGCGGTCATGGCGTGTTCATGCTCACCGCCGAGCAGTGCCGACAGCACCAGGCACTGTTCAGCTCCCGGGTCTGATCGGCGCTTCAGTAGGAGCGAGCGGGCGGCGATCCGACTTGCCCGCGATCCAGGTACCGGGGTGTGCCTGGACGGACGCTATCGCGAGCAAGCTTCGCTCCTACAATTGTCCGCGAGGCGGCCAGGGGTCAGCGGTGGGTTGCGATCCAGATCAGCAACCCGGCCTGGAACACCGCAAACGCCACCAGGCAGGTGATGGTAAAGCGCAGCCCGGTGTCTTCGCGCTTGTACTTGGCGACCTTTTCTTCGTGCTTGCGCAGCTTCACTTCCTGTTCTTCGAGGTTCTGCTCGGCCTGCTGCAGCATCTGCGCGGCTTCGAGGATCTCGACGAATTGCAGCTTTTCGGTGTTCCAGTTGGGCAGTAGTTCACCGACCTGCACATGTTTGACGCTGCCCTTGAGATGCTGGGCGTCGGCGTAAACCACATCGAAACCCTGGACCCGCAGGAAATGATCGCGCCGCAGGCGCGTGGCCTCGTTCAGCGCATCCTTGTTCGCCAGTTCGAAACCGTCCACGCGGTAGTGCGGCCATTTCTTCTGGGCCCAGCTTGCCCCCTGCGCCAGCAGAAAGCGGCCGATGCCGCGGTTCGCCGGTTCGATCTGCAGGTTTTCCGGCTCGAAGCGCACCCGACGAGTCGCGTGGTCGACCCAGACATCCAGGTGATTCTGTTCCTTGCGCACCCGTTGGCCCGGCAGTTGGAGGGTCATGCGCAACAGGCTGTGTTCCTTGTTGCTGCGCTCGGCATAACCGAACTCGATAAAGCGCAGGGGCCGTCCGCCCGTGGCGCGATCGGTTTGCAGCGGGGCCAGGCGAAGCATCCGGTGATGCTCGGCATGGACGTCCGCCCACGGCAACGCCACGGCTTCGGGAGCGGGGTTTTCAACCTCGGTTTCGGGAGGGTTCTGGGTATCGGTCATAACGGCGAGATCCTGTCCAAGCGCTACTTGCCGACGGCAAGTGAACGGCCGGCAAAGGCTTATCGGCCGTTTTTTTCAGGACTGGAGGGGAAAACGCGTCAACGGGCGTGAAGTCCGTCAATAAAGCTGATGATGCGGGTGCCGAGTTCCGAGGCCAGGGGCAGCTGCGGATCCTTGTAGGAGGCCAGTTGCCGCTTGACGTCGTTGGGCACGATACGCAGGACATGGTTCATGCCTTCGATCAGCGCCAGTTGGGCGTCCGGCTTGGCGGCCTTGAGCATCTGCGCATCGCCGACACCGACCTGGATGTCATTACTGCCCTGGACAATCAGCGCCGGCATCTTCAGGCGGGCGAACGCGGCGGCCGGGTCTTGCTTGAACAGGGTGATCAGGTACGGCTGCACGCTGGGGCGGAAGATCACTTCCAGCTGCGGCGGCACGTCGGTGTCGACCCGGCCAGCCTTGAGGCTGTCGAGCAGTTCGTTGCTGCGAAGCATCAGCGGCGCCGGCAGGCGGTAGCTCAGTTGCTGGCGCAGCACCTGGTCCACCGGGCGGGCGGTGCCGGAGATGGAAATCACCGCCGCCGCATCGACCTGGGGCGCCGCCAGGGTGGCGATCAGCGCGCCTTCGCTGTGGCCGAGCATGATCAACGGGCCCAGGCGCGGGTCGCCCTTGAGCTTCTTGCCCCAGGCCACGGCGTCGGCGACGTAGGCGTCGAGGGTCAGGTTGCGCTCGTCCGGGGTGGCGGCGAGGCTGGCGGCCACCCCGCGCTTGTCGTAGCGCACGCTGGCGATGTTGTGCTTGGCCAGCACCCAGGCCAGGCGCTTGAGGCTGTCGTTGCGCCCACCGTCGGGATTGTTGCCGTTGCGGTCGGTGGGGCCGGAACCGGAGACGATCAGGACCACCGGCACCGGGGCGTCGGACTTGGGCAGCAGCAGCGAGCCGTATAACTCGCCAGTGCCGGTGTCGAGGCTGATGGGACGTTGCAGTACGGCCGCCTGGACCAGGCCGGTGAACAGGGTAAGGCTCAAGAGAAGAACTCGCAGCATCATCACGCCATCATGGAGAAGGTGCCGGTTGGACTTCCGGACACGGATAAGGTTCGAGGATGAACTAGTTGGGGAGCCTGCGTATACTTCCCGGCTCAGTAATCCAGATTGAGTTATTTCGGCTGATTTCATGGAGCGTCCTGCATGTCCGGCAATACCTACGGCAAGCTGTTCACTGTCACCACCGCGGGCGAAAGCCATGGTCCGGCGTTGGTCGCCATTGTCGACGGCTGCCCACCGGGTCTTGAGCTGTCGCTGGACGATCTGCAGCGCGATCTGGACCGGCGCAAGCCCGGCACCAGCCGCCACACTACCCAGCGCCAGGAAGCCGATGAAGTCGAAATCCTCTCCGGCGTGTTCGAGGGCAAGACCACCGGCTGCTCCATCGGCCTGCTGATCCGCAACACCGACCAGAAGTCCAAGGACTACTCGGCGATCAAGGATCTGTTCCGCCCGGCCCACGCCGATTACACCTACCACCACAAATACGGCATCCGCGACTACCGCGGCGGCGGTCGCAGCTCGGCGCGGGAAACCGCCATGCGCGTGGCGGCGGGGGCCATCGCCAAGAAGTACCTGGCCAGCCAGGGCATCGTGGTGCGTGGCTACATGAGCCAGTTGGGCCCGATCGAAATCCCGTTCAAGACCTGGGAGTCGGTGGAAGACAACGCCTTCTTCAGCCCCGACCCGGACAAGGTGCCGGAGCTGGAAGCCTACATGGACCAGCTGCGTCGCGATCAGGACTCGGTGGGCGCCAAGATCACCGTGGTCGCCGAGGGTGTGATGCCGGGCCTGGGCGAGCCGATCTTCGACCGCCTGGACGCCGAGCTGGCCCATGCGCTGATGAGCATCAACGCGGTCAAGGGCGTGGAAATCGGCGCCGGTTTCGCCAGCGTCGCCCAGCGTGGCACCGAGCATCGCGACGAGCTGACCCCGCAAGGTTTCCTCAGCAACAACGCGGGCGGCATCCTGGGCGGGATTTCCTCCGGCCAGCCGATCGTCGCGCACCTGGCGCTCAAGCCGACCTCCAGCATCACCACCCCGGGCCGCTCGATCGACATCGATGGCAACCCGGTGGACGTCATCACCAAGGGCCGTCACGACCCGTGCGTGGGCATCCGCGCCACGCCGATCGCCGAAGCCATGATGGCCATCGTGCTGATGGATCACCTGCTGCGTCATCGTGGCCAGAATGCCGACGTGCGCGTCAGCACGCCGGTGCTGGGCCAGTTGTAATGGCGTCTCTGCCAGTCGCCACGGTCTGACGGCCGTGGCGGCGCTCCCGTACTGGCGGCTCTCCAGTTTCTACCTGTTCTATTTCGCCTTGCTGGGGTCGACCGCGCCGTTTCTGGCGCTGTATTTCGATCACCTGGGGTTTTCCAGCGCGCGTATTGGCGAGCTGGTGGCGATTCCCATGCTGATGCGCTGCGTGGCGCCGAACCTCTGGGGCTGGCTGGGCGACTACACCGGCCGGCGCCTGGCCATCGTACGTTTTGGCGCGATCTGCACACTGCTGAGCTTTTCGCTGATTTTCGTCAGCAAGAGCTACGCCTGGCTGGCGATGGTCATGGCCCTGCATGCGTTCTTCTGGCACGCGGTATTGCCGCAATTCGAAGTGATCACCCTGGCGCACCTGCAAGGCCAGACCGCTCGCTACAGCCAGATCCGCCTGTGGGGCTCGATCGGTTTCATCCTCACGGTGGTGGCGCTGGGGCGGCTGTTCGAGTGGTTGAGCCTGGACATCTACCCGGCGGCGCTGGTGCTGATCATGGCCGGCATCGTGCTCAGCAGCGCCTGGGTGCCCAACGCCCAGCCAGCGGCCCAGGGCAGCCGCTTGGCCGTCGGGGGCTTTCTTGGCCAGCTGCGCAGCCCCGGCGTCCTGGCCTTCTATGCCTGCGTGGCGCTGATGCAAATGAGCCACGGTCCTTACTACACCTTCCTGACCCTGCACCTGGAACACCTGGGCTATAGCCGCGGCTTGATCGGCCTGTTGTGGGCGCTGGGGGTGGTCGCCGAAGTCTTGATGTTCCTGGCAATGAGCTGGATTCTCTCGCGGTTTTCGGTACGCCGGGTGCTGCTGGCGAGTTTCCTGCTGGCAGCCCTGCGCTGGTTGCTGCTGGGCGCCTTTGCCGAACACCTGTGGCTGCTGTTGTTTGCCCAGGTGCTGCATGCCGCGACCTTCGGCAGCTTTCATGCCGCGGCCATTCATTTCGTGCAACGCAGCTTCGGCGACCGTCAGCAAGGCCAGGGCCAGGCCCTGTACGCGGCCCTGGCCGGCACCGGCGGCGCATTGGGCGCGTTGTATTCCGGCTACAGCTGGAACGCCCTGGGCGCGACATTGACCTTTAGTATTGCAAGCCTCGCAGCGCTGGCGGCAGCCGTTATCATTGCCACACGTATGCAAGAGGAGAGGCCATGAGCCTTACCCGCGAACAGCTGGCACAGGACATCATCGAGGTCGGACGCTTTCTGTATGCCCGCGGCTGGTCCCCGGCCACCAGCAGCAACTATTCCACGCGCCTGTCGCCGAGCGCGCTATTGCTCACGGTTTCGGGCAAGCACAAAGGCCAGTTGGGCCTGGATGACGTGCTGGCCACCGACTTGTCGGGCAACAGCCTGGAGCCGGGCAAAAAGCCGTCGGCCGAAACCCTGTTGCACACCCAGCTGTACAGCTGGAACCCGCAGATCGGCGCCGTGTTGCATACCCACTCGGTGAATGCCACGGTGCTGTCACGCCTGACCGCCGAGGACTTCATCGAGTTCGAGGGTTACGAGCTGCAAAAGGCTTTTACCGGCATTGCCAGCCACGAGTCGCGGGTGCGGGTGCCGATTTTCGACAACGATCAGGACATCGCCCGGCTGGCGACCAAGATCCAGCCCTGGCTCGACGCCCATGCCGATTGCGTCGGCTACCTGATTCGCGGTCATGGCCTCTACACCTGGGGCGCGCGCATGAGTGACGCGCAGCGCCAGATCGAGGCCTTCGAGTTTCTGTTCGAGTGCGAGTTGCAGACTCGCGCCCTGTTAAACCGTTAAGGCTTGCTTCGACTGAAGTAGCCAGCGCCTGATGATATGCACTGCCTGACCGGCCTGGAAAAAGCCGCAAGGCACTGCCGATAACGAGGAATTGCCAGATGAGCAGCCTGTCCGTTTACCACGTATCCAGCCCGGACCTGCCGAACAAGGTGCTGACCCATTTCGACGATATCGCCGCGACCCTGGCCGAGCAGGGCGTGCGTTTCGATCGCTGGCAAGCCGCCACCAGGATCCAGCCGGGCGCCAGCCAGGAGGAAGTGATAGGCGCCTACCAGGAACAGATCGACCGCCTGATGACCGAGCGCGGCTACATCACCGTCGATGTGATCAGCCTCAATGGCGATCACCCGCAGAAGGCCGAGCTGCGCGCCAAGTTCCTCGACGAACACCGGCATGCCGAGGACGAGGTGCGCTTTTTCGTCGCCGGCCGCGGTCTGTTCAGCCTGCATATTGGCGACTACGTGTATGCCGTGCTCTGCGAGAAGAACGACCTGATCTCGGTGCCGGCCGGTACCGCGCACTGGTTCGACATGGGCGAGAACCCATACCTGGTGGCGATCCGCATGTTCAACAACCCGCAAGGCTGGGTCGCCAGCTTCACCGGTTCCGATATCGCCAGCCAGTTCCCGCTTCTGGAGGATTGAGCGGATGCCGATCAAGGCCATTCTCACCGACATCGAAGGCACCACCAGCGCGGTGAGTTTTGTCTTCGAGGTGCTGTTCCCCTACGCGGTGCGGCAGCTGCCGGACTTCGTGCGCAAGCACGCCAGCCGGGCCGACGTTGCCGAGCAGTTGCAGGCGGTGCGCGAGGCCAGCGGCGAGCCGGCGGCGGACGTCGAGCGGGTGATCGGGATTCTGCTGGGCTGGATCGCGGAAGATCGCAAGTCCACGCCGCTCAAGGCGCTGCAAGGCATGGTCTGGGAGCAGGGGTACCGGGCCGGACAGCTCAAGGGCCATGTCTACCCGGATGCGGTGGCGGCGTTGCAGCACTGGCATCAGGATGGGTATCGGTTGTATGTCTATTCGTCGGGCTCGATCCAGGCGCAGAAGCTGATTTTCGGTTGCTCAACTGCCGGGGACCTGTCGCCGCTGTTCAGCGGTTTCTTCGACACCACCTCGGGGCCGAAACGGGAAGTGCAGTCTTACCAGCGCATTACCCAGGCCATCGGCTGTGCACCCGGGCAGATTCTCTTTTTGTCCGATATCGTCCAGGAGCTGGATGCGGCCCGGTCCGCCGGCCTGGCCACCTGCGGCCTGGTGCGCGAAGGCGGGGTATTGGCGGGGCATGCGAATGTAGCGAGCTTCGCCGATATCGATCCGCAGGGTTTCTGAAAAGCAATCAGGCCGTGTCAGCGCAAGGCTGGCACGGCCTGATTGGGGTTATCTGTTATCCAGTTGCCGGTGATCATCGCGAATCCGCGGCGGTGCGGATTTAAAGCGAGTGATACGACGGCAGGGCAAAACGGTTCTGGCTTTGCAGCAGGGAAATCTGTGGCAATTCGCTGGCCTGTTCGGCCAGGTCGCGACGCAACGCGCTGATCACCCACGACAACTGATCGCCCGCATGTAACTGCGCATAAGAGATCGAGCGCTTGAGCTGTTTACCTTCGCTGTTACGCAGCGTCAGCAGGATGCCGCCATCGGGCCGTGGCTGAGTGGTCACTTCGTAGTTGGAGAACAGGGAAGCGAATTTTTCTTGGATCAGGCTCATGTCTATCAGCTCCATTGGTTCTTGAATGGCAAACCTGGAGTGATAGGTGCAGCGATTGTGCCAGCCTCAATTTTTATAAAAATCCTTATAAATCATATTGTTATAAAAATTCGCCGTTTGCGTGTCCGTGCAATTTGCATGAATGGCCATCGTGCATCCTGCATTTTGCGAGATCGCGGGCCTGGGTAAGGGCAGGGACGTAACGCTGTGACTGCCGGTTCACGCAAAAGATTCAGCCGGCAAGCCCGGCCCTCAAGCGCGAGGCACCTGGCGGCGCGGAGGAGATACAAAACTTTGCAAAAACTCCATGTACAGGCCAGGAAGCGCTGACGTATTTTTTTGCCAGCGACAGGCTTGGCGCAGACTCTTTGCACAAGCCCAAGCCCTGATGTTCCGGGCTGTACAGGTCAATCAGACGTTTCACCGACATGGACAGTCATGCGCCGTGGTCCCCTTGGATCATGGGCGCCTGATAATAAGAAAATAGGACGTCATCCATGAACGCCATGCTCTGCGTTACTGCCAATAGCACGCCCCCTGTTTCTCCTGTTTGCCGTGGCGGCCCGCCCTCGGGCCCCAGCTGAATAGCCCCATCGACCCTTGTCCGCCTGCCCGGCCTGGCCCCGTGCAGGATCCTTTTGCGTCGAACAGGAGCCGTCATGAGCACTCATCAGCACGACATGATCACCTGGGGCATGATGCTACGGAAGTTGCCCTCCATCGCCCGGGCGTTGCCGCGGGTCATCAAGGGCATGCAGATAGCCAACGTCAAGCGCGCCGATCAGCCCTGCGGGCTGGGCTGGACCTTCGAGCAGGCCACCCAACGCAACCCCGACGGCCCGGCGCTGCTGTACGGCGACCGGGTGTTGAGTTATGCACAGGCCAACCAGTGGGCCAACCGGATCGCCCATTACCTGGCGAGCCAGGGCATCGGCAAGGGCGACGTGGTGGCGATCTTCGTCGAGAACCGTCCCGAGTTGCTGGTGAGCGTGCTGGCGGTGGCCAAGCTCGGCGGCATCTGCGCCATGCTCAATACCGCGCAGACCGGCAGTGTGCTGGTGCACAGCGTGAACCTGGTGAAGCCGGTAGCGATGATCGTCGGCGGCGAACTGCTGGATGCCTACTCGGCGATTCGCGATCAGGTCGCCATCGACGAGGCGCGCACCTGGTTCGTCGCCGATCCGGATGTGGCGTCCGGGCCAACGCCTGCCGGTTGCATCGACCTGATGACCGCCAGCGCCGCCAGCGAATCGTCCAACCCACCAAGTACCGCGCGGATCTACCTCGACGATCCGTGCTTCTATATCTACACCTCCGGCACCACCGGGCTGCCCAAGGCCGGTATTTTCAAGCACGGCCGCTGGATGCGCAGCTCGGCCAGCTTCGGCATGATCGCCCTCGACATGCAGCCGGCCGATATCCTGTACTGCACCTTGCCGCTGTATCACGCCACCGGGTTGTGCGTGTGCTGGGGCTCGGCCATCAGCGGCGCTTCGGGCTTCGCCATTCGCCGCAAGTTCAGCGCCAGCCGTTTCTGGGAAGACGTCCGCCGGTTCAAGGCCACCACCATTGGTTACGTGGGTGAGCTGTGCCGTTACCTGGTTGACCAGCCTGCCTGCGAGCACGACCGTGACAACAGCGTGGTGAAGATGGTCGGCAACGGCCTGCGCCCCGGCGTGTGGGGGCCGTTCAAGCAGCGTTTCGGCGTCGAGCATATCTGCGAGCTGTATGCCGCCAGCGACGGCAATATCGGCTTTACCAACGTGCTCAACTTCGACAATACCGTGGGCTTTTCCCTGGCGCCCTGGGCGCTGGTGGAGTATGCCCACGACACCTGCGCGCCGATCCGCAACGGTTCCGGCTTCATGCAGAAGGTCGCCAAGGGCGGGCAGGGCCTGCTGCTGGCGAAGATCGACGACAAGGCGCCGCTGGACGGCTATACCGAGCCGGAAAAGAACCTGAAGGTGATCCTCACCGACGTGTTCGAGAAGGGCGACCGTTACTTCAATACCGGCGACCTGTTGCGCGATATCGGTTTTGGCCATGCGCAGTTCATCGATCGCCTGGGCGATACCTATCGCTGGAAGGGCGAAAACGTCTCCACCACCGAGGTGGAGAACATCCTCCTGCAACATCCGCAGGTCGCCGAGGCGGTGGCCTATGGCGTGGAGGTGCACAACACCAACGGCCGTGCCGGGATGGCGGCGATCACCCCGGCCGAATCCCTGGCGACCCTGGATTTCACCGAGCTGTTGCAGTTCGTCCGCGAACATCTGCCGGGCTACGCGGTGCCGCTGTTCCTGCGGGTCAAGGTGAAGATGGAGACCACCGGCACCTTCAAGTACCAGAAGACCCGGCTCAAGGAAGAAGCCTTCGACCCGTCGAAAACCGGCGGCGATCCGGTGTACGCCTGGTTGCCGGGGTCGGCGACCTATGTCCGGGTGACGGAGGCGGTCCTGGCGGATATTTGTGCCGGTCGGCACCGTTATTGATTCTGGCTATGGCTGCTCTTGAGAAAAAAGGGATGACAGGGCGGGAGCCGCTTGGGGACACTAGCGGCTTTCCGATTGGCCGAAAGTGGAGTTCCCGATGTCAGACAAAAGCCGCCAGATGACCGCAGAAGAAGCCGCCGAGTTTACCGAGCAGGTCTTCAACGTCGCACGTCAAGGCGACGCCCAGATGCTCGACAAGCTGGCGAGCAGCGGTCTGCCGGTCAACCTGCGCAATCACAAGGGCGACACCCTGCTGATGCTGGCCAGCTATTACGGGCATGTGGACGCGGTGCAGGTGCTGCTCAAGCACAAGGCCGACCCCGAGATCCGTAACGACAACGGCCAGAGCCCGATCGCCGGCGCGGCCTTCAAGGGCGACCTGGCGGTGGTCAAGGCGCTGGTGGAGGGCGGTGCCGAGGTGGAAGGCTCGTCCTTCGATGGGCGTACCGCGCTGATGATGGCGGCGATGTTCAATCGCACGGAAATCGTCGACTACCTCATCGGCAAGGGCGCCAACCCGCGGGCCACCGACGCCAACGGCGTGAGCGCACTGGACGCGGCGAAGACCATGGGCGCCGTCGACACCACCGCGCAATTGCAGAAGTTGCTGGGCTGAGCTGAACGGCGCATACCGTCGGGCCAGGGCCATGCCTGGGTCGCGGCGGTAGGTTCGTGGGCCGGGTTTAGGCTATCCTGCGCGCCCGCCATTGACCCGTAACAGGATTCGCCCATGAAAAACGTCCTCGCCGAACTCATCACTAAAATCAGCTCCGGCTGCATGGGCGAAGAAGAAATCCTGCGGATCGCCGACGAGGCCGCCCAGGCCTACGCCGATCCCCAGGCCTTCCTGGCCGCCAATCCGGACATCAACTACGACGACAGCTTCCCGATCCCGCTGGGCGAATGGGTGGTGGTCGGCAGCCTGCCGGACACCGTGCTGTTCCAGGCCGACACCTACATGGACCTGTTCGCGCAGATCGTCGCGTCTTTCGGCCCGGGCGTGGCGTTCAATATCAAGCCCAAGCAACTGGCCAAGACCGAGGCCCTGACCGCGCTCAACCGCATCCAGATCCAGATGGGCAGCATGAACCCGGAAAACGGCGGTTACGTGCTGATGAACTTCAGCCAGTTGCTGGACGACGAGCTGCAAGTGGTGCTGGTCTACGGCAATGACGTGCCGCGGGTGCTGCAGCTGTGCGCCGAAGCCGGCATTGCCGCCGCGCCGTCCCTGGAAGCGCTCAAGGTCGCGGTTCACGTCTGAGCTGCGGGCCACAGGCCGACCGCGCAGGCAATAAAAAGGAACCCCGCTGCCGGCCGACTATCCTAAGTGGGCAAGCCCTCATTTAGGAGCGACACCATGGGTTCCACTTTCAATACGCTGGTTGGACTGATCATCCTCGCGCTGGACATCTGGGCGATCATCAATGTGCTTAAAAGCAGTGCCGAAACCGGGATGAAAATCCTCTGGGTGTTGCTGATCATCCTATTGCCGGTGCTGGGCCTGATCATCTGGGCGATTGCCGGGCCGCGCGGCAACGTACGGCTCTGAAGGCTGGCGTGGGGTTCAAAAGGGGCCGCCAGGCCCTTTTTTATGTGACCAAATATGCGCTGCACGAAATTTTCACAAAGTCTCCATGACAATTCGCCAGCGCTGTTTTTCCGCTGCTCCCGTGCGATCTCCGATTGCGATCCCTGGCTCTGGGCCATTGCCGGCCAGGGGAGGGCGCCTGCCAGTAATCAATGGCAATGCCGCTGCTGATCGTGCAACATTTGCGCACCGCGCCATCCCCCCAGCCCTGAATGGCTACAAGAGGGCAAAGCGTAGCTGCATTCTTTTCGCAACTTCAACTTCCATTGGGTCCTAAAACGATATGGCAAACCCGGACGTCCTGAGTCAGCAGCGAGCCTCGAGTCGCCTGCTGCAACCGACCGTCAAATCGCATCTGGCTTATACGCTGCTCTGCGCGCTGGCCATGATGGTCATGCTGTCTTTGCTGCGCGTGGCGCTGCTGGTCTACAACCGCGAGATGATCCTCGACACACCGGCCTCGACCTTCCTTGAAGCCTTCGCCAACGGCCTGCGCTTCGATGTGCGCCTGGTGGTCTACCTCAGCATCCCGCTGCTGCTGGCGCTGTTCAGTGCCCGGGCCATGGCGGCTCGCGGTTTCTTCCGCTTCTGGCTGACCATCGTTTCGAGCATCGCGCTGTTCCTCGGCCTGATGGAGATGGACTTCTACCGCGAGTTCCACCAGCGCCTCAACGGCCTGGTCTTCCAGTATGTGAAGGAAGACCCGAAAACCGTGATGAGCATGCTCTGGTACGGCTTCCCGGTGGTGCGCTACCTGCTGGCCTGGGCGGTCGGCACCTGGCTGCTGAGCCTGGCATTCAAGGGCGCCGACCGCGCGACCCGGCCGCGTGGCCCGTTCAGCGGCGGCAGCATCGGCACCCGGCAGGTCGCCCCGTGGTACGCCCGTATCGGCGTATTCGTGGTCTGCCTGCTGGTCTGCGTGGTCGCCGCCCGCGGCACCCTGCGCCAGGGCCCGCCACTGCGCTGGGGTGACGTCTACACCACCGAATCGAACTTCGCCAACCAGCTGGGCCTCAACGGCACGCTGTCGCTGGTCGAGGCGGCCAAGAGCCGGATGGGCGAGGACCGCAGCAATATCTGGAAAGCCACCCTGCCGCAGCCCGAGGCGCAGCAAGTGGTGCGCGACCTGCTGGTGATGCCGGACGACAAGCTGGTGGACGCCGATATCGCCGCCGTGCGCCGCGACTACACGCCACCGGCCGACAAGACCCTGCCGATCAAGAACGTGGTCGTGATCCTGATGGAAAGCATGGCTGGTCACTCGGTGGGTGCCCTGGGCGCTCCAGGCAATATCACCCCGTACCTGGACCAACTGTCCAAGGAAGGCCTGCTGTTCGACCGCTTCTTCTCCAACGGCACCCATACCCACCAGGGCATGTTCGCCACCATGGCCTGCTTCCCCAACCTGCCGGGTTTCGAATACCTGATGCAGACCCCGGAAGGCAGCCACAAGCTGTCCGGCCTGCCGCAGGTGCTGAGCGCCCGCAAGTATGACGACGTGTATGTCTACAACGGCGATTTCGCCTGGGACAACCAGTCGGGCTTCTTCAGCAACCAGGGCATGACCAACTTCGTCGGTCGCAACGACTTCGTCGATCCGGTGTTCTCCGATCCGACCTGGGGCGTATCCGACCAGGACATGTTCAACCGTGGCCTGGAAGAGTTGAAGGCGCGGGAAAACGGCAAGCCGTTCTATGCCCTGCTGCAGACCCTGTCCAACCACACCCCGTACGCCTTGCCGACGCCATTGCCGGTGGCGAAGGTGACCGACCGTGGCAGCCTGAACGAACACCTGACCGCCATGCGCTATTCCGACTGGGCCCTGGGCCAGTTCTTCGAGAAGGCGCGCAAGGAGCCGTACTTCAAGGAGACGCTGTTCGTGATCGTGGGTGACCATGGTTTCGGTAACGAGCGCCAGATCACCGAAATGGACCTGGGCCGCTTCAACGTGCCGATGCTGATGATCGCTCCGGGCATCCAGGAAAAATTCGGCCAGCGCAACCACACCGTGGGCACCCAGGTCGATATCGTGCCGACCATCATGGGCCGCCTCGGTGGCGAAGTGCGTCACCAGTGCTGGGGCCGCGACCTGCTCAACCTGCCGGAAGGCGACACCGGCTTTGGCGTGATCAAGCCGTCGGGCAGCGAGCAGACCACGGCTATCGTCACCGCCGACCAGATCCTGGTACTGCCGCGCGAGAAGGAAATGGCGCCGAAGATCTACCAGTACGAACTGGGCGCCAATCCGCATGCCGAAGTGGTGCCGGACGCACCGCGTACCGCCGAGTTGAAGCACAAGCTGGAAGCTTTCCTGCAAACCGCCACCAAGAGCCTGTTGGATAACACCGCAGGCGTGGTGCACGGCACGCCGGACTGATTCATTGCGCTAATGAAAAAGAGGCCCTCGGGCCTCTTTTTTTTGACGGTTATTAAAGTGCCGGACATGAACTGGCGAAACCTATATCCGGCCCAGTAACAGGAGAACCAGCAACACCACCAGCACCACACCGATGATGCCGGACGGGCCATAACCCCAGCTTCTGGAGTGCGGGAACACTGGAAGACCACCGATCAGCAGAAGAATCAGAATAATGATCAGGATTGTGCCCATGTCGTTTTCCTTATTGGAGGATCGAAGGCGCGGCTGGACTCGAAGGCAATTAATCCGTACCGCTTAATCATTCGGACTCTGTGCCTTGAAGGATGATTCCAAGTTTTTTTAATGCTTTTTGCACGCAGGCCTATTTCTTTTCGTACCTGCTGCCGGTGGCCATCGAGTTGAACGTGCAACACCGCAGGAAGTTGCACCGAGGCCCCGGTTTGCCTGGGGCATTCAGCAATCTGATGGTGCGTGGGCGGCACAAAATCCTTCGCTACACTCGCCTCATCTTCCCCGGAACAACAAGGCAACTCCTATGCAAAATCGCATGATGATCACTGGCGCCGGATCCGGCCTGGGTCGCGAAATCGCTCTGCGCTGGGCGCGCGAAGGCTGGCAGTTGGCGTTGTCGGATGTCAGCGAACCCGGCCTGCAGGAAACCCTCAGGCTGGTACGCCAAGCCGGCGGCGATGGCTTCGTGCAACGTTGCGACGTGCGTGACTACAGCCAGTTGACCGCCTTCGCCCAGGCCTGCGAGGTCAAGCTCGGCGGCATCGATGTGATCGTCAATAACGCCGGCGTGGCCTCCGGCGGCTTCTTCAGCGAATTGTCCCTGGAGGACTGGGACTGGCAGATCGCGATCAACCTGATGGGCGTGGTCAAGGGCTGCAAGGCGTTCCTGCCGCTGCTGGAAAAGAGCAAGGGCCGGATCATCAATATCGCCTCGATGGCGGCCTTGATGCAGGGCCCGGCGATGAGTAACTACAACGTGGCCAAGGCCGGCGTGGTGGCCCTGTCCGAAAGCTTGTTGATCGAACTGGCCCAGCAGGAGATCGGCGTGCACGTGGTATGCCCGTCGTTCTTCCAGACCAACCTGCTGGATTCGTTCCGTGGCCCGACCCCGGCGATGAAGGCCCAGGTCGGCAAGCTGCTGGAAAGCTCGCCGATCAGCGCGGCGGACATCGCCGACTACATCTACACCCGGGTCGCCGCCGGCGAATTCATGATCCTGCCCCACGAACAGGGGCGCATGGCCTGGGCCCTGAAGCAGAAGAACCCGCAGTTGCTGTACGACGAAATGACCCTCATGGCCGATAAAATGCGCGCCAAGGCCAAGCAAAACGCCAGCTGAGCTTGCTCCTGCCCCGGCGCGTCGTTAGGGTTGCCAGCATCTGGCATCCCTGACGAGACCTTGCATGCTCAATTACCTGTGGTTCTTCCTCGCCGCGCTGTTCGAGATCGCCGGCTGCTACGCCTTCTGGATGTGGCTGCGCCAGGGCAAAAGTGCCTGGTGGATGGTCCCGGCGCTGGCGAGCCTGATGCTCTTCGCCCTGTTGCTGACCAAGATCGAAGCGAGCTACGCCGGCCGCGCCTATGCGGCGTACGGCGGGATCTACATCATCGCCTCGATCGGCTGGCTGGGTATGGTGGAGCGGGTGCGGCCGCTGAGTTCGGACTGGCTGGGGGTGGCGCTGTGCGTGATCGGCGCGAGCATCATTCTGTTCGGGCCGCGCTTTACCAACGGTTGAGAAACTGGCCGGGTTGCGGGCGCCGCGATGGCGCCCGGTCCCGGGCGGGAATCAGTCGAACAATTCCTTGGGCACGTCGTGCTTGAGCATCAACTGGCACTGCTCGCTGTCCGGGTCGAAGACGATCACCGCCTGGCCCTTGGTCAGCGCCTGGCGCACGCGCAGGACGCGGGTTTCCAGCGGGGTGTCGTCGCCATTGTCGGTGCCGTCGCGGGTGACGAAGTCTTCGATCAGGCGGGTCAGGGTGTCGACTTCTAGTTGGTCATGGGGAATCAGCATACGGGCCTCCGGCAAACAATCCCGGATCCTACTGCGCCGGGCCCCGCGCGGCTAGGCAAACCTCGCGCGGGGCCGTAATGCCGATCATCTGTAGGAGCGAGCTTGCTCGCCTTGAGGGCCCTGCGTATTTACCTGTGAGTACGTGTGGGGCGAGAGTTCAGCGCTTTGCGCTCTATCGCGAGCAAGCTCGCTCCTACAGTGGAAGCGGGGCTTTTCACCTCAGGACTTTTGCCCCACCAGGCTGTCCACCGACGGCACCCGGGTGTCGCTTTCCATTTGTGTGTCGTGTTCCAGCTGATGGCTGAAACGGTCCAGGGAACCCTGGGCCGGCTGTGCGTCGCTGGCGAACACCGGCGGGCTGAGAATGTAGGCACCCAGCAGGCGGCTGAGGGCCGCCAGGCTGTCGATATGGGTGCGCTCGTAGCCGTGGGTGGCGTCGCAACCGAAGGCCAGCAGGGCGGTACGGATATCGTGGCCGGCGGTGACCGCCGAATGGGCATCGCTGAAGTAGTAGCGGAACAGGTCGCGGCGCACCGGCAATTCGTGTTCCGTGGCCAGGCGCAGCAGGTGGCGCGACAGGTGATAGTCGTAAGGCCCGCCGGAGTCCTGCATGGCCACGCTCACCGCGTGCTCGCTGGAGTGCTGGCCGGGGGCGACCGGGGCGATGTCGATGCCGACGAATTCGCTGACGTCCCAGGGCAGGGCCGCCGCCGCGCCGCTGCCGGTTTCTTCGGTGATGGTGAACAGCGGATGGCAGTCGATCATCAGTGGCTCGCCGCTGTCGACGATGGCCTTGAGCGCGGCCAGCAGCGCGGCGACCCCAGCCTTGTCGTCGAGGTGGCGGGCGCTGATATGGCCGCTTTCGGTGAACTCCGGCAAGGGATCGAACGCGACGAAATCGCCGACGCCGATGCCCAGTGACTCGCAGTCGGCGCGGGTGGTGCAGTAGGCGTCCAGGCGCAATTCGATGTGGTCCCAACTGATGGGCATCTCGTCCACCGCGGTGTTGAAGGCGTGCCCGGAGGCCATCAGCGGCAACACGCTGCCACGCAATACGCCGTTGTCGGTGAACAGGCTGACCCGGCTGCCCTCGGCGAAACGGCTGGACCAGCAACCGACCGGGGCCAGGGTCAGGCGGCCGTTGTCTTTCACCGCGCGCACGCTGGCGCCGATGGTGTCCAGGTGCGCCGAGACCGCACGGTCAGGGCTGTTCTTCTGCCCCTTGAGGGTGGCGCGAATGGTCCCGCGGCGGGTCAGCTCGAAGGGAATGCCCAGTTCTTCCAGGCGCTCGGCCACGTAACGCACGATGGTGTCGGTGAAGCCGGTGGGGCTGGGAATGGCGAGCATTTCCAGGAGGACTTTCTGCAGGTAGTTGAGGTCCGGTTCGGGAATCGATCGGGTCATGGAAACTCCTGATGATGAAAAGGCATCGCGAGCAAGGCGGCGATCCCTGTAGGAGCGAGGCTTGCCCGCGATGAGGCCGCGACGGTCAGCACAAGGCTTTCAAACCGCCGGCTGGCTGTGGGGAAACAACAGGTCGACAAAGCGCTCGGCCGTCGGCTGCGGTTCATGGTTGGCCAGGCCGGCGCGCTCGTTGGCCTCGATGAACACATACTGTGGCTGGTCCGCCGCCGGCACCATCAGGTCGAGGCCGACCATCGGGATATCCAGCGCCCGCGCCGCGCGGATCGCGGCGTCTACCAGTTCCGGATGCAGAGTCGCGGTGACATCTTCCAGGGTGCCGCCGGTATGCAGATTGGCGGTGCGCCGCACGAACAGCTGTTCGCCGGCCGCCAGGATGCTGTCGTAGCCGTGCCCGGCGGCGTGCAGGGTGCGCTGGGTTTCATGGTCCAGGGGGATCTTGCTTTCGCCGCCGGTGGCGGCCTGGCGACGTCGGCTTTGCGCTTCGATCAGCTGCCTGATGGAGTGCTGGCCGTCGCCGATCACCTCGGCCGGCCGGCGAATGGCGGCGGCAACCACCTCGAAGCCGATCACCAGGATGCGCAGGTCCAGGCCCTCGTGGAAGCTCTCGAGCAACACCCGGCTGTCGAACCGCCGGGCGTTGTCGATCGCCTGTTGCACTTCTTCGATGGTGCGCAGATCCACGGCCACACCTTGGCCTTGTTCCCCGTCGAGTGGCTTGACCACCACCCGTTCATGCTCGTCGAGAAACGCCAGGTTGTCGTCGGCGTTTCCCGCGAGTTGTTGCGCCGGCAGGTTCAGCCCGGCCTGTTTCAGTACCTTGTGAGTCAGGCTCTTGTCCTGGCACAGGCTCATGCTGATGGCGCTGGTCAGGTCGCTGAGGGATTCGCGGCAACGCACCCGGCGACCGCCATGGCTGAGGGTGAACATCCCGGCTTCGGCGTCGTCGACCTGCACGTCGATGCCGCGGCGATGGGCTTCCTCGACGATGATCCGCGCGTAAGGGTTGAACTGCGCCTCGGGCCCGGGGCCGAGGAACAGCGGCTGGTTGATGCCGTTCTTGCGCTTGATGGCGAAGGTCGACAGCGTGCGGAAACCCAGCTTGGCGTACAGGCACTTGGCCTGGCGATTGTCGTGCAGCACCGACAGGTCGAGGTAGCTCAGGCCACGGCTCATGAAGTGTTCGATCAGGTGCCGGACCAGCACTTCGCCGACCCCCGGGCGGGTGCAATGCGGGTCCACCGCCAGGCACCACAGGCTGCTGCCGTGCTCCGGATCGTGGAAGGCCTTCTGGTGGTCCAGGCCCATGACGCTGCCGATCACCGCGCCGCTGTCTTCGTCTTCGGCCAGCCAGTACACCGGCCCGCCGGCATGGCGCGGGGTCAGCAGGCTCGGGTCGACCGGCAGCATGTTGCGGGCCAGGTACAGCTGGTTGATGGCCTGCCAGTCCGCCGCGCTCTGCGCCCGGCGGATGCGGAAGCCGCGAAACACCCGGGTGGCCTGGCGGTAGTCGCTGAACCACAGGCGCAGGGTGTCCGAGGGGTCGAGGAACAACTGGGTCGGTTCCAGGCCGAGGATCTGCTGGGGGGCGGCGACATACAGGGCGATGTCGCGTTCGCCAGGGTGTTCGTTGAGCAGCTCCTCGGCCAGGCTCGTCGGGTCGGGAAAGGTATGGCCGATCAGCAGCCGGCCCCAGCCGCAATGCACGGCAATCGGGTCGGTGCCGAGGGCGCTGCGGTCTTCGGCGAAACGCGCCTGCAGACGCTCGTAGGAGGGCGCCTGACCGCGCAGCAAGCGTTGGCTGTAAGCCGTGGCATGGGGTTTCATGGTCAGATTCCTTGTTCGCTGAGCCACAGGTTCAGCGCCGCCAGTTGCCACAGCTTGGAGCCGCGCAACGGTGTCAGCTGGCCTTGTGGATCGGTCAGCAGGCGGTCGAGCATCGCCGGGTTGAACAGGCCGCGGTCCTGGCTCGGGTCGAGCAGCAGTTCACGTACCCAGTCCAGGGTGGCGCCCTGCAGATGCTTGAGGCCGGGCACCGGGAAGTAGCCTTTCTTGCGGTCGATCACCGCGCTGGGGATCACCAGCCGCGCGGCCTCCTTGAGTACCTGCTTGCCGCCATCGGGCAGCTTGAACCGGGCCGGCACCCGCGCCGACAGCTCCACCAGCCGGTAGTCGAGAAACGGCGTGCGTGCCTCCAGGCCCCAGGCCATGGTCATGTTATCCACACGCTTGACCGGGTCGTCGACCAGCATCACCGTGCTGTCCAGGCGCAGGGCTTTATCCACAGGTTCGGTGGCGCCGGGCTGGGCGAAATGCTCACGGACGAAATCGCCGGCGGCGTCGTTGGCGGTCAGCCACCGCGGTTGCACGGTGGCCGCGTAATCGTCGTAGCTGCGGTCGAAGAACGCTTCGCGGTAGGCCGCGTAGGGATCGCTGGCGCCCTCCACCTGCGGGTACCAGTGGTAACCGGCGAACAGTTCGTCGGCGCCCTGGCCGCTCTGCACCACCTTGCAGTGCTTGGCGACTTCCCGCGACAGCAGGTAGAAGGCGATGCAGTCGTGGCTGACCATGGGTTCGCTCATGGCGCGGAACGCCGCCGGCAGCTGTTCGATGATCTCGCGCTCGTCGATGCGCAACTGATGGTGATCGGTGCCGTAGTGTTGGGCGATCAGGTCCGAATACTGGAACTCGTCGCCGCGTTCGCCGCCGGCATCCTGGAAGCCGATGGAGAAGGTCGACAGGTTATCCACACCGACTTCCCGCAGCAGGCCGACCAGCAGGCTCGAATCGACGCCGCCGGACAGCAGCACGCCGACATCCACTGCCGCCCGTTGGCGGATCGCCACGGCTTCGCGGGTGCTGTCGAGTACCCGGTCGCGCCAGTCTTCCAGGGTCAGCCCGGTTTCATCGGCGCGCGGGCCGTAGGGCAGGGTCCACCAGGTTCGCTGCTCGGTGCGGCCGTCGGCTTCGATGCGCATCCAGGTGGCCGGCGGCAGTTTCTCGATGCCCGCCAGCAGGGTGCGCGGCGCCGGCACCACGGCATGGAAGTTCAGGTAATGATTGAGCGCCACCGGGTCGAGCAGCGGGTTGATGTCGCCACCCTTGAGCAGCGCCGGCAAGGCCGAGGCGAAACGCAGGCGCTGGCCGGTGCGCGACAGGTACAGCGGCTTGACGCCCAGGCGGTCGCGGGCGATGAACAGGCGCTTGGCGTCCCGCTCCCAGATGGCGAAGGCAAACATGCCGTTGAGCCGCGGCAGCAGCTCGGCGCCCCAGGCGTGATAGCCCTTGAGCAGCACTTCGGTGTCGCCGCCGGAATAAAAGGCGTAGCCCAGGCTTTCCAGTTCGGCGCGCAGTTCGGGGAAGTTGTAGATCGCGCCGTTGAAGGCCAGGGACAGGCCCAACTGGTTGTCGATCATCGGCTGGGCCGAACCGTCCGACAGGTCCATGATTTTCAGGCGTCGATGGCCCAGGGCTATCGGGCCCTGGCTATGGAAACCCCAGGCGTCGGGGCCGCGAGGGGCGAGGTGGTGGGTAATTCGTTCAACCGCTGCCAGGTCGGCGGGTTGATGATCAAAACGTAGTTCTCCAGCTAATCCGCACATAAGTCCTTACCGGTTTTTCCGTTGGGGAGGAGTGAATCGCGACCGGCCAGAAATGGCAGGTACCCGGAAACTGACCCAGGTGATCCCCTGGAGTTTTAGACCGATGGGTTATAAGCGGCGGGGCGCAAGTGCGTTGCGGGCTGGGGCAAAGGCCTTGATCTGCCTGGAGTTTTGCCGTGCGGGCAGGGCCCGTGGGCGTTTGCGGGAGATGGCGAAGCGATGCCAGGGCGGCTGGCATCGCTGCTTTATTTCATGGCTTGCTGCGAATCAACCGACGCAAGGCAAAGCGATTGGGGTGACAGGCTTCGGCCACGCTGCGCGGCAGGGGCAGCGGTTCGTTGTCCAGCCAGGCGGCCAGCAACTCGCCCGACAGCGGCGCGGTGATCAAGCCGCGCGAGCCGTGGCCGCTATTGATATACAGGCCGTCCAGCCAGGGGCAGGGCAGGTCCGGAACCTGGCGCGCGTCCTTGCCCAGCACCGCGTAGACCTCGGCGAATGCCGCCTGGTCCGCCAGGGGACCGACGATCGGCAGATAGTCCGGGCTGGTGCAACGGAAGGCGGCCCGTCCTTCGAGGGTTTGCGCTTGCAGCCGGTCGGCTTCCAGGCGTTCCACCAGGTCCTGGGAGATCTCTTCGAGCATCTGCAGGTTGCCCGCATGCTCGGCGGCGGTGGGTGTCAGGTCTTCGCTCTTGAAATCGAAACTGGCACCCAGGGTGTGTTCGCCCAGTCGCGCGGGGGCGACATAACCCTCGGCGCACACCACGGTGGCCAGGCTCTGGCTGCGCGCGGTCTGCGGCAGGCGGGTGATCTGCCCGCGGATGCGCTTGAGCGGCAGCTTGGCGCTGGCGGGAAAGCGCTTGATCTCGGCGGCGCCGGCGAGGATCACCACCTCGGCACTGGCCAGCAACCGCTCGCCGTCCCAGGCCTGCCACTGGCCATCGACCCGGCGCAATTCCACTACATCGTGGTGGGGCAGCAGGCGAATCCGCGGGTGCGCGGCTTGCCACTGGCACAGGGCCGGCGGATGCACCCAGCCACCTTCCGGGTAGAACAGCCCACCGTGGGCCAGGCCGACGCCGGCCAGGGCCTGGGCCTGGGGTTGGTCCAACTGATGCAGCAGGTCCGCCGGGAAGGCCGCCGCCAACTGCGCCTGGCGCTCGGCTTCCTTGGCGTTGAAGGCCAGTTGCAGCACGCCGCAGCTGTCCCAGTCGACACCCCGTTGCAACTGTTCGAGCAGGCGCCGGGTGTAGCCGAAACCGCTGAGGATCATCTGCGACAGGGCGGTGCCGTGGGCCGAGAGTTTCAGGTACAGCACGCCCTGGGGATTGCCCGAGGCCTCCTGGGCCAGTTGCCCGTGGCGCTCCAGCAGGCTGACCCGCCAGCCCCGCGCGGCGAGGCTGGCGGCGCTGGCGCAACCGGCCAGGCCGGCGCCGATCACCAGGGCGTGTTGCTCCTGAACCTGTTGAGTCGGGCGGGCGAACCAGGGCTTGCTGGCGGCAGGCAGCGGCGTGTCTTCGGGCCAGCCGAGAAACTCGCCGCGCAGCACTTCCCACTTGTGGCCAATGCCCGGGGTGCGCTTCATCTTGAAGCCCGCGGCATTCAGCAGGCGGCGCACCCAGCCGGTGCTGGTGAAGGTACTGATGCTCGAACCCGGCGCGGCCAGGCGCGCCAGTTCGGCGAACAGCTCGGCGGTCCACATCTCGGGGTTTTTCGCCGGGGCGAAACCGTCGAGGAACCAGGCGTCGATCTGCCCGTCGAGTTGCGGCAATTGCTCCAGGGCATCGCCGACCAGCAGGGTCAGGGTGACCCGGCCTTCGTCCAGTACCAGGCGCTGAAAGCCCTGGTGCACCGCGACATAGGCGCGCAACAGGCGCTCGGCCAGCGGCCCCAGTTCCGGCCATAGGGCCAGGGCGCGCTGCAGGTCGGCTGGCGTCAGCGGGTACTTTTCCACGCTGACGAAATGCAGGCGTGCGCTGGCGTCGGCCTGTTGTTCGAACAACTGCCAGGCGCAGAGAAAGTTCAGGCCGGTGCCGAAGCCGGTTTCGCCGATGACGAAGCGGCCACTGGGCGGCAACGCGGCAAAACGCTCGCGCAGGCGGTTCTGTTCGAGAAACACATGGCGGGTTTCGTCCAGGCCCGACTCGGTGGAGAAATACACATCGTCGAAGACCCGCGAACGCGGGCGGCCCTGGTCGTCCCAGTCGAGCTGGGCGTGGGGCTGAGGAGGGGGCAATTCGGCGCTCATGTTCGGCTCGGTAGCGGCAAGGCGGCCATTCTAGCCGATCGACACACCGGGTAATGATCCACGGCAATAAGCGGCATGTTCGGGGCCGACAAAGCCTAGGTCGATCCGCTAGTCTTGCTCCATCTTGCCAGGGAGTCGCTCATGTTCGAATCAGCCGAAATCGGTCACGCCATCGACAAAAAAACTTTTGACGCCGAAGTCCCTGCCCTGCGCGAAGCCCTGCTGGAGGCCCAGTTCGAGCTGAAGCAGAAAGCCCGTTTTCCGGTGATCGTGCTGATCAACGGCATCGAAGGCGCTGGCAAGGGCGAGACGGTGAAACTGCTCAACGAGTGGATGGACCCACGCCTGATCGAGGTCCGTACCTTCGACCAGCAGACCGACGAAGAACTGGCGAGGCCACCGGCCTGGCGCTACTGGCGGATGCTCCCGGCCAAGGGCCGCATGGGGGTGTTTTTCGGCAACTGGTACAGCCAGATGTTGCAGGGACGGGTGCACGAACTGTTCAAGGACGGCCGTTTCGACCAGGCCATCGCCGGCGCCGAGCGCCTGGAAAAGATGCTCTGCGACGAAGGCGCGCTGATCTTCAAGTTCTGGTTCCACCTGTCCAAGAAACAGATGAAGGCCCGCCTCAAGTCCTTGCAGGACGATCCGCTGCACAGCTGGCGCATCAGCCCGCTGGACTGGCAGCAGTCGGAGACCTACGACAAGTTCGTCAAATACGGCGAGCGGGTGTTACGCCGCACCAGCCGCGACTACGCGCCCTGGCATGTGATCGAAGGCGTGGACCCGCATTACCGCAGCCTGGCGGTGGGCAAGATTCTCCTCGAGGGTTTGCAGAATGCCCTCAACCGGCCCGAGGTCGAAGCCGAGCCCCATGTGGCGCCGCTGGCCGAGGCGGTCGACAAGCTGACCCTGCTCGACAGCCTGGACATGAGCCAGCAACTGGACAAGGACGACTACGAGGAGCAACTGATTACCGAGCAGGCGCGCCTGGCCGGCCTGCTGCGCGACAAGCGCATGCGCAAGCACGCGTTGGTGGCGGTTTTCGAGGGCAATGACGCGGCCGGCAAGGGCGGGGCGATTCGCCGGGTAGCGGCGGCGCTGGACCCGCGCCAGTACAGCATTGTGCCGATTGCCGCGCCGACCGAGGACGAGCGGGCCCAGCCTTATCTGTGGCGCTTCTGGCGGCATATTCCGGCACGGGGCAAGTTCACCGTGTTCGACCGTTCCTGGTACGGCCGGGTGCTGGTGGAACGGGTCGAGGGCTTTTGCAGCCCGGCGGACTGGTTGCGCGCCTATGGCGAGATCAACGACTTCGAGGAGCAGCTCGAGGACGCCGGGGTGATCGTGGTCAAGTTCTGGCTGGCGATCGACAAGCAGACCCAGCTGGAGCGTTTCCAGGCCCGTGAAGAGATTCCGTTCAAGCGTTTCAAGATCACCGAGGACGATTGGCGCAACCGCGACAAATGGGATGCCTACCGCGCCGCCGTCGGCGACATGGTCGACCGCACCAGCACCGAGGTCGCGGCCTGGACCCTGGTGGAGGCCAACGACAAGCGCTGGGCCCGGGTCAAGGTATTGCGCACCCTCAACCGCGCACTGGAAGAGGCATTCGACAAGTCCGAGAAAAAGGACAGGAAAGGCAAGAAGGACAAGAAATAACCGCCGCGGGTTGTGAGCGGGTCACTGGATAAACCCAGCACCGCGATGGTTTTGCATACGCCGGATGAATGATCGTCGCGGCCAGGCAAGGGCCGGATCTATGCTCGAGCCACTCACAACCGACAACAACAATGAGGTATGCCATGCGTGAAGTGGTGATCGTCGATAGCGTGCGGACCGGCCTGGCCAAGTCCTTTCGCGGCAAGTTCAACCAGACCCGTCCGGATGACATGGCCGCCCATTGCGTCAATGCGCTGCTGAACCGCAACGGTATCGACCCGGCCAGCGTCGAGGACTGCATCGTCGGCGCCGGTTCCAACGAAGGCGCCCAGGGCTACAACATCGGGCGCAACGTCGCGGTGCTGTCGCGCCTGGGCACCGGCACCGCGGGCATGACCCTCAACCGTTTCTGTTCGTCCGGCCTGCAGGCGATCGCCATCGCGGCCAACCAGATCGCTTCCGGTTGCAGCGACGTCATTGTCGCCGGCGGGGTCGAGTCCATCAGCCTGACGATGAAAAGCGTCAACACCGACAACCTGATCAACCCGCTGCTCAAGGAACAGGTGCCGGGCATCTATTTCCCCATGGGCCAGACCGCCGAGGTGGTCGCCCGGCGTTACAACGTGAGTCGCGAGGAGCAGGACCTGTATGCCCTGCAAAGCCAGCAGCGCACCGCGGCGGCCCAGGCGGCCGGGCTGTTCGACGACGAGATCGTGGCGATGGCGGTGAAGTACCGGGTCGAGGACAAGAACAGCGGCCAGGTGCAGATTCTCGACGGCGTGGTCGATCGCGACGACTGCAACCGCCCGGACACCACCCTGGAAAGCCTGGCCGGTTTGAAACCGGTGTTCGCCGAAGACGGCTCGGTGACCGCCGGCAACTCCTCGCAATTGTCCGATGGCGCCTCCATGACCCTGGTCATGAGCCTGGAGCGGGCCCTGGCGCTGGGGCTCAAGCCCAAGGCGTTCTTCCGCGGCTTCACCGTGGCCGGTTGCGAGCCGGACGAAATGGGCATCGGCCCGGTGTTCTCGGTGCCCAGGCTGCTCAAGGCCAAGGGCCTGCAAGTGGACGACATCGATCTCTGGGAGTTGAACGAGGCCTTCGCCTCGCAATGCCTGTACAGCCGCAACCGGCTGCAGATCGACAACGCCAGGTACAACGTCAACGGCGGCTCGATCTCCATCGGCCACCCGTTCGGCATGACCGGTTCGCGCCAGGTCGGCCACCTGGTGCGGGAACTGCAACGGCGCAACCTGCGCTACGGCATCGTCACCATGTGCGTCGGCGGTGGCATGGGTGCGACCGGGTTGTTCGAAGCAGTGTGCTAAGCCGTCAGACGGGGTGGAACCTATCGCGGGCAAGCCTCGCACCTACGGAAGCACACCATCTTCTTCTGTAGGAGCGAGGCTTGCCCGCGATGCTTTTTGCGACCTGCACCATCCTGTTTACGTTCACCCTCCAACTGTCTCTGTGTAAGTCACGGCCCCGGGCCTAGAATGCGGGCTCTCTCCATCAGGCTTTTGGGGGTCGCATGCATATCTCGTCCGGTCGCTGGGTCTACGGCTTGTTCCTCGCACTGCTGACGGCGCTGCTGTGGGGCATCCTGCCGATCAAGCTCAAGCAAGTGTTGCTGGTGATGGACCCGGTGACCGTGACCTGGTTTCGCCTGTTGGTGTCCGGTGGTTTCCTGCTGGTCTACCTGGCGGCGGTCAAGCGTTTGCCCAGTTGGCGGGTACTCGGGCCGCGTGGCGGCTGGCTGGTGCTGATGGCGGTCTGCGGGCTGGTGGGCAACTACGTGCTGTACCTGATGGGGCTGAACCTGCTGAGCCCCGGCACCGCGCAACTGGTGGTGCAGATGGGGCCGATCCTGCTGCTGATCGCCAGCCTGTTTGTGTTCAAGGAGCGTTTCAGCCTGGGGCAGGGGATTGGCCTGGCGGTGCTGCTGATCGGTTTCGGGTTGTTTTTCAATCAGCGCCTGACCGAGCTGCTGACGTCCTTGAGCAACTACACCGCTGGTGTGCTGACGGTGCTCGCCGCCTCGGCGGTCTGGACCTTCTACGCCCTGGGCCAGAAGCAGTTGCTGACGGTGTGGAATTCCTTGCAGGTGATGATGGTGATCTACCTGTTCTGCGCGCTGTTGCTCACCCCGTGGGCCCATCCCCTCGAAGCGCTTGAATTGAGCCCGCTGCAAGGCTGGCTGTTGCTGGCCTGCTGCCTGAATACCCTGATCGCCTACGGTGCGTTCGCCGAAGCGCTGGCCCATTGGGAAGCGTCGCGGGTCAGCGCCACGCTGGCGATCACGCCCTTGGTGACCTTCGCCGCAGTGGCGGTGGCGGCCTGGTTGTGGCCCGAATATGTGCATGCCGAACAGATCAACGGCCTGGGGTATGGCGGGGCGGTGCTGGTGGTGCTGGGGTCGGCCTTGACGGCCCTGGGGCCGTCGCTGATGGCCGGGCTCAAGGCGCGGCGGGTGCGTATGGACGTGCCGCAGAGCTAGGGCGCGTTATCGTTGATCGCGGGCAAGCCCCTATCCTGTAGGAGCGAGGCTTGCCCACGATAGCATCTGTTCAATCACTGCCTTCCATCAGCCCTGCTTGCCAGCCTCCAACATGTTTTCCGGACGCACCCAGGCATCGAACTCTTCATCCGTCAGATAACCCAGCTCCAGGGCCGCTTCACGCAAGGTGCGGTTCTCGGCATAGGCCTTCTTGGCGATCTCGGCGGACTTGTCGTAGCCGATATGGGTGTTGAGCGCGGTGACCAGCATCAGCCCGCGTTCCAGATGGTCGGCCATCTGCACCGGGTCGGGCTCCAGGCCGGCGATGCAGTGCTGCTGGAAGTTGCTGCAGCCGTCGGCGAGCAGGCGCACCGATTGCAGCAGGTTGTGGATGATCACCGGCTTGAACACGTTCAGTTGCAGGTGGCCCTGACTGGCGGCGAAGCCGATGGCCACGTCGTTGCCCATCACCTGGCACGCCAGCATGGACAGGGCTTCGCACTGGGTCGGGTTGACCTTGCCCGGCATGATCGAGCTGCCCGGTTCGTTGGCCGGCAGCCTGATCTCGGCCAGCCCGGCCCGTGGTCCGGAGCCCAGCAGGCGCAGGTCGTTGGCGATTTTCATCAGGCACACCGCCAGGGTCTTCAGCGCGCCGGATAGCGTGGTCAGGGGTTCGTGGCCGGCGAGGGCGGCGAACTTGTTCGGCGCAGTGACAAACGGCAGGCCGGACAAGGCCGCCAGCTCGGCGGCGATCGCCTCGCCGAAACCATGGGGCGAGTTCAGTCCGGTGCCGACGGCGGTACCGCCCTGGGCCAGCTCGCAGACCGCTGGCAGGGCCGCGCGAATGGCGCGCTCGGCGTAGTCCAGTTGCGCGATGAAGGCCGACAGCTCCTGGCCGAAAGTGATGGGGGTGGCATCCATCATGTGGGTGCGCCCGGTTTTCACCAGCTTCATGTGCCGTGCCGCGAGTTCGGCCAGGCCGCCGGACAGCTCGGCGATCGATGGCAACAGATGCTGCTGCACCGCCTGGGCCGCGGCGATGTGCATTGCCGTGGGGAAGCAGTCGTTGGAGCTTTGCGAGCGATTCACATGGTCGTTGGGGTGCACCGGGGTCTTGCCGCCGCGCGGGTTGCCGGCCAGTTCGTTGGCGCGACCGGCGATCACCTCGTTGACGTTCATGTTGCTCTGGGTGCCGCTGCCGGTCTGCCAGACCACCAGTGGGAACTGGTCGTCATGCTGGCCGTCCAGTACCTCGTCGGCGGCCTGTTCGATCAGGCGGGCGATGTCGGCCGGCAGATCGCCGTTGCGGTCGTTGACCCGGGCCGCGGCCTTCTTGATCAACGCCAGGGCATGCAGGACCGACAGCGGCATGCGCTCGTTGCCGATGGCGAAGTTGATCAGCGAACGCTGGGTCTGGGCGCCCCAATAGGCGTCGTCCGGGACTTCAACCTGGCCAAGGCTGTCGGTTTCGATTCGACTCATCGTGCTCACTCCTGTAGGTCTGATTGCGCAGTTTAGGCTGTGATCCACAGCCTGGGTTCCATAAAGCGCCTTTTGTGTCATTTGGTCGAGCAAATGCAGGCACCACAAGGCTTGGGGTTGAGCGACAGAGTTTTTTAGGCGCAGAATGGTCGCCCTTGGGGTTATACCTCGCCTGCTAGAAAAGGAAACTCGATGACTCGTCTTCGTGCCATCTGTACCGCGGTTGCTCTGGTTTGCGCCAGCGGCCAGGTGCTTGCCGATACCGCCAGCCACAACGCCAGTGCCGAAGCTTTCCTGACCCTGGCGCACGCTGACAAGCTGGGCACTCCGGTGTACATGCAAGTGCAGCAAATGTTCGCTCAGCGTTTTGAACAGACCAAAGCCCCAGAGTCGAAAAAAGCCGTGCTGGAAACCTACCAGGCCAAGGCCAACGCCGCCCTGGACCAGGCCATCGGCTGGAACAAGCTGAAGCCGGACATGGTCAAGCTCTACACCAGCAACTTCAGTGAATCCGAGCTCAAGGACCTGGTGGCGTTCTACCAGTCGCCGCTGGGCAAGAAAGTCCTGGAAAAAATGCCGCAGCTGACCCAGCAATCGGCCCAGATGACCCAGGCCAAGCTGGAAAGCGCGGTACCGGTAGTCAACAAGCTGCTGGCCGACATGACCGCCGAACTCGAGCCTAAGGCCGCACCGGCGAAGAAGAAGTAAGCGGAGCCAGGAATGACCATGCAACAACGTATCGAATCGGCACTAGGCGCATTGCAGCCAGAGCATTTGCAGGTGCTGGATGAAAGCCACATGCACAGCCGCGGCCTGGAAACCCATTTCAAGGCTGTGCTGGTCAGCGAGCAGTTTGCCGGGCTCAACAGCGTCAAGCGTCACCAGAAGGTCTACGCGACCCTGGGCGAGCTGATGGGCCAGTTTCATGCGTTGGCGCTGCATACCTACACGCCAGAGGAATGGGCGAAGATCGGCGTGGCCCCGGCCTCGCCGACCTGCGCTGGCGGCAGCAAGCATTAACCACAGGTTTTTTGCTAGAATCCGCAACGCGCCGCTCAGTCGGCGCGTTTTTTTTGCATCCGGTTCACCCTTTGCGAGGGTAGCCACCTGGAGAATTACCCATGACACAACAGATTGTCGTGGCGGCACTGTATAAGTTCGTCACCCTCGAAGATTACGTTGCCCTGCGCGAACCGCTGCTCAAGGCGATGCTCGACAACGGCATCAAGGGCACCCTGCTGATCGCCGAAGAAGGTATCAACGGCACCGTTTCCGGTAGCCGCGAAGGCATCGACGGGCTGCTGGCCTGGCTCAAGAACGACCCGCGCATGGTCGACATCGATCACAAGGAATCGTACTGCGACGAGCAGCCGTTCTACCGCACCAAGGTCAAGCTCAAGAAAGAGATCGTGACCCTGGGCGTGCCCGGCGTCGACCCGAACAAGAAGGTCGGCACCTATGTCGAACCGCAGGACTGGAACGCGCTGATCAGCGACCCGCAAGTGCTGCTGATCGATACCCGTAACGACTACGAGGTTTCGATCGGCACCTTCGAAGGCGCCATCGACCCGAAGACCACCAGTTTTCGCGAATTCCCCGACTACATCAAAGCCAACTTCGACCCGAGCAAGCACAAGAAAGTCGCGATGTTCTGCACCGGCGGCATTCGTTGCGAGAAAGCTTCGAGCTACATGCTCAGCGAAGGCTTCGGCGAGGTCTTCCACCTCAAGGGCGGTATCCTCAAATACCTCGAAGAGGTGCCGCAGCAAGAGAGTAAATGGCAGGGCGACTGCTTCGTCTTCGATAATCGGGTGACCGTGCGTCACGACCTCAGCGAAGGCGACTACGATCAATGTCATGCCTGCCGCACGCCGGTAAGCGTCGAGGATCGCGCCAGCGAGCACTATGTGCCGGGTATCAGTTGCCCGCACTGCTGGGACACGCTGAGCGAGAAAACCCGCCGTAGCGCCATCGACCGGCAGAAGCAGATTGAACTGGCCAAGGCTCGCAACATGCCGCACCCGATCGGTTACAACTACAAGCAATCTTCTTCCGAGGCCTGAGCCATGTCTGCCCGCCTGCTCTATGTGATGGACCCGATGTGTTCGTGGTGCTGGGGCTTCGCTCCAGTGGCCGAGGCCCTGGTCGAGCAGGCGCGGGCCGCGGGCGTCGAGTTGCATCTGGTGGTGGGCGGCCTGCGGACTGGCAGTGGCTCGGCACTGGAGCCGACCACCCGCCGCTATATCCTCGAACACTGGCAGGCGGTCACCGAGGCCACCGGCCAGCCGTTCAAGTTCGAGGGCGCCTTGCCCGACGGTTTTGTCTATGACACCGAGCCTGCGTGCCGCGCCATCGTCACGGCGCGCAGCCTGGCGCCGGATTGCGCCTGGAAACTCTTGCGCCTGATCCAGCGGGCTTTTTACGTCGAAGGCCGGGATGTCACTCGCGCCAGCGTTCTGGTGGAACTGGCCGAGGAAGCGGGTGTGCCGCGCATCGAGTTCGCCGAGGCGTTCGATCGCGCCGAGCAGCATGCCGCGACCGCCGCCGATTTCACCTGGGTCCAGGACCTGGGGATTGCCGGCTTCCCGACGATGCTGGCCGAGCGCAATGGCCAGCTGGCCTTGTTGACCAATGGCTACCAGCCCCTGAGTGAGCTGTCTCCACTGCTCGGCCGTTGGCTGGAGCGTGCCGCCTGTGCGTGATCCACAAGCGCCGGAACCCGTCGATCGCCTGAGCTGGGCGCAAGTCCGCCGGCTGGCACTGCAGCATAAAAAAGCCCTGTGGATCGCCAATGGCGTGGCCGTCCTGGCGACGCTGTGCAGCGTGCCTATCCCGTTGCTGCTGCCGCTGTTGGTGGACGAAGTACTGCTGGGGCATGGCGATGCTGCGCTGAAGGTGATGAACCACGCCTTGCCCGCGGGCTGGCAGAGCGCCGCCGGCTACATCGGCCTGATGTTGTTGATCACCCTGATGCTGCGTTGCTCGGCGCTACTGTTCAACGTGCTGCAGGCCCGGTTGTTTGCCGGGTTGGCCAAGGACATTGTCTATCGCATCCGTCTGCGGCTGATCGAGCGCCTCAAGCGCATTTCCCTGGGCGAGTATGAAAGCCTGGGCAGCGGTACGGTGACGACTCACCTGGTCACCGACCTCGACACCCTCGACAAGTTTGTCGGCGAAACCCTTAGCCGTTTTCTGGTGGCCATGCTCACGCTGGTGGGCACCGCGGGCATCCTGATGTGGATGCATTGGCAGCTGGCGCTGCTGATCCTGTTGTTCAATCCCCTGGTGATCTACGCCACGGTGCAGTTGGGCAAGCGGGTCAAACACCTGAAAAAGCTCGAGAACGACAGCACCTCGCGTTTCACCCAGGCCCTGACCGAAACCCTGGATGCGATCCAGGAAGTCCGTGCGGGCAATCGCCAGGGCTTTTTCCTCGGCCGTCTCGGCCGGCGTGCCCAGGATGTGCGGGACTACGCGGTGGCCTCGCAATGGAAGAGCGACGCCTCCAATCGTGCCAGTGGGCTGCTGTTCCAGTTCGGTATCGATATCTTTCGTGCGGCGGCCATGCTCACCGTGCTGTTTTCCGATCTGTCCATCGGCCAGATGCTGGCTGTATTCAGCTACCTGTGGTTCATGATCGGCCCGGTGGAACAACTGCTGAACCTGCAGTACGCCTACTATGCCGCCGGTGGCGCGTTGTCGCGCATCAACGAGCTGCTGTCGCGGGCCGACGAGCCGCAGTATGCCGGCGGTGTCGACCCGTTCCAGGGGCGCGAGACCGTGGGTATCGAAGTCAGCGGCCTGAGTTTCGGCTACGGCGACGAACTGGTGCTGGACCAGATGAACCTGTCGATCGAGCCGGGGGAGAAGGTGGCGATCGTCGGCGCCAGCGGCGGCGGCAAAAGTACCCTGGTGCAGCTGTTGCTAGGGCTCTACACACCGCAGGCGGGCGTGATTCGTTTTGGCGGCAAGACCCAGCAGGAAATCGGCCTGGAAACCCTGCGGGAAAACGTGGCGGTGGTGTTGCAGCATCCGGCGCTGTTCAACGACAGCATCCGCGCCAACCTGACCATGGGCCGCGAGCGCAGCGACGAGGCCTGTTGGCGGGCGTTGGAAATTGCCCAGTTGGACTCGACGGTCCGCGCCCTGGCCAACGGTCTGGACAGTGTGGTCGGCCGTTCCGGCGTGCGTCTGTCTGGCGGCCAGCGCCAGCGCCTGGCCATCGCGCGGATGGTCCTGGCCGAACCCAAGGTGGTGATCCTCGACGAAGCCACCTCCGCGCTGGACGCCGCCACCGAGTACAACCTGCACCAGGCGCTGACGCGTTTCCTCCACGGCCGGACCACGCTGATCATTGCCCACCGCCTGTCCGCGGTAAAACAGGCGGATCGGGTTCTGGTGTTCGATGGCGGACAGATTGCCGAAGATGGCGACCATCAGCAGCTAATTGCCGACGGCGGCCTTTACGCCAAGCTTTATGGGCATTTGCAGCAAGTCCAGCGACCTTGAGTTTTATCCGGTTTTCTGTGCTTAGTGCTTGAATTCTCTGGTGGAAATGACCCTCCTGGGGCGCGGCCCTGTCGTGTCTCGACTGGCAGCGTGCTCGAACGTCACGGCCTGTGCGCTCGAAGCGGCGGAAATTAGCCTAGTCTGTGCTGTCAGGAGCGGTATTTCCTCGGGTGTTCATCTGGCAGTGCTTATGCAAGGGACCTCATGAAGCAAAAGCGGACTCTCGGAACGCCACGGTTATTGGGCATCGTCTGGCCATTTATTGCGGTGGTGTTGTTTCAAGCGCTGTTGGGTGGCCTCAGCTTATATGTCCTTTCGGCGGTACGTGGTTACGTTGCCGGGGAGAGCCTTTGGTCCAAGGGCCAGAAGGACGCCATCTACTACCTCAATCTCTACGCCGACAGCCGCGACGAATCGATCTTTCTGAAGTACCAGAATGCTATTGCCGTGCCTCAGGGCGGGCATGAGCTGCGGGTCGCGCTGGATCAGCAACCGCCCGACCTGAATGCCGCGCGGGCGGGGATTCTCAAGGGTGGCAACCACCCTGACGACAGCGACAGCGTGATTTGGCTGTACCTGAACTTCCGCCATTTCAGCTACCTGGAAAAAGCCATCGACCTGTGGACCGTGGGCGACAGTTATCTGGTGCAGCTCGACAGCGTGGCCCATGAAATGCACCGCAGCATTACCAGCAACCAGGCCTCCGAAGCCGATATCCAGCGCTGGAAGAACCAGATTTTCGCCATCAACGATGGCGTGACGCCCGCTGCCAAGGCCTTTAGCGATGCTTTAGGCGAGGGCTCGCGGGTCATCCTGCGGCTGTTGCTGATCACCAACCTGGCCACCGCGCTGGGGCTGATTGTCCTGGCCTTGCTGCGCACCCATAAGCTGCTGGCCCAGCGTCATGAATTTGCCAGCGCCCTGCAGTTGGAAAAGGAACGGGCGCAGATCACCCTGCAATCCATTGGCGACGGTGTCATCACCACCGACGTGGACGGCGCCATCGCCTACATGAACCCGGCCGCCGAGGAAATGACCCACTGGAAGGCCGAGCAGGCCATGGGGCTGCCGCTGGCGGCCTTGTTCAATCTGCTGGATGAAAATGCCCAGACCGACGGCTTTACCCTGATCGAGCACATTCTCAGTGGCCAGCTCAGTGGTGGCAGCGAGCACTCGAAGCTGATCCAGCGCCTGGATGGCAGCACGGTGTCGGTGACTCTGGTCGGCGCGCCGATCCAGAATGCCGGCAAGGTCAGCGGTACGGTGCTGGTGCTGCACGACATGACCCAGGAGCGCCAGTACATCGCCAATCTGTCCTGGCAGGCGACCCACGACGCCTTGACTGGCCTGGCGAACCGTCGCGAGTTCGAATACCGCCTGGAGCAGGCATTGCACAGCTTGAGCCGGCAACCGGGGCGGCACGCCCTGATGTTCCTCGACCTGGACCAGTTCAAGCTGGTCAACGATACCTGCGGCCATGCGGCAGGGGACGAGTTGCTCCGGCATATCTGCGCCTTGCTCCAGTCGGGCCTGCGCGAGGGCGATACCCTGGCGCGCCTGGGGGGCGATGAGTTCGGCATCCTGCTGGAGAACTGCTCGCCGGAAGCGGCGGAAAAGATCGCCGAAGGCCTGCGCCAGACGGTGCAGAACCTGCATTTTGTCTGGAAGGGCCGGCCCTTCGTCACCACGGTCAGCATTGGCCTGGTGCATGTGGCGCAAACCCCGACCACCCTCGAAGCGTCACTGCGGGCAGCGGACATGGCGTGCTACATGGCCAAGGAGAAAGGGCGCAACCGGGTCCAGGTCTATCACGCGGACGACTCGGAGCTGTCCCTGCGGTTCGGTGAAATGGCCTGGGTACAGCGCCTACATATGGCCCTGGAGGAAAACCGCTTCTGTCTTTATGCCCAGGAAATAGCCGCCCTGGGGCATGTGGACCGGCTCGGCGGGCATATCGAGATTCTGCTGCGCCTGCACGACGAGGCCGGGCGGATGATCCTGCCCGATAGCTTCATTCCGGCCGCCGAGCGTTACGGCCTGATGACCTCCCTGGACCGTTGGGTGGTGGAGAATGTGTTCAAGATCATCGCCGAGTGCATCCGTGAGGAGCGCGAAGGGCCCCTGGCGATGTGTGCGATCAATCTGTCGGGCGCGACCATCGGTGACGAGGCTTTCCTGGACTTCCTGCGCGAGCAGTTCATCGTCCACGGTGTGCCACCGGACCTGATTTGTTTTGAAATCACCGAGACCAGCGCTATCTCCAATCTCGGCAGTGCGATTCGATTTATCAACGAGCTCAAGGGCTTGGGCTGTCACTTTTCGTTGGATGACTTTTGTGCGGGAATGTCGTCATTCGCTTATCTCAAACATTTGCCTGTAGACTTCCTCAAGATCGATGGAAGTTTCGTAAAAGATATGCTGGACGACCCGATCAATCGCGCGATGGTCGAGGTGATCAACCATATTGGTCATGTGATGGGCAAGCGCACGATTGCCGAGTTTGTCGAAACACCGCAGATTGAGCAGGCATTGTTGGAGATTGGCGTGGATTACGCTCAGGGCTACCTGATCGAGCGCCCGCAACTCTTCACCTGCGACAGTCTGCAGTGCCGGCCTTCGCGACCACAGCCTCTGTTGTTCAAGGCTCCTGGCACGTTCCGTTGAATCTCTCGCTGATCCGTACCATCACCATCAAAAGGAGCCCCGACAGTGATCGACGCATTCAACAGAACCGGTCCGCTCATGGACGCTGCAAGCTATCCGGCCTGGGCCCAGCAGCTGATCCAGGATTGCAGCGAGAGCAAGCGCCGCGTGGTCGACCACGAACTGTACCAGCGCATGCGCGACAACAAGCTCAGCAACAAGACCATGCGCCAGTACCTGATCGGCGGCTGGCCGGTTGTCGAGCAGTTCGCCCTGTACATGGCGCAGAACCTGACCAAGACCCGCTTCGCCCGTCACCCCGGGGAAGACATGGCGCGGCGCTGGCTGATGCGCAATATCCGGGTCGAGCTCAATCATGCCGATTACTGGGTGAACTGGAGCCGCGCCCATGGCGTGAGCCTGGAAGATCTGCAGGCGCAGCAAGTCCCACCGGAGCTGCACGCTTTGAGTCATTGGTGCTGGCACACCAGCTCCGCCGACTCGCTGATCGTGGCGATCGCTGCGACCAACTACGCAATCGAGGGTGCCACGGGTGAGTGGTCGGCGCTGGTCTGCTCCTCCGGTGTGTATGCGGCGGCCTTTCCCGAAGAAGAGCGCAAGCGGGCGATGAAGTGGCTGAAAATGCATGCCCAGTACGACGATGCGCATCCTTGGGAGGCGCTGGAAATCATCTGTACCCTGGCCGGCATGAAGCCGAGCAAAGCCTTGCAGGGCGAGCTGCGCCAGGCGATCTGCAAGAGTTATGACTACATGTACCTGTTCCTGGAGCGTTGCATGCAACAGGAAAAGACCCCGGCGGCCCGTGAACGGATGGCGCTGGTCGAAGGTTGAATGGCGGCCTCCGATGAAGGTGGCCCCAGCCATTCTCTCAGCCGGCCATCGCCAGGCGGTTGCGGCCTTCGCGCTTGGCCACATACAGCGCGCTGTCCGCACGGCGCAGCAGGCTCTCGGCTGACTCCCCCGGCAGCAGGGTCGAGCAACCCAGGCTGACCGTCAGCTCGATCAACTTGCCATCCGCCCAGTAATCCTTGGCCTGGGCCGCCTGGCGCAGCCGTTCTCCCACCATGGCGGCGGCATCGCGTCCAGTGTTGGACAGCAGGATCAGGAACTCCTCGCCGCCAAAACGAAACACCATGTCGACGTTGCGCAACTGCGCCTTGATGGCCGCGGCAACAGCCTTGAGCACTTCATCGCCGGCGCTGTGGCCGTGGCTGTCGTTGATTCTCTTGAAGTGATCGATATCCAGCATCAGCAGCGACAGTGGGTGCAGGTGGCGGCGGGCCATTTCGATTTCCCGTTGCAGCGTCTGGTCCATGGCGATTCGGTTGCCGGTATCGGTCAAAGGGTCGCGCAGGGCACTACGGGTCGCGGCCCGATAGAGCAGGGCATTGCGCATCGGATAAAGCAGGGTGGACAGCAGGGATTCCAGATGGCCCTGTTCCTGGTCGCTGAAACGCTGATTGCGCCGAAATACCAGCTCGCCCATGGTCTCGCCTTCATGGCTCAGGCTGTAGCTGATGGAGTGGTGGCCGCGCTGGCCGAACTCCAGGCGCAGGTCGCTGGGCTTGTGCTGGTAAACCAGGGCATCCAGGGGCACAAGGCGTTGGGTTTCGCGGAAGAACAGGCCGAGAATGCGTTGCGGCTCCAGGCTGGTCTGTAATTGCAGGCTCAGTTGCTGGCGCAACTGGGCAAGGCTGACCGGGCGTTGCAGGAGTGGTGACTGCTGGCCAAAGCCCAGGCGTTGCAATTTGGCGCTATCGAAGTCAATTGCGTTGGTCTGGGTCGGTATTTTCATATGGCGTGAGCCCCTGGGCACGTAATGCAGTCTTACTGGCTGGGTGAGAGCGGCTCATGGCTGCACGTCATACTGTTCCATCAGTCCCGTAGGACAAGCGATCACAGTCTAATCCGCTTTACGGGCCGTTATAAGCCCCGACTCGATCGTCGCTGAGTTTCGCCAATACACTGCCTATTTGAGGGAGATGAGAGCGAAAGTCATGCCATTCGCTTCGTCCGAGTAAAATGCTTTTGAATTCAGCGGGTTGGCTGGCCGTGCCGAGGCTTGGCGTGGCCCGGGGTGGCATTTGTCTGGCGATGACGGGGTGGAAGGCTGGCAGGAAAGGAGTGCCGCGACGATATTCTGCCGCGGCCAAAGAACGGATTACTGGGCGTCGAATGCCTGGCCGTTGATCCCGGTACTGTCTGGACCCATGAGGTACAGGTAGACCGGCATGATCTCCTCGGGGGCCGGGTTGTTGCTCGGGTTTTCCCCTGGATAGGCCTGGGCGCGCATGCTGGTGCGGGTAGCGCCCGGATTGACACTGTTGGCGCGCACCGGTGCGACACCGTCGACTTCGTCGGCCAGGGTTTGCATCAGGCCTTCGGTGGCGAACTTCGAAACGCCATAGGCGCCCCAGTAGGCACGGCCCTTGCGGCCAACGCTGCTGGAGGTGAACACCACCGAGGCGTCCTGGGACAGCTTGAGCAGCGGCAGCAGGGTGCTGGTCAGCATGAACATGGCATTGACGTTGACTTGCATCACCCGCATGAAGTTCTCGCCCGACAGCTGTTCCAACGGCGTGCGCGGACCAATGATCGAGGCATTGTGCAGCAGGCCATCGAGGTGACCGAACTCGGCTTCGACCATGGCGGCCAGTTCGTCGTACTGGTGCGGCAGGGCGGTTTCCAGGTTGAACGGAATCACCACCGGCTGAGGATGGCCGGCGGCTTCGATCTCGTCATAAACCTGGGTCAGGTTGGCTTCGGTCTTGCCCAGCAGCAGTACGGTGGCGCCGTGGCCGGCGAAGGTCTTGGCGGCAGCGGCGCCGATGCCGCGACCGGCGCCGGTGACCAGAATGACCCGATCCTTGAGCAGTTCGGGGCGGGCGGAATAATCAAACATAAAAACCTCGGGAAATCAGAAGCGAAAGCCTGGGCAGATCAGCAGCTGCACAGCGCCTGGTCCAGGACCTGGCGCAGTTCCAGCGGATGGTCGACCACCACGTCGGCGCCCCAGTGCTTGGGATTGTCGTCCGGATGGATGTAACCGTAGGTCACGGCGGCGGTCCTGGTGCCTGCGTCGCGGCCCGATTCGATGTCGCGCAGGTCGTCACCGACGAACAGTACGCTGGCCGGGTCGAGGTCGAGCATCTTGCACGCCAGGATCAATGGTTCCGGATCGGGTTTGCTGTTCTTCACGTGATCCGGGCAGATCAGCAGGGCGGAACGTTCCGCCAGGCCCAACTGCTGCATGATTGGCTCGGCAAAGCGCACCGGCTTGTTGGTGACCACGCCCCAGAGCAGATTGGCCTTTTCGATATCGGCCAGCAGCTCGGCCATGCCGTCGAACAGTTTGCTGTGCACCGCGCAATGCTTGAGGTAACGCTCCAGAAACTCCAGGCGCAGCTCCTCGAACCCCGGGGATTCCGGGTCCATCGAGAAGGTCACGGCGACCATCGCCCGGGCGCCACCGGAGATTTCGTCACGGATATGTTTGTCTGCGATCGGCGCCAGGCCGCGGTCGGCGCGCATGGCCTGGCAGATGGCGATGAAGTCCGGCGCGGTGTCGAGCAGGGTGCCGTCCATGTCGAAAAGAACTGCTCTGATACGCATGGGCTTATTCCTCCCGCAGGGTCTGGATCATGTAGTTGACGTCGACGTCGGCGGCCAGCTTGTAGTGCTTGGTCAGCGGGTTGTAGGTCAGACCGATGATGTCCTTGACGCTCAGGCCGGCGTCACGGCTCCAGGCGCCCAGCTCGGAAGGCCGGATGAATTTCTTGAAGTCATGGGTGCCGCGCGGCAGCAGCTTCATGATGTATTCGGCGCCGATGATGGCGAACAGATAGGCCTTCGGATTGCGGTTGATGGTGGAGAAGAACACCTGGCCGCCGGGCTTGACCATGCGAAAGCACGCGCGGATCACCGAGGAGGGGTCTGGCACGTGTTCGAGCATCTCCAGGCAGGTGACGACGTCGAACTGCTCGGGCATTTCCTCGGCCAGGGCTTCGGCGGTGATCTGCCGATACTCGACGTTTACCCCGGACTCCAGTTGATGCAGTTGTGCCACCGCCAGCGGGGCCTCGCCCATGTCGATACCCGTTACCGTGGCGCCGCGCTGGGCCATGGCTTCGCTGAGGATGCCGCCGCCGCAACCGACGTCGAGGACTTTCTTGCCGGCCAGGTTGACGCGCTCGTCAATCCAGTTGACCCGCAGCGGGTTGATATCGTGCAGCGGTTTGAATTCGCTCTCGCGGTCCCACCAGCGATGGGCGAGGGCTTCGAATTTGGCGATTTCGGCGTGGTCGACGTTACTCATGGGTAATCCTCTGAATCTGGAAAATTCTGGCTGTCGGTCTCGAGCCGGGGCTCGAGGGTTCCTGCTATTCGGTATGGCCGCTGATGCGCCGGCCCCAGGCTGTCGCCGTGGCGTGCAGCTGTTGTTCGTCCAGGCGCGTCAGGCGCCGGTCGTCGAGCAATTGCTTGCCGGCGACCCAAAGGTGTTTCACGCAATCGCGGCCGGTGGCATATATAAGCTGCGAAACCGGGTCATAAATCGGTTGCTGCGCCAGGCCGGAAAGGTCAAAGGCCACCAGGTCCGCGGCCTTGCCGAGTTCCAGCGAGCCGATCTCGCTCTCCAGGCCCAGGGCCCGCGCGCCGTTGAGGGTGGCCATGCGCAGCGCCTGGTGGGCATTCAGGGCGGTGGCCGAGCCTGCCACGGCCTTGGCCAGCAGTGCGGCGGTGCGGATTTCGCCGAGCAGGTCCAGGTCGTTGTTGCTGGCGGCCCCGTCGGTGCCTACCGCAACATTGACGCCAGCCTGCCACAGCCGTTCCACCGGGCAGAAGCCGCTGGCCAGTTTCAGGTTCGACTCTGGGCAATGAATGACATTGCTATTGGTTTCTACCAGCAAAGCCAGGTCGTCATCGCTGATTTGGGTCATGTGTACGGCCTGGAAGCGCGGCCCGAGCAGTCCCAGTCGCGCCAGGCGGGCCAGGGGCCGCTCGCCGTGCCGGGCGACGGCCTGTTCCACCTCGAAGGCGGTTTCATGGACATGCATATGAATGGAGGCATCGAGCTCTTCGGCAATGATCCGGATCTTCTCCAGGTTTTCGTCGCCGACCGTGTAGGGCGCGTGGGGGCCGAAGGTGATCTTGATGCGCGGATGATGCTTGAGGTCGCTGAACAGCTCGACGCCCTGGCGAATGGCCTCGTCGGCGCTGTGGGCGCCCGGAATCGGAAAGTCGAGGACTGGAATGGCGATCTGCGCCCGAATGCCGCTGTTGTGCACGCGCTCGCTGGCAACCTTCGGAAAGAAGTACATGTCGGAAAAGCAGCTGATACCGCCTTTGAGCTGTTCGGCGATGGCCAGGTCGGTACCGTCGCGGACGAAGGCTTCATCGACCCATTTGGCTTCGGCGGGCCAGATGTGGTTCTCCAGCCAGGTCATCAGCGGCAGATCGTCGGCCAGGCCGCGGAACAGGGTCATCGCCGCGTGGCCGTGGGCGTTGATCAGGCCAGGGCTGAGCAGCATGCCCGGCAACTCGCGGACCTCGGCAGCCTGCAGCTTCAAGGCCGCGGCGCGCGGGCCGATGAACACGATGCGGCCGTCGCGGATACCCAGGCCGTGCTCCTTGAGCACCACGCCGGCCGGTTCAACAGGCACCAGCCAGGTCGGCAACAGGAGTAGGTCGAGCGCAACGACAGGGTTCGGCATCGAAGATCGGTTCCAGGGCGTTTGTGGAGGATGGCGAAGTATACCCGAGCGTCTTCGCCGGGGGATCGCTATAATCGGCGGCTTTTGTTCATGAGTGCGGGGTGAGGGATGCGCGATCGACTGTTGGCAGCGGAGAAGGTGAAGGCCATCGATTGGCGGGATGACGCCCTGTATCTGCTCGATCAGCGTATTTTGCCCTTCGAGGAAAGCTGGATTGCCTACACCAGCGCGGCTGGCGTCGCGCAGGCCATTCGCGAAATGGTGGTGCGTGGCGCGCCGGCAATCGGCATTAGCGCCGCGTATGGCGTGGTCCTGGCGGCGCGCGCGCGTTTTGCCGCCGGTGGTGACTGGCAGGCGGCGATGGAAGAAGACTTCGCACTGCTCGCCGACTCGCGTCCGACCGCGGTCAACCTGTTCTGGGCGCTGAACCGCATGCGTGAACGTCTGGAGCGCCTCAAGGGCCACGCCGACCCGCTGGCGGTGCTGGAGGCGGAAGCCCTGGCCATTCATGAAAGCGACCGCGAAGCCAACCTGACCATGGCCCAGTTGGGTGTCGACCTGATTCGCCGGCATCAGGGCAATGCCCAGGCCATCCTGACCCACTGCAATACCGGCGCCCTGGCGACCGGCGGCTTCGGAACGGCCCTGGGGGTGATTCGCGGGGCCTTTATCGAAGGTATGGTCGAGCGGGTGTATGCCAATGAAACCCGTCCCTGGCTGCAAGGCTCGCGGCTGACTGCCTGGGAGCTGGCCAACGAAGGCATCCCGGTGACCTTGAATGCCGACTCCGCTGCCGCGCACATCATGAAAACCAAGGGCGTGACCTGGGTGATCGTTGGCGCCGACCGCATTACCGCCAATGGCGATGTGGCGAACAAGATCGGCACCTATCAGCTGGCGGTCAATGCAATGCACCACGGCGTGCGTTTCATGGTGGTCGCGCCGAGTTCGACCATCGACATGGCCCTGGCCAGTGGCGAAGACATTCCGATCGAGGAGCGTGATGGCAAGGAGCTGCTTGAGGTCGGCGGCAAGCGGGTAGGGGCGGATGTGGAGGCCTACAACCCGGTATTCGACGTCACCCCGGCGGACCTGATCGACGCCATCGTCACCGAGAAAGGCATAGTCGAGCGTCCCGACACCGCGAAAATGGCCCAATTGATGTGCCGCAAGCGCTTGCACTGAGATCGTTTTGCAAAAGGTTTCGCTGACGGCTGCCGTGGGGTGGTCGTCAGTCCGGGAAAAAATCCGCATTTACGCGCGAAATCAGCCTCTGAGCTTCTCTCGTCTCTTATCAGCCTGTCACCGGTCAACTAACTATGCTCCATGCGCATCAGGGGGATAGGTGCGTGGCGGCGATTGTGATAACATCCGGCGGTTTCCAAGGTGGTCCGAAGTGACCGCCTTCACTGCGCAAATCCATGGCATAACTTGTTGATTTGTCGTAAGTCGGTGCATGGCACTAGGCCTGCAGCGGCGAGCTTCGTTCGTCCCATATGGATGTGACGAAGTTTCACCAGAAAAAGGAATCAGGCTTCTCATGGGCGAACTGGCCAAAGAAATCCTCCCGGTCAATATCGAAGACGAGCTGAAACAGTCCTATCTCGACTACGCGATGAGCGTAATCGTCGGGCGGGCACTGCCTGATGCGCGCGATGGCTTGAAGCCCGTGCACCGGCGCGTGCTGTACGCGATGAGCGAGCTCGGTAACGACTGGAACAAGCCGTACAAGAAATCTGCCCGTGTTGTCGGTGACGTGATCGGTAAGTATCACCCGCACGGTGATACCGCGGTGTACGACACCATCGTTCGTATGGCCCAGCCATTCTCCCTGCGCTACCTGCTGGTAGACGGCCAGGGTAACTTCGGTTCGGTCGACGGCGACAACGCGGCGGCCATGCGATACACCGAAGTGCGCATGACCAAGCTGGCGCACGAGCTGCTGGCCGACCTGCACAAGGAAACCGTGGACTGGGTGCCGAACTACGACGGCACCGAGCTGATCCCCGCGGTCATGCCGACCAAGATCCCCAACCTGCTGGTCAACGGTTCCAGCGGTATTGCCGTGGGCATGGCGACCAACATTCCGCCGCATAACCTCGGCGAAGTCATCGACGGTTGCCTGGCCCTGATCGACAACCCGGAGCTGACCGTCGATGAGCTGATGCAGCACATCCCGGGCCCGGACTTCCCGACGGCGGCGATCATCAATGGTCGTGAAGGCATCATCGAAGCCTACCGTACCGGTCGCGGGCGCATTTACATGCGTGCCCGCTCGATCATCGAGGACATCGACAAGGTCGGTGGCCGCCAGCAGATCGTCATCACCGAGCTGCCTTACCAACTGAACAAGGCGCGTCTGATCGAGAAGATCGCCGAGCTGGTCAAGGAGAAGAAGCTCGAAGGCATCACCGAGCTGCGCGACGAGTCCGACAAGGACGGTATGCGCGTAGTGATCGAGCTGCGTCGTGGCGAAGTGCCGGAGGTGATCCTCAACAATCTCTACGCCCAGACCCAGCTGCAGAGCGTGTTCGGTATCAACATCGTTGCGCTGATCGACGGTCGTCCGCGGATCCTCAACCTGAAGGACCTGCTGGAAGCCTTCGTGCGTCACCGCCGTGAAGTGGTGACCCGTCGTACCGTGTTCGAACTGCGCAAGGCTCGTGAGCGTGGTCACATTCTCGAAGGCCAGGCTGTTGCCCTGTCGAACATCGACCCGGTCATTGCCCTGATCAAGGCCTCGCCGACCCCGTCGGAAGCCAAGGAAGCGCTGATCAGCACGCCTTGGGAATCCAGCGCGGTGATGACCATGGTCGAGCGTGCCGGCGCGGATTCCTGCCGTCCGGAGAACCTCGATCCGCAATACGGTCTGCGCGACGGCAAGTACTTCCTGTCGCCAGAGCAGGCGCAAGCCATTCTGGAATTGCGTCTGCACCGCCTGACCGGCCTCGAGCATGAAAAACTGCTGGCCGAGTATCAGGAGATCCTCAACCAGATCGGCGAACTGATCCGCATCCTCAACAGCGCCACGCGCCTGATGGAAGTGATCCGCGAAGAGCTGGAAGTGATTCGTGCCGAATACGGCGATGTGCGTCGCACCGAGATCCTTGATGCCCGTCTCGACCTGACCCTGGGCGACATGATCCCAGAAGAAGAGCGTGTCGTGACCATTTCCCACGGCGGCTATGCCAAGACCCAGCCGCTGGCCGCGTACCAGGCCCAGCGTCGTGGCGGCAAAGGCAAGTCGGCAACCGGCGTCAAGGATGAGGACTACATCGCTCACCTGCTGGTGGCCAACAGTCACACCACGCTGTTGCTGTTCTCCAGCAAGGGCAAGGTCTACTGGCTGAAAACCTACGAAATCCCCGAGGCGTCCCGTGCCGCCCGCGGTCGTCCGCTGGTCAACCTGCTGCCGCTGGATGACGGTGAATACATCACCACCATGCTGCCGGTCGAGGAATACACCGAGGGTCACTACATCTTCATGGCGACCGCCAACGGCACCGTGAAGAAGACCCCGCTGGAATCCTTCAGCCGTCAGCGCAGCGTCGGTCTGATCGCGCTGGAGCTGGATGAGGGCGATGTGCTGATTTCCGCCGCGATCACCGATGGCGAGCGCGAAGTCATGCTGTTCTCCGATGGTGGCAAGGTGACTCGCTTCAAGGAGTCCGACGTTCGTGCCATGGGCCGTACTGCCCGTGGTGTGCGCGGCATGCGTCTGCCGGAAGGGCAGAAGCTGATCTCCATGCTGATTCCGGAAGAAGGCAGCCAGATCCTCACCGCTTCGGCGCGTGGTTATGGCAAGCGCACGGCGATCACCGAGTTCCCTGAGTACAAGCGTGGTGGTCAAGGCGTTATCGCCATGGTCAGCAACGAACGTAACGGCCGCCTGGTCGGAGCGGTCCAGGTGCTCGACGGCGAGGAAATCATGCTGATTTCCGATCAGGGCACCCTGGTGCGCACCCGGGTCGATGAAGTGTCCAGCCTGGGCCGTAACACCCAGGGCGTGACCTTGATCAAGCTGGCCAGCGACGAAACGCTGGTAGGCCTGGAGCGGGTTCAGGAGCCGTCGGAAGTCGAAGGCGACGAATTGGAAGACGAGGATGGCGAGGTGCTCGAGGGCGCCGTGCTGGATGCGGCGACCGACTCGGATGATGCCGTCGAAGGCCAGCAGGCTGACGCCGCGGGTGAAGAAGAGTCGCAAGACTAAATAAATCGTAGCAGGGCAGAGTGTTTGCTCTGTCCGCTACCGTGAATGCATAGCGAGAGTGGATGTGAGCAAACGAGCCTATAACTTCTGCGCAGGTCCCGCTGCGCTACCTGAAGCTGTCCTGTTGCGTGCCCAGGCCGAATTGCTGGATTGGCATGGCAAGGGCCTGTCGGTCATGGAGATGAGCCATCGCAGCGATGAGTTCGTCTCCATCGCCACCAAGGCCGAGCAGGATCTGCGTGATCTGCTGAATATCCCCTCGAACTATAAAGTGCTGTTTCTGCAAGGCGGCGCCAGCCAGCAATTTGCTCAGATCCCTCTGAACCTGTTGCCGGAAAATGGCACGGCCGACTATATCGACACCGGTATCTGGTCGCAGAAAGCCATTGAAGAAGCCTCGCGCTACGGCCATGTCAATGTGGCTGCCACCGCCAAGCCTTACGATTACTTCGCCATCCCTGGCCAGAACGAATGGCAGCTGTCGAAAGACGCGGCCTACGTGCACTACGCGCCGAACGAAACCATCGGCGGCCTGGAATTCCAGTGGATCCCGGAAACCGGCGACGTTCCGCTGGTGGCCGACATGTCTTCCGACATCCTCTCGCGCCCTGTGGATATCTCCCGTTTCGGCATGATCTATGCCGGCGCGCAGAAAAACATCGGCCCGAGCGGCATCCTGGTCAATATCGTTCGCGAGGACCTGCTGGGTCGCGCGCGCGCGCTGTGCCCGACCATGCTCGACTACAAGGTCGCGGCGGACAACGGCTCGATGTACAACACTCCGCCGACTCTGGCCTGGTACCTGTCCGGCCTGGTGTTCGAGTGGCTCAAGGAGCAGGGTGGGGTGGAAGCCATCGCCAAGCTCAATGACGTCAAACAACGCACCCTGTACGACTTCATCGACGCCAGCGGCCTGTACAGCAACCCGATCAACAAGTCGGACCGCTCGTGGATGAACGTGCCGTTCCGCCTGGCCGATGACCGTCTGGACAAGCCGTTCCTGGCCGGCGCCGATGCGCGTGGCCTGCTGAACCTCAAGGGGCACCGTTCGGTAGGCGGCATGCGCGCCTCCATTTACAACGCTGTCGACATCAATGCGGTCAACGCGCTGGTGGCCTACATGGCAGAGTTCGAGAAGGAACACGGCTAATGTCTGAGCAAGAACTCAAGGCACTTCGCCTGCGCATCGACGCTCTGGACGAGAAAGTCCTGGAGCTGATCAGTGAGCGCGCGCGCTGCGCCCAGGAAGTCGCGCGAGTAAAGATGGCCTCGCTGGCCGAAGGCGAAGTGCCGGTGTTCTATCGTCCTGAGCGTGAAGCTCAGGTGCTCAAGCGGGTGATGGAGCGCAATCAGGGGCCGTTGGGCAACGAAGAGATGGCGCGGCTGTTCCGTGAAATCATGTCGTCCTGCCTGGCGCTCGAGCAGCCGCTGAAAGTGGCCTACCTCGGTCCGGAAGGTACCTTCACCCAGGCCGCGGCCATGAAGCACTTCGGTCACGCGGTGATCAGCAAGCCAATGGCGGCGATCGACGAAGTGTTCCGTGAGGTGGCGGCGGGAGCGGTGAACTTTGGCGTGGTGCCTGTGGAAAACTCCACCGAGGGTGCGGTAAACCACACCCTCGACAGTTTCCTGGAGCACGACATGGTGATCTGCGGCGAGGTCGAGCTGCGTATCCACCATCATCTGCTGGTCGGTGAAAACACCAAGACCGACAGCATCAGCCGCATCTACTCCCATGCCCAGTCCCTGGCGCAGTGCCGCAAGTGGCTGGATGCCCATTATCCGAATGTCGAGCGGGTGGCGGTTTCCAGCAACGCCGAGGCGGCCAAGCGGGTCAAGGGCGAGTGGAACTCGGCGGCCATCGCCGGCGATATGGCGGCGAGCCTGTATGGCTTGACCCGTCTGGCCGAGAAAATCGAGGATCGCCCGGACAACTCCACGCGCTTCCTGATGATCGGCAACCAGGAAGTGCCGCCGACTGGCGACGACAAGACCTCGATCATCGTTTCCATGAGCAACAAGCCCGGCGCTCTGCATGAGCTGCTGGTGCCGTTCCATGATAACGGTATCGATCTGACGCGTATCGAAACCCGGCCTTCGCGCAGCGGCAAGTGGACCTATGTGTTCTTCATCGACTTCGTCGGCCACCACCGCGATCCATTGATCAAGGGTGTGCTGGAAAAGATCAGTCAGGAAGCAGTGGCACTCAAGGTGCTGGGTTCCTACCCGAAAGCGGTTCTCTGAGGCTTTAACAATGAGTGGCGACTTCCTCGCTCTGGCACAGCCGGGCGTGCAACAACTTTCGCCTTACGTTCCGGGCAAGCCCGTGGACGAATTGGCGCGCGAGCTGGATATCGATCCGGCGAAAATCGTCAAGCTGGCGAGCAACGAAAACCCGCTGGGCGCCAGTCCCAAGGCGTTGGCGGCGATTCGCGAAGAGCTGGCCGAGCTGACCCGTTACCCGGATGGCAATGGCTTTGCGCTCAAGACCCTGCTGGCCGAGCGCTGTGGCGTCGAGCTGGCGCAGGTCACCCTGGGCAATGGTTCCAACGACATCCTGGAGCTGGTCGCCCGCGCCTATCTGGCGCCTGGCCTGAATGCGGTGTTCAGCGAACACGCCTTTGCGGTCTATCCGATCGTTACCCAGGCCGTGGGGGCCGAAGCCCGTGTGGTTCCGGCTAAAGACTGGGGGCATGACCTGCCGGCCATGTTGCAGGCCATTGATGCCGATACCCGGGTGGTCTTTATCGCCAACCCGAACAATCCGACCGGCACCTGGTTCAGCGCCGAGGTGCTGGACGATTTCCTCCAAGACGTACCAGCGCATGTACTGGTGGTGCTGGACGAGGCTTACATCGAATATGCCGAAGGCAGCGATCTGCCGGATGGCCTGGATTTCCTGGCGGCCTATCCGAACCTGCTGGTTTCGCGAACCTTCTCCAAGGCCTACGGCCTGGCTGCGTTGCGCGTGGGTTATGGTTTGTCGACTCCGACCGTTGCCGATGTGCTCAATCGCGTTCGCCAGCCCTTCAATGTCAACAGCCTGGCCCTGGCGGCGGCGTGTGCGGCGCTGGAGGATACCGATTACCTGGCCGAGAGCCGTCGCTTGAACGAGGCGGGAATGCAGCAGTTGGAAGCCGGCTTCCGGGAGCTGGGCCTGAGCTGGATCGCTTCCAGGGGTAACTTCATTGCGGTGGATGTCGGGCGGATTGCCGCACCGGTGTTCCAGGGTTTGTTGCGTGAAGGGGTGATCGTGCGTCCGGTGGCCAACTACGGCATGCCGAATCACCTGCGCGTGACCATTGGCCTGCCGGCTGAAAACGCCCGTTTCCTCGAGGCTTTAGCCAAGGTTCTGGCTCGTGGTTGATGTCATTCCAGTGCAACCTGCGGTGCCTATGATCGGTCGCCTGGTGGTGGTCGGTCTGGGACTGATCGGCGGTTCCTTTGCCAAGGGCCTGCGTGAAAGTGGCGTATGCCGCGAAGTGGTCGGTGTCGATCTGGATCCGCAATCGTGCAAGCTGGCCGTTGAGTTGGGTGTGGTGGATCGCTGTGAAGAAGACCTGGCGCTGGCGTGCCGGGGCGCTGATGTGATCCAGCTGGCGGTGCCGATTCTGGCCATGGAAAAGTTGCTGGCGATTCTGGCTGGCATGGATCTGGGGCAGGCGATCCTGACCGATGTCGGCAGCGCCAAGGGCAATGTGGTGCGAGCGGCGACCGAGGCTTTTGGCGGCATGCCGCCGCGCTTCGTCCCGGGACATCCGATCGCCGGTTCCGAACAGAGCGGGGTGGAAGCCGCCAATGGCCAGTTGTTCCGTCGCCACAAGGTGATACTGACGCCGCTGGAGCAGACCGACCCGGAAGCGCTGGTGGTGGTCGACAAGCTCTGGCGAGAGCTGGGGGCGGATGTCGAGCACATGCAGGTCGAGCGCCACGATGAAGTGCTGGCGGCGACCAGTCATCTGCCGCACTTGCTGGCGTTCGGTCTGGTCGATTCGTTGGCCAAGCGCAGTGAAAATCTGGACATCTTCCGCTACGCTGCGGGCGGTTTCCGTGATTTCACGAGAATCGCCGGTAGTGATCCGGTCATGTGGCACGACATCTTCCTCGCCAATCGCGAAGCTGTCCTGCGCACACTCGATACATTTCGCAACGACCTCGACGCCTTGCGCGACGCGGTCGATGCAGGGGATGGGCACCAGTTGTTGGGCGTATTCACTCGCGCCCGGGTTGCTCGCGAGCATTTCAGTAAAATCCTGGCCCGTCGGGCCTATGTGGACGCTATGAACTCCAATAACCTGATTTTCCTGGCAAATCCTGGTGGCCGCCTGACTGGGCGGATTCGTGTACCAGGCGACAAATCGATTTCTCACCGTTCGATCATGCTCGGCTCCCTGGCTGACGGTACTACCGAAGTCGATGGCTTCCTCGAGGGCGAAGACGCCCTGGCGACGCTGCAGGCTTTCCGTGACATGGGCGTGGTGATCGAAGGTCCGCACCATGGTCGTGTGACCATCCATGGCGTCGGCCTGCATGGCTTGAAGCCGGCTCCGGGGCCGATCTACTTGGGCAACTCCGGCACCTCGATGCGCCTGCTGTCCGGTCTGCTGGCCGCGCAGAGTTTCGATAGCGTGCTGACGGGCGATGCATCGCTGTCCAAGCGTCCGATGAATCGCGTAGCCAATCCGCTGCGCGAGATGGGGGCAGTCATTGAAACCGCAGCGGAAGGGCGTCCGCCGATGACCATCCGTGGTGGCCACAAACTCAAAGGCCTGACTTACACCATGCCAATGGCCAGTGCCCAGGTTAAGTCATGCCTGCTGTTGGCTGGCCTGTACGCCGAAGGCAAGACCACTGTGACCGAGCCTGCGCCAACCCGCGATCATACCGAGCGCATGCTGCGCGGCTTCGGTTACCCGGTAGCGGTCGACGGCGCCACGGCCTCGGTCGAGTCTGGTGGCAAGCTGCAGGCGACCCATATCGAAGTACCTGCGGATATCTCCTCGGCGGCCTTCTTCCTGGTGGCTGCGTCCATCGCCGAAGGTTCCGAACTGGTGCTCGAGCATGTTGGCATCAACCCGACTCGTACCGGGGTAATCGATATCCTGCGCCTGATGGGGGCTGATATCAGCCTGGAAAACCAGCGTGAGGTCGGCGGCGAGCCTGTGGCAGACCTGCGGGTTCGCGCGGCGAAGCTCAAGGGGATCGAGATTCCGGAAGAGCTGGTCCCGCTGGCGATCGACGAATTCCCGGTGCTGTTCGTTGCCGCAGCCTGCGCCGAAGGGCGTACCGTGCTGCGTGGCGCCGAAGAGTTGCGGGTCAAGGAGTCCGACCGCATCCAGGTAATGGCCGATGGTTTGCTGGCCCTGGGCGTCAAGTGCGAGCCGACGCCGGACGGTATCATCATCGATGGCGGCCAGATTGGCGGCGGCGAAGTGCACGGGCATGGCGATCACCGTATCGCCATGGCTTTCAGCGTGGCTTCATTACGTGCCAATGCGCCAATCCGCATCCATGACTGCGCCAACGTTGCCACGTCCTTCCCGAACTTCCTTGCGCTATGTGCACAAGTCGGCATTCGTGTTGTGCAAGAGGCCCAGTCGTGAACATCAAGGCGCCAGTCATCACCATCGATGGGCCAAGCGGCTCGGGCAAGGGCACCATTGCCGGGATTCTGGCCAAACGCTTGGGCTGGTGCCTGCTGGATTCCGGTGCCTTGTACCGCTTGCTGGCTTTTGCCGCGCGCAATCATGGTGTCGACCTGACCAATGAGGAGTCGCTGAAACTGCTGGCGGCTCATCTGGATGTGCAATTCGTCGGAGCGACCGAAGGTCATCCGCAACGCATCATTCTGGAAGGTGATGACGTCACCGATGATTTGCGCAACGAGCAGGTCGGCGCCTGGGCCTCCCAGGTTGCGGCACTGCCGGCCGTGCGCGACGCGCTGTTGCAGCGTCAGCGAGCTTTTCAGGAGCCGCCGGGGCTAGTGGCCGATGGGCGTGACATGGGGACAGTGGTATTTCCCGATGCGCCCCTGAAGATATTCCTCACCGCAAGTGCCGAGGAGCGCGCGCGTCGTCGCTACTTGCAGTTGAAGGGAAAAGTCGATGGTGTTAGTCTGTCGAGTCTGCTAGATGAGATTCGTGCGCGCGATGAGCGTGACACCCAGCGAGCAGTCGCCCCGCTCAAACCGGCGGTTGACGCGATACAGCTGGATTCCACGGAGTTGTCCATCGAGCAGGTGCTGGAACGCATCCTGAGCGAAATCGCCATTCGCGATATCGCCGGGTGACCAAGGAGGAGCGCAGGGGACCAGTCATAGTCCTGCGGTCCTTCTTTTATATGAACGTAACCCACATTGTCTGGGATGTGGCAGATGGGCGTATTCTTCGCCCTTATCAACAGGAATTAAAATGAGCGAAAGCTTTGCGGAACTCTTTGAAGAAAGCCTAAAAACCCTGAACCTTCAGGCAGGCTCCATCATCACCGGTGTTATCGTCGACATCGACTACCAAGCGCGTTGGGTAACCGTTCACGCTGGTCTGAAGTCTGAAGCGCTGATCCCGCTTGAGCAGTTCTACAACGATGCTGGCGAACTGTCCATCAATGTTGGTGATGAAGTTCACGTTGCTCTGGATTCGGTTGAAGACGGCTTTGGTGAAACCAAGCTGTCCCGTGAAAAAGCCAAGCGCGCTGAATGCTGGATCGTTCTGGAAGCAGCCTTCGCAGCCGAAGAAGTGGTCAAGGGCGTTATCAACGGTAAGGTTAAAGGCGGCTTCACTGTCGACGTTAACGGCATCCGTGCGTTCCTGCCAGGTTCTCTGGTTGACGTCCGTCCAGTGCGCGACACTACGCACCTGGAAGGCAAAGAGCTCGAGTTTAAAGTCATCAAACTCGACCAGAAGCGCAACAACGTTGTCGTTTCCCGCCGTAGCGTCCTCGAAGCCGAGAACTCCGCTGAGCGTGAAGCTCTGCTGGAATCCCTGCAGGAAGGTCAGCAAGTCAAAGGTATCGTCAAAAACCTCACCGATTACGGCGCATTCGTCGATCTGGGTGGCGTCGATGGCCTGCTGCACATTACCGACATGGCTTGGAAGCGCATCAAGCATCCTTCCGAAATCGTCAACGTTGGCGACGAGATCGATGTCAAGGTTCTGAAGTACGATCGCGAGCGCAATCGTGTTTCCCTGGGCCTGAAGCAGCTGGGCGAAGATCCATGGGTTGCTATCAAAGCCCGTTACCCAGAAAGCACTCGCGTTACCGCTCGTGTAACCAACCTGACCGACTACGGCTGCTTCGCTGAGCTGGAAGAAGGTGTTGAAGGTCTGGTGCACGTTTCGGAAATGGACTGGACCAACAAGAACATCCATCCTTCGAAAGTCGTACAAGTCGGCGACGAAGTGGAAGTTATGGTTCTGGACATCGACGAAGAGCGTCGTCGTATCTCCCTGGGCATCAAGCAGTGCAAATCTAACCCATGGGAAGATTTCTCTGGCCAGTTCAACAAGGGCGACAAAATCTCCGGCACCATCAAGTCGATCACCGATTTCGGTATCTTCATTGGTCTGGACGGTGGCATCGACGGTCTGGTTCACCTGTCCGACATCTCCTGGAACGAAGTGGGCGAAGAAGCCGTACGCCGCTTCAAGAAGGGCGACGAGTTGGACACTGTTATCCTGTCGGTTGACCCAGAGCGTGAGCGCATCTCCCTGGGTATCAAGCAACTGGAAAGCGATCCGTTCTCCGAGTACGTTCAAGAGAACGACAAGGGTGCAATCGTTAAGGGTGTTGTAAAAGAAGTTGACGCCAAAGGCGCCATCATCACCCTGGCCAACGATATCGAAGCTACTCTGAAAGCCTCCGAAATCAGCCGTGATCGCATCGAAGATGCTCGTAACGTCCTGAAAGAAGGCGAAGAAGTTGAAGCCAAGATCATCAGCGTTGACCGTAAGAGCCGTGTAATCCAGCTCTCGATCAAGTCGAAAGACGTTGAAGACGAGAAAGAAGCTATCCAGAGCCTGCGCGACAAGCCAGCTGCTTCGGATATCGCTGCTGGTCCTACCACTCTGGGCGACCTGTTGCGTGCACAGATGGAAAAGCAGAACTAAGTTCTGTCAGACCATAGAAAAAGGGCGACTTCGGTCGCCCTTTTTTGTGTCTGCGATTTGGGTTCTGGCTTGCATCTGTCGAGGGGGGGAAACCAATAGAGTCATTCGGGTGTCTATTTTCTTAAGCGGATCAATAACCTATTCAGGGCTAGGCTTATTTGAGCTGAGTGATGGTGGGCGATTGCCCGTATAAGGAAGTAGATGAAAAATCTCATCGTGATTTTCGCGGTTCTAGTTTTGGTGGGCTGTACGACCAATGCCAAGATCCATGCGGTCCGTGGTGTCAGCGGCATCGAGATCGACTGTTCCGGTCTAGGGGCTGGATGGGGCAAGTGCTACAAGCGTGCCGAGCGTGAATGCAAGGGGGATGGCTATAAGGTCATCACCAGGTCCAGTGATGCCAAGGACGAGGAGGGTGACTATCCCTTTGGCTGGAATCCTGCGGGTTACCTCACTCGGACCATGCTTGTCATATGCCGCTAGTAGGATGGCGTGGTGGGAGGTCAAATTGCTGCGGAGTTTTCGTTTTAGGCGCTGTTGAATGCCCTCGTTTGTGGCGTTTTAGCAAGGGGGGAGATAAGTCAATGCTTGGGCTGTTCAAAATCCCCCGGTCGTGCTAAAACCTTTGAAGCGCTTATCTAGCTGCTTGAAAAAGAAGGGAAAAATATGACGAAGTCGGAGTTGATCGAACGAATTGTCACCCATCAAGGGCTACTCTCATCCAAGGATGTGGAGCTGGCCATCAAGACCATGCTTGAGCAAATGTCCCAATGCTTGGCAACAGGAGATCGTATAGAAATCCGTGGCTTTGGCAGCTTCTCTCTGCACTACCGTGCGCCACGCGTCGGCCGGAATCCGAAAACCGGTCAATCTGTCAGTCTCGATGGTAAGTTTGTACCTCACTTCAAGCCTGGCAAAGAATTGAGGGATCGAGTTAATGAAGATGAAGAGGGTGGTATCTGATGGTTCAGGCGGCTGGAGGGGGGCGAATTATTACTCGCATCATTTTTATTCTGCTGGTGTTGCTTGTTGCGCTAACGATTTTGATTTTTGTGCTTGAGAATCAGCAGGTTGTAACTTTGTCTCTCTTTGGGTGGTCCGCCCCGCTTTTGCCGATTTCTGCATTAATACTACTATCTTCGTTGTTTGGGATGGTTGTCGGTCCAATGTTGCGATTTGTTATTAGGCGTAAGCGTACGCGATATCCTTAGTGATGTTGGTGGCTGTAGTGATGAAGGTAAACTCTTTGTCGATATGTACAGTGTCAATTCTGGCTTGGTCGATCGTTACAAGGCTTGCGTTGTTATAAGTTATTATTAGGTTTTTCTGGCTACTGAAAGGTTTTTCAAAGTCATCAATTAATTTAGCAGTGGTTCTCTTTATGTCGAATGGTGCCGTTGATTTTTCAAGTGCTGATGAAGTTGATCTTAAGAGGATTTTTTTTGTGCTTTGGCAGCAAAGAAAATTAATTGTCTGTATTGCGTTCGTGGTTGTATTTTTTTCAGTGTGTTATGCGTTTTTTAAGGTGCCGCTGTATGAGGCAAAAGTGTATGTTGTTCCTCCAACTCAGGATGATATTTCCAATTTAAACTATGGTCGAACCTCAGAGTCTGAGTTGCCTTACTTTACGGTAAAGGAAATATATTCTACTTTTTTATTTAATCTCCAGTCTGAGTCGGTGCGTCGATCATTTTTCAATGATATTTATTTGCCTTCTTTGGATGCTACTAGGCGCAAGCGTTCGGAGTCGGCGCTGTACAGTGAATTCACTAAGAGGCTGGTCGTTTCATCGCCTGGGAAAGACCTTGCAGAGCGATACCAGGTCGTGATGCAGGGGGATAGCCCTGCTAAGTCGGCTGAACTTCTGGATAAGTTCGTCATCCGTGCTGGAGAGGCGGCTAAGCGTGAGCTAATCAAAAATATAACTCGCGAAGCTGAAGTCAGGGCGATGAACTTAGCTCAGCAGATTGCCGCTGTGCGTGAGGGTGGTCAGCAAAAAAGGGCGGATTATATTGTCCAGCTGAAAGAGGCTTTGCAGGTGGCCAGTGCAATTGGTCTTCTGGACTCGCCTTCTGTATCGGGAAAACTATTTGTTGAGGTCTCTAATTCTCGGGAGACTCCACTCTATATGCGGGGAGCTAAAGCGCTTAGGGCGGAAATCCAGGCTCTTGAGAATCGAAAGTCGGATGATCCATTTATAACCTCCTTAAGGGGGCAAGAGGCTAAGTATGATCTTTACAGGTCGCTAATGTTGTTTTCGCCTGTGGGGGTAGAAGTTTATCGTATGGATGGCGCTATTAATCAGGTGGAGGGCCCTATTGAACCTCGGAAAACAATGGTGATATTGGCTGGGTTGATGTTGGGTTTGTTTTTTGGAGGGGTATATGCTTTGGGGCGTGATTTTTTACGGGCGTCGTGATTTCTGTTTGTTGTAGCTATAGTGCTGGTTTTTTTTTTGGCTGGGAAGGTTTCCGTTTTTCTACTCTAGATAATCTAGTTGTGTTCCTCGCAGGAGGTTGTAGGTGAGCGGTGGGGAAGGACCGATCTGAAGATGTATATCCGGGTGAGTGTGTAGTGGTCAACTAATCCCGGACACGACGTTAAGTTTTTTCTCGGCCTGAGCCGGAGCTATCCCATCGTTAAACTGGTGCGGTCGAATCCAGTTGTACCGATGCATCAGGTAATGACTGATGTCTCGGTGCGCGTCTTGAACCGTCATGTAGCCCACGGTCTGTATCCATTCAGTTCTCAAACTGCGAAACACGCGCTCCATCGGCGCATTATCCCAACAGTTTCCACGACGGCTCATGTTTTGGTGCATGCGGTAACGCCAGAGCCGTTGGTGAAACTGGCGAGCCCTGATCCGAGTGAAATAGCAGTCCTTGAGGCCGGCCACGCTGCTCGTAAGCCATGTCCAACGCCTTGATCACCAAGTCCGTGTCCGGTTTGCTCGACAGCGCCCAGCCCACAACTCGACGTGCGTAGAGATCCAGCACGACAGCCAAGTAATGCCATTTTCCTTGAGCCCAGATATAGGTGATATCGCCACACCAGACCTGGTTGGGTGCCGGCACTTCAAACTCTCGATTCAAGATGTTCGGAATATCCTGTCGCTCAACCGTCGCTTGTTTGTAGGCATGTGATCCAGGTTGTTTGCTGACTAACGCCAGTTCTCGCATTAGGCCACGCACCTTAAATCGTCCGATTTGCTCGCCATCTTCCTTCATCATCGACACGATGCTGCGGCTGCCGGCCGCGCTTCGACTCCGCGTGAACAGCTCATTGACTCGACTGCATAACCGAAGTCGTTCAGCGTCCGGAGTTCGACGTCTGAGGCGATGGGCGTAGTAGCACGAGCGAGTGATATCAAAGACCACGCAAAGCCAATCAACCGGCTCTTGGGTCCTCAGTTGATCAATCAGCGCGTGCGCTCGTGCTCTTCCGACATCAAGAGCGCGGCAGCCTTCCTAAGAAATACCTTCCGCCGGTTGCAGCATGAAGCCAAGCTCAGCCGCGCGTCGGTACAAGCCCTTCACCACTCGCTCCCGATATTTTTGCTCGTAGTGATCGGCCCCTGGATCTTGATAGTTCATCCCGAAGCGCATGGCGTTGTAGAACAGGATGGCGATCTTCCGAGCAGTAGCCGTAACGGCCTTGGCTTTTCCGATTCGAGCCGCAAGGCGTCGATAGAATGCACCCAATGCCGTGTTCGTTCTTCCGACCGTTACCGCAGCTAACCGCAGGTGGGCGGTCACCCGATTTTTGGTCTTACGGGTATGGGCCGAAAGGACCTTGCCGCCACTGATACGACAGCCGGGCGCGAGAGTGGGCCAAGAAGTGAAATGATGACAGGTACGCCATCGACTCAGATCCGTGCCGCACTCGGCAATCAAACGCAAGGCCAGGTAGGGGCCAATGCCGTGGATCTGGGTCAGATCGACTCCGACCAATTGATAGAGCAAGGTACGGACATCGAAGTTGAGCGCGTTGGGTTGCCGGGTACGATGCCGTGGTTTTGGTAGCGGCTCAGTTGGCGATGCCTTTTCCTGCGAGAGCGTGATCAGCGTCTGTGCCATTTGCTGGTCACAAACCTCCAGCGGCGCCTGATAAGCGTCATACATGGACAGCGCCTGCGTCAGAGCAAAAACGTGCTCTGGCTGATAGTTGCCGACCAAAGAGGCTTGAATGACTTCGATACCGGCTTTGCAACGGGTGTCGCTCATGGCTGCCAATACCGAGGGGCTCCGCTCACCCGCCACGATAGCACGGATTATTCGCATACCGGTTACCCCCGGTGATATCCGTCACGACATGGTGCAGTTGCAGATTCATATGCGTCAGCGCCTTTTGCATGTGCTGAATATGCGCCGCGGCATAGTCGAGATGACGCTCCCGCAGCCGCAGATAGCTGCGCAAAGCCGAGATTTCGCGATCAGGGTGAAAGCTGGCCCGTAGCAACCCACAGGCATGCAATCGTTGTATCCACTGTGCGTCATTCACGTCGGTTTTGCGTCCTGGTACGGCGCGGGCCTCTCGGGCATTGGCCAGCACGACCTGAAGGCCATGTGCTTCTAATATTTCGTAAACCGGAATCCAGTAAACGCCTGTCGATTCCATCGCGACCGTCGTTATATCGAGATTGACCAACCAGTTGGCCAGGCGCTCCAAGTCGGAAGTGAAAGCCTGGAAAGTTTGAACAGACTCTTTGGCAAGGTCTGCAGGAACAGCCATCACATGAAAGCGTGAGCCAATATCAATGCCGGCTGCATGATCATGAATAACCGGTAACCCACGCTGCTTTAGATCGTGCTTTTTCATGAGCACCTCCAGTCAAGTTGAACTGGACGGGGACTCGGATCAAATCACCTTCCTAAACGGGGTCACGGAATATGCCACCACTAACGGGTCCACAGCTTCCCCTGGGTCAAGTTTTTTGACGGGGACTTAGCCTCCAAAAAGCCAGCGACCACTGTCCAGTGGGATCAGTGTAGAACGTAGTGTTTCTAGTCCAATGGGCCGCGGAGCGCCGGGGAGGCGGTTTTTTAAAATGGATTTTTCCCACTCAAGACGAGCGATCCTGGCTTCCAACTCCTGGATCTTCTGCCGCTCGGGCGTCAGCGCTTTAGTCTGTGGAGTAACACCGCTGCGCTCCTGCTGGAGTTGGTTCACCCAGCGATGCAACGCGGACTCGACCACACCGAGCGACCGGCAGGCCTCGATATGGCTATAGCGTTGATCGAGCACGAGGGCTGCGGCCTCGCGTTTGAATTCAGCGGAAAAGGAACGACGTTGCTTGGTCATCAGACACCTCTATCCGGCGAGCACTCTCGC